>NZ_JBBCMI010000004.1:0-308381 GCF_037152415.1 Cedecea sp. AS113
CGCACCACGCCTTCAGTAGCGGAGCAGGAAGGACAGCTGATAGAAATGGAAGCCACTGGAGCACCTCAAAAACACCATCATACACTAAATCAGTAAGTTGGCAGCATCACCGAGGCAACGCGTTCTCTTGCAGCGACCATTCCTGGCTTCGAAAAATTTATGATAACCAGCAATCGTCGCGGGCTAACTTATGCGGTTTTCAAAGGTAAAAAAAATATCGGACAGGACGATTTAGAATTCCCGATAACATCAGAGGTTATTCGTATTGTCCCTGTAGTCATTGGAAGCAAAAAAGGTGGTTTTTTACAGACAGTTCTTGGGGCTGTATTAGTCGCTGCCGCAATATGGATGCCAGGCGTTGGCATAGCAGCGAGTAACCTGATGTTTTCCGCCGGTGCGGCACTGGCCATAGGCGGTGTTGCCCAGATGCTATCTCCTCAACCACCCGGTTTGGCAAGTAAACAAGGCGCAGACAACAAAGCCTCCTACGCATTTGGCGGCGTGACTAATACCGCTGCTCAGGGATACCCGGTTCCGTTGGGGTATGGCAAACGTCGCATCGGCGGTGCAATTATCTCAGCCGGTATTTACGTCGAAGACCAGCAGTAACCCACTTATCTTTCCATCAGGCCACCTCAGGGTGGCTTTTTTTATGGGTGCAATATGACTACTGCAACGCTTATCAAAGGGAATAAAGGCGGCGGCTCTTCCCCGCGCACACCTGTTGAACAACCTGATGATCTCCAGTCCGTCGCCAAAGCAAAACTATTGCTGGCGCTGGGGGAGGGCGAGTTTGCTGGTGGTCTTGACGGTAAGAGCATTTTTCTGGACGGCACACCGCTGGAAAATGCCGACGGCTCGCAAAACTTCAGTGGTGTAGCGTGGGAGTTTCGCCCGGGTAATCAGGCGCAAACTTATATCCAGGGCATGCCGGGTACAGAGAATGAGATCAGCGTCGGTACAACAGTTTCAAGCGCTACCGCGTGGACGCATACTTTCACCAACGGCCAGCTTTCAGCAATCCGACTGCGCCTGAAATGGCCGTCATTGTTTAACCAGCAGGACAACGGCGATCTGGTTGGGTACTCCATCAACTACATCATCGAGCTTCAGACCGATGGCGGGACCTGGCAGCCGGTCGTTAACACTGCGGTTACCGGCAAAACTACGTCAGGCTATGAGCGCAGCCACCGCATTGATTTGCCACAAACTGGCAGCATCTGGACAGTTCGCCTGCGTAAAATTACTGCGGATGCCAATAGCGCCAGGATCGGCGACACAATGACGCTGCAGAGCTACACCGAAGTTATTGATGCAAAGCTGCGTTACCCAAACACCGCTTTGCTGTATGTCGAGTTTGATTCCAGCCAATTCAACGGCAGTATTCCTCAGGCTTCATGCGAACCAATGATGCGCATTGTCCGCGTACCGGATAATTATGATCCGATTGGCCGGACTTATAGTGGGACCTGGACCGGCGGTTTTAAATGGGCATGGACGAACAACCCGGCCTGGATTTTTTACGATATCGTTATTACCGATCGCTTTGGCCTTGGGCAGCGACTCACCGCAGCTAACATCGATAAATGGACGCTTTATCAGGTTGCCCAGTATTGCGACCAGATGGTACCGGATGGGAAAGGTGGCAGCGGTACCGAACCGCGCTATACCTGTGACGTTTATGTCCAGGACAGGAACGACGCTTACACCGTTCTGCGTGATTTTGCAGCCATATTTCGAGGGATGACCTACTGGGGCGGAAACCAGATTGTCGCCCTGGCGGATATGCCGCGGGATATCGACTACAGCTACACTCGTGCCAACGTCCTTAATGGCGAGTTCAATTACTCGAGCAGCACGACAAAAACCCGTTATACCACGGCGCTGGTTTCGTGGTCCGATCCGGCGAATGCTTATGCTGATGCTATGGAGCCCGTGTTTGAACAAGCGCTGGTCGCGCGCTACGGCTTTAACCAGCTTGAGCTGACGGCAATCGGCTGCACCAGGCAGAGCGAAGCAAACAGGAAAGGGCGCTGGGGGATCCTGACGAATAACAAAGACCGGGTTGTAACATTTTCCGTCGGGCTCGACGGCATGATCCCGCAGCCCGGTTACATCATCGCGGTTGCTGATGAGATGCTGTCCGGAAAGGTGACCGGCGGCCGCATTAGTACCGTGAACGGTCGCGTTATTACTCTTGATCGAAAACCGGATATTGCCGCTGGCGGTCGTCTGATTCTCAACCTGCCTTCCGGAGCGTCACAGGCCCGGACTATTCAGGCAGTAAATGATAACGTGGTTACGGTAACCACGGCTTACAGCGAAGTGCCTCAGGCCGAATCCGTTTGGGTTGTTGAATCCGATGCACTCTACGCACAGCAGTATCGTGTTGTGAGTGTGTCAGACAATAACGACGGCACGTTTACGATCTCCGGCGCGTATTACGATCCGGATAAGTATGCCCGTATCGATACCGGCGCACTGATTGACGATCGCCCGATAAGCGTTATCCCGCCGGGCAACCAGACGGCGCCGGCCAATATCGTTATCAGTTCTTTCTCCGTCGTGCAGCAGGGCATTAGTGTTGAAACGATGCGCTGCAGCTGGGACCAGGCACCCAACGCAATTTCCTATGAGGCGCAATGGCGCCGAAACGATGGAAACTGGGTTAACGTGCCTCGTAGTTCTACCACATCGTTTGATGTGCCGGGGATTTACGCTGGCCGCTACCTGGTGCGTGTGCGCGCTATCAACGCTGCAGAAATTTCCAGTGGGTGGGGTTACTCAGAAGAGAAAACGCTGACCGGCAAGGTAGGCAACCCGCCGAAGCCAGTAGGCTTCACGGCCACGCCAATTAACTGGGGTATCAGTCTGGTGTGGGGGTTCCCGGCGAATACCGGAGACACGCTGAAAACTGAAATTCAGTACACGCCACATAATGATTTTTCAGATCCAATACTGCTCACCGATGTTCCATATCCCCAGGCGACTTATACGCAAATGGGACTTCGGGCCGGACAGGTTTTCTATTACCGTGCGCAGCTGGTTGATAAAAGCGGGAATGAGTCAGGCTGGACAGACTGGATCAGGGGGATGGCGAACGATAATGCTGATGATTATCTGAAAGATATCGCTGATGGTTTACTGACTGCGGACGACGGGAAACTGCTTACCGATAAAATTGACTTCGGCCTGCAGGCGCAACTTGAGGAGGCATTAAAGAGCGGAGATATCGCAAGGCAGCAGAATCGACAGCATGGTGAGGCGAGAGCACAGATTGCGGAGATATGGACCACTCGCGCTGATGACCAGGAGGCTCTAGCCCAATACCAACTGCAGGTAAGCACTAAGTTTGAACAGCAACAGGCAGCAGTTGACCAGAAGTTTACTGCCTATACCAAGGCTGATGAGGCTACAGCGATTTACACGTTAAAAACTGGCGTTGAGTTTAATGGCGAGTATTACGATGCTGGCCTTTCAGTGGCCACTATTGCTAACGGTGCTGGCATAACCACGCGCGTGGCCATCAATGCTAATCAGTTCGTCATGCTCTCCGGCCCAAATGGTGATCAATATTCTCCCTTCTCAGTTGTCAATGGCCAGGTATTTATAAATAGCGGCTTTATTCAGGATGGTACAGTAACAAATCTGAAGGTAGGCGATTTATGGTCAACTGACTGGGATGGAAATATGCAGGGCTGGTCAATTCCAAAAAATGGGCATGCTGTATTTAACAATGTAACTGTGCGGGGGGCGATATATGCAACGAGCGGGCAGTTTGGTTTCTCGAATGGTAATACCGGCGTCACTATCGACGGAAATGGATTTACGTTGGCTCTGTCTGGAGGTGGTCGTATTGTTCTTGGGGAGTGGCATTAATGGGACGAGGTTTATTAATCGACTATAACGATGGCTCCCCACGGATGGAGATAACGGCCGGATTACGCTGTCCATCATTTGCAGGTCAGACTGTAAATGTTCCACAGGGTGGTGGTGTGGTGTCAGTGGCAAAAACGGCTGGCTCAACAATGTTTATGCTGCCATCCAACACAACTACGGTGACGTATCGCCCAAATTTTCTTGTACCTGATATCGCGATGCTGACGGGCTTTGTCGATAACGGAAACGGAACCATCACACAAACAGACTGGGGGACGGACCCGAAGCGTCGCCCGTGGACGTATGCGGCCACCTTCGTGGAAATACTGGCCATCTCTCAGGCCGGTAATCGTGGGCTTTTGATTCAGGACTCAACCGACTTTACTGCCATCCCGCTCACTCAAAATTTCATGGGCTGTGTCTGGTATGGCAATTTCACTGTTTCCGGAAAAACGCCACTGCCGGTGGGTGGTGTGCCGTTTGGTTCATGGGATGCCGCTGGTGTGTCGCTGGCGTTTGATGGAACGAATCTTATGGCATTTCAGGTGGGTGACCAATACGGCGACATACCAGCAACTATCACGATCCGTCTGGCTATCTTTGCCACAAAGCAGCCAGTTCCGGGCAGGGGGCTGACTTTCGTGAACGCTGCAGGGCAGGTGACGTTCTCGACGACCAGTAAGCCTTTTGTGTTTCTCAATGAATACTGGAACCCGGCAGCCGGTGCAAAAAATATCGCCGGTAAGATGGTGATGATTTGCAAAACAGGATTCAGAAGCAAGGCAAATAGCGGCTGGGACAGCCTGAAAGATAAAGGGATTGTTATGTCAGGAGGCGCAGTATATACCGCATCAAATGCAACAGCTGCGGTATGGACTGCACAATACACCATCGATAATGAACAAACTCTTAATTTCAATATCCCGCTTATTCCGGCATTTTATTAAAGGTATAAATATATGGCCCAGGGCTTGATTACGTTAACTAATGGTTCTGCTGCGGTCAGCGGGGCTGGAACTCATTTTGGTACAGATAATAAAATTGGTGATTTCATTGTCGGCTACATAAATGGACAGTCATATTCGCTCGCTATAGCTTCAATTGAGTCACCCACCGCATTAACGCTAACGGAGGTTTTCTACGGCCCGACGACAGCATCAGTGCCGTGGGATTCTGTACCGTTGAGAGCTATTACAGCGATTCCATACCAGCTGGGTGTGCAGCAGCTCAAAGCGCTTCGCCTTATGAACCTTGAAAGCGATAACTGGCTGCAGATGTACACCAGCCCTGGCGACATTACTGTAAATTTGCCAGATGACAGACAGTATCATGGTCCTTCGTTATTAAAGTTGGGTTCAAGCTTAGACAATAAGGCGGACAAGTCTGCACTGGATACGTATGCGGAAAAGGGGCAGAACAGCGACATCACATCTTTAACCGGTCTTACAACTGCTTTAAGCCTGGCGCAGGGGGGGACTGGCCTCACGAATCCATTCGGGACAACGGCTAACACATTCTGCCAAGGTAATGATTCACGACTTGTAACGGTCGCAAATAAAACTGGTGGGGAAATTTCTTCGCCGATCACGGTGCGGGGAGCCGGATTATCACCCAAATTAAATATAGTCGGCGCTGATTATGATCCATCTCAGGGCAGCGGCATCAGCCGGGTCTCGCGGCACAATGGGGATTATATTGATAATTACCTGGGGGGAGCGGCGACCGGACAGCCATACTCGCTGTTGTGGGCATTTCGTTTTAGTACGGGTTCAATATTCTTCGGCATGAACAGTGCAGGTGATATGACAACACCGAAAGGTACCGTAATGACCAATGGATCAGACATCAGGCTTAAGCATAAATTTTCACCCGTTGTGAATTATGACGAAGCGGGGCAGCGGATTGATAAGATCGGAATCGTTGAATATCAGTGGAAATATAGCTCACGGGTATGCCGTGGGATGCTTGCGCAGCAGATTGATAGCATCGATCCTTTGTACACTTTTGCGGCTGGGAAAGCGACTGATGATGATGGTAAAGAGTTTGAAGTCTTAAACGTGGATCAGGCAGCAGTTATGGCTGATTTAGTCTTAGCAGTGCAGTCGCTTCGTGAGAGAGTGAGTGAGTTAGAAACAAGCCAAAAATCATCATGAAATTTACAAATCACGTAACCACTTCCCACTGCTGAACATTTTCCTTTTTTTGTGCAAACCCTTATCTCGCCCGGCATTGATCACTGAAAATATATAATCATACTGTATGTATGAACAGTATTTGATGGGGTGTGTTATGCCAAGACGAGACGACATTGAAGGAGCATTTTGGAAGGCTTTGAGGATAGAGGAAAACGGTCGGCGCACGGTCACTACTGCTGACTTTGTGAAAGAGTTGAACAAAGTGAACTGGCGGTGGAGCCTGAAGCAAGCGAACGACTGGATAGAGGCATCAGTGAGCACATTCAAAGATGTCTCTACAACCGAAGGGGAGGCCAGAATATTTATGGTTTACAACCCAAATGGAGGACTTTGATCATGGGTTTTCCATCGCCAGCCCAGGACTATGTAGAGAGCCGCATTTCTCTCGACCGTCAACTGATCAGCAGGCCAGCTGCTACATACTTCATGCGCGCATCGGAAACATGCCTGCGCGCTGGGATTATCAAAGGGGCTCTGCTGGTTGTCGACACGGCGGCCACGCAGTGTGACGGATCGATTCTGGCCTGCGCAATAGACGGGGAATTTAGTTTACGCCGGCTGCGTCTGCACCCTCAAAAATATCTTGAGCGTCTGGACACTGGCGCCAGGGAAAACCATGGATCAGATAATGAGCCCCTGGACGTGTTCGGCGTTGTGACGTACATCATCAACGATGCCCGCCTCGAGGAGTTTGACGACAACCCATGCATGTAATTCGTCGGCAGTAATTCCCCCATTTCTCCCCAACAATTCCCCAGGAAAAATCCAGGCACAAAAAACCAGCCGTAAGAGGCTGGTTTTAAATGATTGTTAATCGTAAAGCCAGCGACCCGCTTTGGCTGATTCAATCATCATACCGATCGTAAATAGCTCAGGATTGTGTCGATCTGATTTCAGGCGCTCGGGTAAAATACAGTTGGGCAGGAAAGGTAAAACTGTCTGAGGAAAATATCTGCGCCAATGAATGTTGCTGCAATCAACGTTAAATTTGGCGGAATATTTATCCATCATATCCAGTATATCCTCTGGTACAGTTTGGTGCTTCCCGGTGCTAAGCGATGAGGATACTTCAATGCTGCTATCACCCAGCTCTGTTTTAACAAACTGCAAAACTGCCCTTTCAAGTTCAATCATATCTTGTCTCCTGGGCGAACAATCAGGTTGTAACGCTGAATACTTCTTTTGGCGATAATCATTACATCATATGCAGTGATCGCAACTCCAACCCAAGGGATCCAGCGTCCTATAAGTCCACCCAAGCTTGTTGTTTTTGCCCAACCCCCGCCAACTAATGTTTTCCATGTTGGAGAACGCCAGCGGGAATTAAGTCGATAAGAAATCATTCGTCGGAGATAGAGGGATAAAAAACTGGTTCCCGGCGTTGTGGTAAGCGGCTTTCCGGGAACATGAATGACATTCAATCCACCAAGAATAAAGGCAAATGCAACAATATCGATCCCACCGAGCTGCTTCTCTGCTTCATCTACTGTGATCCAAAAAGCCAATTCCCCGCAAGGCAGATTGTGCATCCCTTTAAAGTAATAGCCCTTTATCTGTTCGATAGTATCCATACGTTCAATATCCTAAATGATTATCGTCTCAGTAAGGACATTAATCATAGAAACTGTGGACTTCAACAACCAAGCGCAGTTTCGGAAAGTGGCTTGCTCCCGCTGAATTGTATCATTGACACGATGCTCGTTTCCCTCGCCTGGCTACCGCCATAATCGCCTTTCCTGAACTCTCATACTCAGGAAGAGACAGTACCCGCCATTTACCATTCCAGAACCCAAGAACACAGCAACGATCGCCAGTGGTACCTTTAATCGCAAAGGTACGCATATCAGCAGACGGTACCGGGAGCTTTTCGCCTGGTCGCGGAAAGTAAATCCTGACGCCGGATATGATCATGTTGTCCATGCCAGTTACTCGCTAACAAGCCAGAACTCAGCTTCATCGAACATCTCTTCGACCAGACGACTCAGCTTCTCTTTCTCATTTTTCGTGCAGTCACTGTTAACAGAGCTGGATTCCATCGGTTTAACGCGCACGTCAGCTTCGGGAAAGACGCGATGCACACGCCTCGTCAGCTCAGCCAGGATGATTTCTTTTGCGCCGGGTAAACCCTCTACATTGCGTTTGTCATAGACGAGTTCAACGAACATTTTTAGCCCCTTAATCACTGTATGCGTATACAGTATTTGCGGGGTGGGCAGCAGTCAACACCATTCTGCAAATCATTTGCTATTCGTTGATTTTACTATGAATTTTATTGACTGATTTTATCTATTTTTATCATGCCTATTTAGATATATTTCATTATAAACAGCAGGTTGCATTTGAAATCACAACCTATATTTGCGTCATTAATATTGCCCTAGGCCATGAATATGAACTAGGAATATCAAGCAAGTCACACAAACCAGCCGTAAGAGGCTGGTTTTCAATGTTTATTTGGTCGGCACGAGAGGATTTGAACCTCCACCCCCATGTTAGGTAGGCTGTTTTTTGGGTCTTGTTTGCTTTTTGGGTACAGATTGAACAATATGTCCCAAAGATCGTTCTGATAAAATGGTTCTGTGTATAAAAATTTCAATAGCTCGTAGCAAGGTTTTAAACTGAGGAAGTGTCGGAGACCACCCTCGGTGAGCAGCCCCATTTCCTGCTTCAATAACAGCTTCGAGATTTTCTGCCTCAGCGTCTCCAATGTGTCCGCCCTGTTTTAACTGATTAACCTTTTCCTTAAGGGATAAGCCAGGTTGTATTTCGAGAAGCTCTATAGTTCGGTCAAAAGCAATTCGTAATCCTATGGACGCCAAGATCAAAGAATTTTTTTCTTGTGCGCTGTAAACCTCATCCATGATTTGATGTAGTTTCAGATCGATTGGTATTAAATCCCAAATCCAATCAGGTTTCTGTTCGGGTTCTTCTTGTGTTGGGAATGTAGTAATTTTAGTGTTGTATCTGATTGTTTCTTGTCCATCAACAATTTCGTAATCATAATCGCCGCTGTAGTAAGCAGTGATATGATGAAATACAGTTTCGCATCCTCTACATTCAAGTAAACGATAATGCTCTCCTCCATGCTCGCAGGCTTCATCGTGATACCAATTTTTATGGATATATCCATGCTCGAAACATTTTCTTTCTCCATTGCAACGAGGACATAATGCCTGTATTACTCTCATTTCACTCATGACATATTCCCTAAAATAACAATTATGTTATCGATAAGTTATCACAAGCCTTCTGTGACGAAAAATTAAAATCTGGTAGTGGAGTTTTATCTAGAAGAGAATTAGCTTTGGAAGCCTTTAAGTACGTCATGCCGTATTATTAATATTCCCCAGATCACGAAAATGTTTTAGGTATAATTAAGTCACATAAAACCAACCGTAAGAGGCTGGTTTTAAGTTTTATTTTGTCAGTATAAGAGGAGAGGGATCTTCGTCCCTTGATACCCCGTGAAGGTGATCAAATTTTTGATGTAGTGTTTTAGGGAACAGCTCGGTGTAGACCTGCCAGAGGGTGTTGAGCGATCGGTGACCTGTGACTTGGGCAACTTCCTCAATGCTGAACCCTGCCTCAAATAGCCGGCTTGCTCCTTCGCGCCGGAGATCGTGATAGCGCAAATCTTCAATTCCCAGCTCATCCCGTACCTGCCTGTATGTCTGTGTGATGCTCCGTTCTCGGTATGGGAAAATTCGCTCGTCCTTACGCGGCTGTTTCTGAACTAAATCCCATGCTTCGCCCAGCAGCGGGATCAGCATATGGTTACCTGTCTTTTTTCGTGGATCCTTCCTGTCTCTGACAAGAACAGCTTTTTGTTTCTCGTCTATATCATCCCACCGAATCCTACAAAGCTCACCGATTCGCGCGCACGTAAGAACCGAAAGAAGATAAATTTCGTGGAATGGTGCGCCGCTGTATGACGTTTTATATTTTTCTTCCAGCCCGGCCAAAATGCTCTGAAACTCATCGCGGGTTGGTCGTCGGTTACGCCGTTGTGACGGACCAATTATTCGCAGTTGGTTAAGCCAGTTCTTTGCCTCTTCCAGTTCGTTAATGTTGACTTCAATTCCGAACAATGGTTTTGCAGCGTTTAATACTGCAGCGATGAATGAGATGTCGTTCGAGATCGTTTTAGGGCTGCGCCCAAGGCTCTTTCGATACATGCAGTGTTCAATGAGGGCTTTTGACGTGATGCTGTTTAGCTCTACTGTTGAAACGTCACTCTTGAGAAGTTGCTCAAGCGTTTCACGTTTTGAACGCTGCATCAGCACCTCGGGGTGTTCCAGGTATAGGGTGATCGCATCGCCCAGGGTGACAATTTTCTGTTCTTTGCTTGAGGCTGAACTATCGGGTATGCCATGCTCTTCAATGTAGGCAACACGTTTGGCACCCCATGCTTTCGCAAGGCTCTGCCTCATGAAGGTCTGACTTTCTCGGTGCAGATATTTTCCCCCAGCCTTCACGCCGACGGTGCAGCGGTAGCGTGGTGTGCCGTCACTTCGCAACCGTTTTTCAATAGTGTAATAAGCCATTATTCATCGCCTTCTTGGGGTGCTGCGTGGGGTGCTGATAGTGAAAAAATACCCCATGACGAACTAAAAAGCACCATAATAATGCTGTTTATATAAACAGTATTATTTTTCAAGTGGTTGAAATAATGATATTTAATGGTTGTGATGAAATCCATATCCCCGGCGGATTGCTGGGGCTTTTTTTATTTTGTAACCAGCGATGCGTCGCGTAACCTTTCCTTCACTTTTTGTACACATTGTTTAACTTCGTTTGCCAGCCACTTACGTTACAAAACACCCTGGGGTGAATAATCCTCTCCGACAACTATCTATGTTAGAGGGAATTAAAAATGAAAAAAATAACTGCAACTGTCATCCTGGCTCTGTCATCCGTCTTTGCATCTGCCGCTTTTGCCGCACCGCTGCCCGAAGTGCTTAACAGCAGCCCGGCAGGACAGGAGCAAATTGGCGTCGTGTCCATTCGTGGCGTATCCGGCAGCACCGATGATGCCATCAACCGACTGCAGGTAAAGGCCGAGAAAATCGGCGGCAGCAAAATTAACATTACTGGCCTGGGCACGCCTGGAGACTCCAGCCTGTGGAGTGGCACCGCACAGGTTTATCGCTAAGCGATGGCAAGATAAAAAACCCGGCAATCAGCGCCGGGTTTTTTGTTTGTGGGTTATGGCTTGCGGGCCACCAGAACGGCACGAAGCGGGGCGGGGTAACCTTCAATGGTTTTGCCACTGCCATTTGGGTCGAGGAAATCGCCCAGCGATTCGGTGATCATCCACGACGTGCGGCGCTGTTCTTCCTGCGTGGTGACGCAGTGGTCGACAATTTTTACGTCGACAAAACCGCATTTCTCCAGCCAGTTTTTCAATGCCAGCGCGGACGGGATGTAGTAAACGTTGCGCATCTGAGCATAGCGCTCGCCCGGCACTAATACCGTATTTTCATCGCCTTCCACCACCAGCGTTTCCAGCACCAGTTCGCCTTCTTTGACCAGCTGATTCTTCAACTGCCAGAGGTGATCCAGCGGCGAGCGGCGATGGTAAAGCACGCCCATCGAGAACACGGTATCAAAGGCGTTCAGCTCTGGAAGTTGCTCAATACCAAGCGGCAGAACGTGGGCGCGCTGATCGTTCCCAAGCAGCTTACGCACCGCCTCAAACTGGCAAATAAACAGCTGCATCGGGTCAATGCCAACCGCCAGCTGCGCGCCTGCGCCAATCATGCGCCACAGGTGATAGCCGCTGCCGCAGCCCACGTCGAGAATGGTCCGCCCGGCAAGCGGCGAAATGTGCGGCAAGACGCGATCCCATTTAAGATCTGAGCGCCATTCGGTGTCGATATCTACGCCATACAGCGAGTAGGGCCCTTTGCGCCAGGGCATCAGGTTGCGGAGCAGCTTTTCAATGCCAAGCTGCTGGCCTTCGCTCAGCGGCATGGAGGACTCAGCGGTGACGCTGTGCAGGAGGTCCAGACGATGAGGCGTCATTTCCGGCAGATAGTTCACCGTGTTGTACCAGTGCTTGAACTGGCCGTGCAGGGATTCACGCTGCCAGCTGGCAATTTGCGCGGGCAGGGTTTCCAGCCACGGGGCCAGGTGGTTTTTTGCAATCAGCTGATAAAAATTACCGAAATCAATCACGCGACTTCTCCGGACTTGACGGCTACCAGAGAGCCAAAGTTAAAGCACTGGAACCACAGTTCGGCGTGCTCAAAGCCCGCCTGTTTGAGGCGTTTTTTATGGGTTTCGACCGAGTCGGTCAGCATCACGTTTTCCAGCATGCTGCGCTTCTGGCTGATTTCCAGTTCGCTGTAGCCGTTGGCGCGCTTAAAGTCGTGGTGCATGTTAAACAGCAGTTCGCCAACTTCAGCATCTTCAAAGCTGAATTTCTCCGAAAGCACCAGTGCACCGCCCGGCCTCAGGCCCTGCCAGATTTTATTCAGCAACAGTTGACGGTCGTCGGGCTCGAGGAATTGTAGCGTGAAGTTCAGCACCACCATCGACGCATTTTCGATGGCGATATGGCGAATATCGCCTTCGATGACTTCGACGGGCGTTTGCGCTTTAAAGGCGTCAAGATGGCGGCGGCAGCGTTCGACCATGGCCGGGGAGTTGTCGACGGCAATGATTTTGCAGCCATCGTGATGAATGTTGCGTCGTACCGATAATGTTGCCGCGCCCAAAGAGCAGCCAAGGTCGTAAACCTGGCTGTGGGGCTGCACGAAGCGCTCCGCCAGCATGCCAATCATGGAGATGATATTGGAGTAACCTGGCACCGAGCGCTGGATCATATCGGGGAAGACTTCGGCTACCCGTTCATCAAAGGTCCAGTCGCCCAGTTTGGCTATCGGGGCGGAAAACAGCGTATCGCGGTCAGACATAACGTTAAATCCGGAAATTCGAAAGGGGCGTATTTTGCGTTAATGGAGCGAGAAAACCAACTCCCACGGCATATACCATAAGTTGGCCAGCACCATTAGCATCAGCGCGCACCAGGTGGCACTCATGCCGGAACGGCGCCAGCGGATCAGGCGATGATGGTATCCGTAGTAGTGCAGCAGGCGTCCGGCCAGCAGCATAATACCGCAAATATGCACCATCCAGGTTTCGGCGCCGTCCATCTCCATCAGCAGTAAAAGCAGCAGGGAAATGGGAATATATTCCACCGCATTACCGTGAATACGGATGGCGCTTTGGAGTTCACTAAAGCCGCCGTCGCCGTAGGAAACCCGGTACTGCATTCGCAGGCGAACAACGTCGAACGAAAACTTAATTAACAGCAGAGCAGCCAGCACCGCATACAGCGCGCTTACCATATTAACTCCATGTCGTAACAGTTACGGCTCACGCTATGATAGCTCGCAAGCGGAGTGCTGTCGCTAGCGCTCAGAAAAGTGTGGCCTGTTGCGGGATGGCGGGTGGAGCCCCTAATTCAGGAAAAACGTGCTGCAGCGCGGGCCATAGGGTATGAACCAGCTCCGGCGCCTGGGCAATGTCCGGGGTGTGGAGAAAAAGGTATGGCGTTGTTTTTGCCGTCCATTCAGGCAACTTTTTTAACCAGACATCAAACAGCTCGGCATTTTGCGTCATGTTGTCGCTGCCGATAAATCGCACCAGAGGATGGCTGGCCGTGACAATGGCATGCACCGGAACTTTGGGCTTTTTACGTTGGGCTTCCCGCACCGCCTCGTTGTGCGGCACGGCGCTGTGAATCGGGCGGCTGTCGAGAATGGCTCGATTCACTTTCCTGTCATGCAGGCCGCGATTCAATGCCTGTTCATCCGCACCTTTGTCGAAAAAGGCCGGGTGCCGGACTTCAACGCCATAGGTGAACTCCGCGGGCAATGCATCCAGAAAATGCCACAGCGCCGGGAGGTCGCCAGGCCCGAAAGTGGCCGGCAATTGAAGCCAGTATTGGCCTATTCTGCCCGCTAGCGGCGACATGCGGTCGAAAAACTCGGCGGTGAGGTCGCCGCAGTTGCGAAGGGCGGCGGTATGGGAAATGGTGGCGGGAAATTTAAAACAGAAGCGAAAACTGTCGCCCGTCATTTCCCGCCAGCGCTGTACGATTTCCGCTTTGGGCAGAGCGTACAGCGTGGTGTTGCCTTCCACACAGTTGAAGTGGCGGGCATAATCCTCCAGCGAAGTGATGCCCAGCCGGTTCCATTTCGGGTGCTGCCACTGGGGAAGGCCGATATAAATCATAGCGAAGCAATTATCTCGTCGGTGCTGCGAATGCGGGAGATACGCGGGAAGATGAACTTCAGGCTGTGATTATGCTGCTCGGCGCTGGCGGCGCTGCAGGCATCCTCAGCCAGAACCAACGAGAACCCCATTTCCCAGGCGTTACGTGCGGTGGACTCGACGCCAATATTGGTCGAAATACCGCAAAGGACGAGGGTGTCGATGCCGCGGCGGCGCAGCTGTAGCTCGAGGTCTGTGCCGTAAAACGCTCCCCACTGGCGTTTGGTGACTTCAATGTCACTGTCTTTTTTACCGAGCGCGGCCGGGTAGCTCCACCAGTTTTCAGGCAGGGCATGGCCCGGAGGTGCGGCATCAACAGGTTGTTTCAGGGCTTCTGCGTAATCGGCTGACCAGCCCACGCGCACCATCACCACCGGTGAACCGCTGGCGCGGAATTTCTCGGCCAGGCGCGCGGCACGAGCCACGACGTCGCTGGCGCTGTGGGGGCCACCGGCAAACGGTAAAATGCCGTCCTGCAGGTCAATCACCACCAGGGCAGTACGAGATGCGTTGAGTTGTGTCATTGTGACTCCGGTTAACATTGGGGTTAAGGGTCAATACCTTACGCTGGAAGCCAGGTTGCTGAGTTTACAAATTTTGTTAATTTTTGTGAGAATCTGCAATACCGGCGCTGCGATTCGCGCCAGTCGGCGGTTTCGGGGTTATCGCCAGCCATTATTTCCAGTATAATAGCCCCCTTTTTTCATCCAGTTGTGACAGTCGAAATAGCTGCCACCAAAGCGCCTGCCGTCGCAGGTGGCGGGTCGCGTGCAGCTGATTAAGGGATATCTCATGCGTACAGTATATTGCGGGCAGCTCAATCAATCCCATGTGGGACAGCAAGTAACGCTTAGTGGGTGGGTCAATCGTCGCCGTGACCTCGGTAGCCTTATCTTTATTGATATGCGCGATCGTGAAGGCATCGTGCAGGTGTTTTTCGACCCGGACCGTCAGGAAGCGTTCCAGCTCGCCTCTGAACTGCGTAATGAGTTCTGTATTCAGGTTGTTGGCACCGTGCGCGCTCGCGACGAGCGCAACGTTAATAAAGATATGGCGACCGGCGAAGTGGAAGTGTTTGCCACCGAACTGACCATCATTAACCGCTCTGACGTACTGCCGCTGGACTCCAACCACGTTAATACCGAAGAAGCGCGCCTGAAGTACCGTTACCTGGATCTCCGTCGTCCAGAAATGGCTCAGCGCCTGAAAACTCGCGCAAAAATTACCAGCTTCGTGCGCCGCTTTATGGACGACCACGGTTTCCTCGATATTGAAACCCCAATGCTGACCAAAGCTACGCCAGAAGGTGCACGTGACTATCTGGTGCCTTCCCGCGTCCATAAAGGTAAATTCTACGCGCTGCCGCAGTCTCCTCAGCTGTTCAAACAGCTGCTGATGATGTCCGGCTTTGACCGCTACTATCAGATCGTGAAATGTTTCCGCGACGAAGACCTGCGCGCCGACCGTCAGCCAGAATTTACCCAGATCGACGTTGAAACGTCCTTCATGACCGCGCCACAGGTGCGTGAAGTGATGGAAGACCTGGTGCGCAAACTGTGGATCAACACCATTAACGTTGACCTGGGCGACTTCCCGGTGATGACTTTCGCCGAAGCTGAGCGCCGCTACGGCTCCGACAAGCCGGACCTGCGTAATCCGCTGGAGCTGGTGGATGTGGCTGACCTGGTCAAAGACATAGAGTTTAAGGTCTTCTCCGGCCCGGCAAACGACGCCAAAGGCCGCGTTGCCGCACTGCGTGTGCCGGGTGGCGCACAGATCAGCCGTAAACAGATTGACGACTACGGCAAGTTCATCGAAATTTACGGCGCTCGCGGCCTGGCGTACATCAAGGTTAACGAACGTGCGAAAGGCATCGAAGGGATCACCAGCCCGGTCGCCAAGTTCCTGAACGCGGATATCGTGGAAGCTATCCTGGCTCGTACCGGCGCAGCCGACGGCGACATGATCTTCTTCGGCGCGGACAGCAAGAAAGTGGTTGCCGACGCTCTGGGCGCACTGCGTCTGAAAATCGGTAAAGATTTGCAGTTAACCGATGAGAAAAAATGGGCGCCGCTGTGGGTGGTTGACTTCCCAATGTTTGAAGACAACGGCGAAGGTGGCCTGACCGCGATGCACCACCCGTTCACCGCGCCAAAAGACATGACGCCGGAACAACTGGCGGCGCAGCCGGAAACCGCGATTGCCAACGCCTACGATATGGTTATCAACGGCTACGAAGTGGGCGGTGGCTCCGTGCGTATTCACAACGGCCAGATGCAGCAGACCGTGTTCGGCATTCTGGGCATTAACGAGCAGGAACAGCGCGAGAAATTCGGCTTCCTGCTGGACGCGCTGAAGTACGGCACGCCGCCTCATGCGGGCCTGGCGTTTGGTCTGGATCGCCTGACCATGCTGCTGACCGGCACCGACAACATCCGTGACGTTATCGCCTTCCCGAAAACCACGGCTGCCGCCTGTCTGATGACCGAAGCGCCAAGCTTCGCTAACCCGGCTTCGCTTGCCGAGCTGGGGATTGAAGTCATCAAAAAGGCAGAGAAAAACTGATGCCTTATAAGCGTCCCGTTTCGGTTCTGGTGGTCATTTACGCAGAAGATACGAAGCGGGTGCTGATGTTACAGCGGCGCGACGATCCTGATTTTTGGCAGTCGGTCACCGGCAGCCTTGAAGAAGGGGAAAGCGCGCTGCATGCCGCCCGGCGTGAAGTAAAGGAAGAGGTCGCTATCGACGTGCTCAATGAGCCGCTGCCGTTAGTTGACTGCCAGCGCCGGGTGGAGTTTGAGATATTTACTCATTTGCGTCATCGCTATGCGCCGGGGATCACGCGCAATACGGAATCGTGGTTCTGTCTTGCGCTGCCTCATGAACGCCAGATTACGATTACCGAACATCTGGCCTGGAAATGGGTGCCCGCCGAAGAGGCGGCCCTGATGACCAAGTCATGGAGTAACCGGCAGGCGATTGAAGAGTTTGTAATTGATGCCGCCTGATACAGGCGCTTTTGGAGATTGTTATGGCAGGTCATAGTAAGTGGGCCAACACGAAACACCGCAAAGCGGCACAGGATGCCAAGCGCGGTAAGATTTTCACCAAAATTATTCGCGAGCTGGTAACGGCTGCCCGTCTGGGCGGCGGTGATGCAGGGTCTAACCCGCGTCTGCGCGCAGCTATCGATAAAGCGCTGTCGAACAACATGACGCGCGACACCCTGAACCGTGCGATTGCACGCGGCGTGGGCGGCGATGATGATGCGAACATGGAAACCATCATTTATGAAGGTTACGGCCCTGGCGGCTCTGCCGTGATGGTGGAATGCCTGAGCGACAACCGTAACCGTACCGTTGCCGAAGTGCGTCATGCGTTCAACAAATGCGGCGGGAATCTGGGCACCGACGGCTCCGTTGCTTATTTGTTCACCAAGAAAGGGGTTATCTCCTTCGAAGCAGGTGACGAAGATCAGATTATGGAAGCTGCGCTGGAAGCGGGTGCTGAAGACGTCGTAACCTTCGACGACGGCGCTATCGACGTTTACACCGCATGGGAAGAGATGGGCGCGGTGAAAGATGCGCTGGAAGCAGCGGGCCTGAAGGCGGACAACGCAGAAGTTTCCATGATCCCTTCCACCAAAGCAGACATGGATGCGGATACCGCGCCTAAGCTGATGCGTCTGATCGACATGCTGGAAGATTGTGACGACGTGCAGGAGGTTTACCACAACGGTGAGATCTCCGACGAGGTGGCGGCTACCCTTTAATGGCGCAGCCAATATCTGACCTGTACTCAGGAGACGCGTGATGGCGATTATTCTCGGCATCGACCCGGGATCGCGCGTCACCGGTTACGGCGTTATCCGCCAGACCGGGCGGCAGTTGACCTATCTGGGCAGCGGCTGTATCCGAACGCAGGTTGCCGACTTGCCCTCGCGTCTGAAGCTTATCTACGCGGGGGTGAGCGAAATCATTACCCAGTTCCAGCCCGAGTATTTTGCCATCGAGCAGGTGTTTATGGCGAAAAATGCGGATTCCGCGCTTAAGCTGGGGCAGGCGCGCGGCGCGGCCATTGTCGCAGCGGTGAATGCTGATCTACCGGTGTTTGAGTACGCGGCACGTCAGGTAAAGCAAACCGTGGTGGGCATAGGCAGCGCGGAGAAAAGCCAGGTGCAGCACATGGTGCGCACGCTGCTTAAGCTCCCGGCCAGCCCGCAGGCGGATGCGGCGGATGCGTTGGCTATAGCCATTACGCATTGCCATGTGACGCAAAACTCGGTCCAGATGAGCGAATCGCGGCTTAATTTGGCGCGAGGGCGATTAAAATAATTAAGGCTGGATATCTATCCAGCCTTTTTTATATCATAGCGTTACTTTTTCGCGCATCAACGTAAATACGCAGGAGCACATTGTGATAGGTCGACTCAGAGGCATCGTTCTGGAAAAGCAGCCCCCATTGGTATTGCTGGAAACCAACGGCGTGGGTTACGAAGTGTATATGCCGATGACCTGCTTCTATGAGTTGCCGGACATTGGCAAAGAGGCGGTGGTGTTCACTCAGTTCGTGGTGCGTGAAGACGCTCAGCTGCTTTACGGGTTTAACAATAAGCAGGAACGGACGCTGTTTCGCGAGCTGATTAAAGTGAACGGCGTGGGGCCAAAACTGGCGCTGGCTATTCTCTCCGGGATGTCGGCTCAGCAGTTCGTGAATGCCGTCGAGCGCGAAGAAATTGGCTCCCTTATCAAGCTGCCGGGCGTGGGTAAGAAAACCGCCGAGCGCCTGATTGTGGAGATGAAAGACCGCTTCAAAGGTATGCATGGCGACCTGTTTACCCCTGCAGCCGATCTGGTGCTAACCTCGCCGGATAACGGCCAGGCCGACGATGCCGAGCAGGAAGCCGTTGCTGCCCTCGTTTCTCTGGGCTATAAACCACAGGAAGCCAGCCGCATGGTCAGCAAAGTGGGCCGTGCCGGTGCCGACAGCGAAACCCTGATCCGCGAAGCGCTCCGCGCGGCGCTATGAGGTAGAGGATGATTGAAGCAGACCGCCTGGTATCCCCAGGAAATATCACCCAGGACGAGTTAATCGATCGTGCCATTCGCCCGAAGCTGCTCGAAGAGTATGTCGGGCAGCCGCACGTGCGCTCACAGATGGAAATCTTCATTCAGGCGGCCAAGCTGCGCGGCGATGCGCTCGATCATCTGCTGATTTTTGGCCCACCGGGGCTGGGGAAAACCACCCTAGCTAACATCGTGGCCAACGAGATGGGCGTGAATTTGCGAACCACCTCCGGCCCGGTGCTGGAGAAAGCTGGCGATCTGGCGGCAATGCTAACCAATCTTGAGCCTCACGACGTACTGTTTATCGATGAGATCCACCGCCTTTCTCCGGTGGTGGAAGAGGTGCTGTATCCGGCGATGGAAGACTATCAGCTGGATATCATGATTGGCGAAGGCCCGGCTGCACGTTCGATTAAAATCGATCTCCCTCCGTTCACCCTGATTGGCGCGACCACCCGCGCGGGCTCCCTGACTTCGCCCCTGCGCGACCGTTTCGGCATTGTGCAGCGCCTGGAGTTTTATCAGGTGGCCGACCTGCAGCATATTGTCGGGCGTAGCGCCAGCGTGCTTGGGCTGGAGATGAGCGATGATGGTGCTCTGGAAGTTGCCCGCCGCGCTCGCGGTACGCCGCGTATTGCCAACCGCTTACTTCGCCGCGTTCGCGACTTTGCCGAAGTAAAGCATGACGGGGCGATTACTGCCGAAGTAGCAGCGCAGGCGCTGGACATGCTGAATGTGGATAGCGAAGGGTTTGATTACATGGACCGCAAGCTGTTGCTGGCGGTGATCGACAAGTTCCTCGGTGGCCCGGTTGGGCTGGATAACCTTGCCGCCGCTATCGGCGAAGAGCGAGAAACCATTGAGGACGTGCTGGAGCCGTTTCTGATTCAGCAGGGCTTTCTGCAGCGAACGCCGCGCGGGCGTATTGCCACGCCGCGGGCCTGGACGCACTTTGGGATTGTTCCTCCGGCTCAGCCGTGAATATTACGCAATAAAAAAGGCGCCTCAGGGCGCCTTTTCCGTGTCTACGTGAGGTTTAAGCCGGCTGCTTTTTAGCCATGCTAAGAATAAACAGCGCGGCGGCGGCCAGCACTACGGATGGGCCTGCCGGAGTATCGTAAAGTGCCGAGAAAGCCAGCCCGCCGGTGACGGCAATCATACCAATGAGAACCGCAAAGCCCGCCATTTGTTCCGGCGTTCGGGCGAAGCGTCGTGCGGTTGCGGCCGGTATAATCAGCAGTGAGGTAATGATGAGCGCCCCGACGAATTTCATTGCAACACCGATGGTGAGGGCGGTCACCAGCATCAACAGCATTTTCACTCGCTGAAGATTGACGCCGTCCACGTGGGCAAGGTCCGGGCTGATGGTCATCGCCAGCAGGCTCCGCCACTGCCAGGCCAGTACGCCAAGCACCACGGCCACGCCAGCGGCAATGGAGATAATGTCCGACGGCGTGACTGACAGTAAATCGCCGAAAAGGTAAGCCATGAGATCGACGCGGACGTTAGACATCAGGCTGACCACCACCAGACCGAGCGACAGGGCGCTGTGCGCCATAATACCCAGCAGAGTATCAATGGCGAGGTGAGGGCGTTTCTCCAGCCAGACCAGGCCAATAGCAAGTAACAACGTCACTGCGATAACGGCATAAAATGGGTTCACATTGAGCAGCAGACCAAACGCGACGCCCAGCAATGAGGCGTGAGCCAGCGTATCGCCAAAATAAGACATCCGACGCCAGACCACAAAAGAGCCCAGCGGCCCTGCCGCACAGGCGAGCAAAATCCCGGCCAGCCAGCCGGGCAACAACAATTCAAGCATTACTGTCCATTCCCTCTGCGCAGAACGATGCGACCCTGCAGATCGTGACGGTGGTTATGATGGTGGCGATAAATGCCCAGTTGTTCGGCACCGATGGGCCCAAACATCGAGATAAACTCAGGATGGGTGGAGACGACTTCTGGCGTACCGGAGCAGCAAATATGATGGTTCAGGCACAGCACCTCATCGGTTTTGGCCATGACGAGGTGCAGGTCATGAGAAACCATCAGCACCGCGCAGTTCAGCTCATGGCGAAGCTGGTCAATCAGATTATAAAGCGCGAGCTGGCCGTTGACGTCCACGCCCTGGGTGGGTTCATCCAGTACCAGCAGGTGAGGCTCATTCAACAACGCTCGCGCCAGCAGAACGCGTTGGTTTTCACCGCCAGAGAGCTTCTGCATTGGCGCATCTATCAAATGAGCAGCCTGCACGCGTTTAAGTGCCGGGAGAATGTCGGCTTTTTTCACTCCCGGACGCAGGCGCAGGAAACGACTAACCGTGAGCGGTAGCGTGGCGTCCAAATGAAGTTTTTGCGGCACGTAGCCAATGCGCAGATGCTGGTCGCGCTTGATGACACCCTGATCGGGTGTGACCAGCCCAAGCACGACACGCACTAAGGTGGATTTACCGGCACCGTTAGGCCCCAGCAACGTAAGAATACGGCCGGGCTTTAGCGCAAGTGAGATATCAGCCAGCACGCGTCGCTGGCCAAAAGAGACCGAGATATTTTCCAGTTCAACCAAATTTGTCATGACAATTTCAGGGGTTGCATAAGTTAGCGGATGTTATAATATCACAATTATTCTGATTTTCACGATGATAAGTTGCATTATGTTACATAAAAAGACACTTCTTTTCGCTGCATTTTCCGCTGCCCTCTGGGGCTCTGCCGTCACCAACACTAACGCCGCTGTTGTGGCGTCCATCAAGCCTCTGGGCTTTATCGCTTCAGCCATTGCCGACGGGGTGACAGGCACAGAAGTATTACTGCCTGATGGCGCCTCTGAGCACGACTATGCACTTCGTCCGTCCGATGTAAAACGCTTACAGGGCGCGGACTTAGTTGTATGGGTTGGGCCAGAAATGGAAGCTTTCATGCAGAAGTCTGTGCGCCAGCTTCCCGAGCAAAAACAGCTTGAGCTGGCGGCGCTTGCCGGCGTGAAACCGCTGCTCATGAAAGGCGGTGACGACGACGATCATGAGCACGGCGATGAACATGGCCATGGCGCAAAGAGTGACGCAGATCACCATCACGGTGAATACAACTTGCACATTTGGCTCTCCCCAGAAGTAGCGCGGCTGTCGGCGGTTGCAATCCACGATAAATTAGTGGAACTTATGCCCGAAAATCGAGCCAAACTTGACGCCAACCTGAAAGATTTCGAGTCAGGCTTAGCCGACGCCGATAAACAGGTGGGTTCCGTGCTGGCACCGCTGAAAGGAAAAGGGTATTTCGTTTTTCATGACGCCTATGGCTACTTTGAAAAACAGTACGGTTTAACGCCGCTTGGCCACTTTACCGTTAACCCTGAAATACAGCCTGGTGCGCAGCGTTTACATGAAATCAGAACACAGTTGGTTGAGCATAAAGCGGTTTGCGTTTTTGCTGAGCCACAATTCAGGCCAGCGGTAATTAACGCCGTTGCCAGAGGCACTAACGTTCGCTCCGGCACCTTAGATCCTCTGGGAATTGAAGTCGCATTGGGTAAAAACAGCTATATGCAGTTTATGACCGGACTTGCGAACCAGTATGCGAGCTGCCTGAAAGGAGATTAACGAGGAAGTGAATACGTGCAACAGATAGCCCGCTCTGTCGCCATGGCATTTGACAATTTATCACGGCCCCATCGCGTTATGCTGGGGTCGCTTACGGTTCTCACTCTGGCGGTCGCGGTATGGCGACCGTCAATTTACCATCCGCAGTCCAGTCCGATAATCAAGACCATCGAACTTCAAAAAAGCGAAATACATTCGCTGCTGCCGGAAGCCAGCGAACCCCTCGACCAGTCCCCGGACGCCGAAGATGACACCCTGCCTCAGGATGAGCTGGATGATAAAACCTCCGGCGAAGCGGGCGTTCATGAATATGTCGTCTCCACAGGCGATACGCTAAGCAGCATTCTGAATCAGTACGGCATCGATATGGGCGACATCAGCCAGCTCGCTTCCGCTGATAAAGACCTGCGAAACATGAAAATTGGTCAGCAGCTTTCCTGGACGCTTAACGCAGACGGCGATTTGCAGCGTCTGACCTGGGAAATGTCGCGCCGCGAAACGCGCACTTACGATCGCACTGATAACGGTTTCAAAATGAGCAGCGAAACCCAACAGGGCGATTGGGTTAACAGCGTGCTGAAGGGCACGGTGGGGGCAAGTTTTGTTTCCAGCGCACGTGATGCCGGTTTGACTAGCGCAGAAATCAGTTCTGTTATCAAAGCCATGCAGTGGCAGATGGACTTCCGCAAGCTGAAGAAGGGCGATGAATTCTCCGTGTTGATGTCCCGCGAAATGCTGGACGGCAAGCGTGAGCAGAGCCAACTGGTCGGCGTGCGCCTACGCAGCGACGGAAAAGATTACTACGCCATTCGCGCGGAAGACGGCAAGTTTTACGACCGTAACGGGTCGGGCCTGGCCAAAGGCTTTATGCGTTTCCCAACCGTGAAGCAGTTCCGCGTTTCCTCTAACTTCAACCCTCGTCGTCTTAACCCGGTGACCGGCCGCGTCGCGCCGCACAAAGGCGTTGATTTTGCGATGCCACAGGGGACACCTGTACTGGCTGTCGGGGATGGTGAAGTGGTAATGGCGAAGCGCAGCGGGGCCGCAGGTTACTTTGTGGCTATCCGCCATGGCCGGACTTATACCACCCGTTACATGCACCTTAAGAAGCTGCTGGTGAAACCTGGCCAGAAAGTGAAGCGCGGTGACCGTATTGCACTGTCTGGCAATACCGGGCGTTCTACCGGCCCGCATCTGCATTACGAAGTGTGGATCAACCAGCAGGCGGTTAACCCGCTGACGGCCAAGTTGCCGCATTCTGAGGGCCTGACCGGCTCCGATCGCAGTGATTACCTGGCGCAGGTTAAAGACGTACTGCCGCAGCTGCGCATCGACTGATTTTTCCCTGTGACGAAAAGCCGGTTCTTGTAACCGGCTTTTTCTTTTGTCTGCTGGCCGCAGCCCCGCTAAAATAACGATAAATTTGTCTCGCCAGACTGCTGGCGAACTACTGAGAGCCGCATGGAAAAAGCAAAAAAAAACCACAGTGAGTTTATCCCTGAATTTCAAAAAGCCTTTTTGCACCCGCGTTACTGGGGCGCATGGCTTGGCGTTGGCGCTTTTGTCGGGCTGGCGCTTCTTCCTCCGGGACTCCGGGATCCTTTGCTGGGGAAAATTGGGCGCTTAGCGGGGCGCCTGGGCAAAAGCGCCAGACGCCGGGCGCAAATTAACCTGCTTTACTGCTTCCCGGATTTACCGGAAGCCGAGCGTGAATCAATCATCGATCGCATGTTCGCCACGGCGCCGCAGGCGATGGTGCTAATGGCGGAATTGGGGCTGCGTGACCCGAAAAAGGTCATGGCTCGAGTGGACTGGCACGGCAAAGAGATAGTGGACGAGATCCGGGCGAAAGGGGAGAACGTGATTTTCCTCGTGCCGCACGGCTGGGCCGTCGATATTCCGGCTATGCTGATGGCCTCTGAAGGCCAGAAAATGGCGGCGATGTTCCACAACCAGGGCAACCAGCTGTTTGACTATGTCTGGAATACGGTGCGCCGTCGCTTTGGCGGCCGGATGCATGCCCGCAACGACGGGATCAAACCGTTTATCAGTTCCGTTCGCCAGGGCTATTGGGGTTACTATCTTCCCGATCAGGATCATGGCCCAGAACACAGCGAATTTGTCGATTTCTTTGCGACCTACAAAGCAACTCTCCCGGCCATTGGGCGCCTGATGAAAGTGTGTCGTGCCCGCGTGATCCCGCTGTTCCCGGTTTATAACAGCGACACTCACCGGCTGGATATTTTTATCCGCCCGCCGATGGATGATCTGCTCGAGGCCGATGACCATACCATCGCCCGCCGGATGAACGAAGAGGTGGAATTGCTGGTGGGCCCGCATCCGGAGCAATATACCTGGATCCTCAAGCTCCTGAAGACCCGTAAAGAGGGCGAGATAGAGCCTTACTGCCGGGATGAGCTGTACCCGAAAAAGAAAAAATAGCGCATATTGCGTAATGGAAAACCGCGCCACTGTCTTTCACGGGCGCGGTTTTTTTCACCCTTTCACCAGCACCGGATCGTTGTTCCACAGCGCCGGGAAGAGCTGTTTAAGCTGTTCGACTTTCGGGATGTCGTTGATCGCGATGTAAGGGTAGCTTGGGTTGTCGTGCAGGAAATTCTGGTGATATTTCTCTGCCGGGTAGAACTGCGCATGTTCTTCAATCGTGGTGACCAGCGGCGCACTAAACCTATGGCTGGCGTTAAGCTGCGTGATATACGCTTTGGCCACCTTCGCCTGTGATTCGCTGAGCGGAAAAACGGTAGAACGGTATTGCGTTCCGTAATCCGGCCCCTGGCGGTTTAGCTCCGTGGGGTTGTGCGCGACGGAAAAGAAGACCTGTAATAGCTGACCATAGGTCACTCTGGCTGGATCAAAGATAACCTGCACGGATTCGGCGTGCCCGGTCATCCCCATGCTGACCGTCTCATAATTCGCCGTCCGTGCTTTGCCGCCCGTATAGCCAGATATTGCGCTGGTCACGCCTTTAACATGCTGAAAGACGCCCTGAACGCCCCAGAAACACCCCCCGGCAAAGACGGCGGTTTCAAGATGTTGGCCCGTGGGTGACTCATCCTGCAGTGGTGCAGGAATCGCCACCGCACGTTCGGGTTCGGACCAGGCCGTATTCTGAAAGACAAGTGCAGCAACGATAAGTGCAGGCGCGCTGAACAACGCTACCCGGCGTTTGGTGGATGAAAAGAGTGTCGGTTTCATCGTAATGCTCCCCGGTTAACCGAACGTAAAGGCATAGGCGTTCACGCCCGGATCTTCAAATTCAATACTGAACGTGTGTTCGCCGCTGCCGCTCGACTGGCGAATCAGCTGGTAAAGGCGCTGTTCCGTCACCGTGCCGCTGCCGTCCGGGGCAACATCTGAACCGTGAACGCTGCCGGGCGCCTGGTCGTCGATTGTGACTTTAAAACGCACCGGCTTGCCTGCTGTGCCAGGGCCGAGAACGAGGTGCAGATCGCGAGCATGAAACTGGTAAACAATGCGGCCATTCGGGCGATTAAGCGTGATGTTCTCCCCGCCGATGGTCCAGTTACCTTCGAGTCCCCAGCTGTCCAGCGGCAGTGCGGAAGGCTTTTTGTAGTCTGCCGGTTTATCTCCGGTGACTTCGCCAGAGGCAAAGTTCTGCGCCCGCATATAGCCGAGGTAGGTTTCTGGAGAGATGTCATTCTGGCCGCTGGCCGCCTGCTCTACGCCGCTGGCAGAAACGGTGCTGATGCCGCTGTTAACATTTTTAGCGCCTGCCTGGCGCAGCAGCTCCTGAATAACGCGTTCAGATTGCGCATAGTCGCCTTCGCCAAAGTGCTCGTAGCGAATATGGCCGCTGGCATCAATAAAGTAGTGCGCTGGCCAGTACTGGTTATTGAACCCCCGCCAGATACTGTAATCGTTATCAATGGCGATGGGATAAGTGACGCCCAGTTTCTTCGCTTCTTTGGTCACGTTATTGACGTCACGCTCAAAAGCGAACTCCGGCGCGTGGACGCCAATCACCACCAGGCCCTGGTCGCGGTATTTTTCGGCCCAGGCTTTCACATACGGTAAAGAGCGCAGGCAGTTAATGCAGGAGTAAGTCCAGAAATCGACGAGGACGACTTTGCCTTTCAGCGATTCAGCAGTCAGTGGTGGCGAGTTTAGCCACTGCGTCGCACCGCTCAACGAAGGCATCACGCCAGCATCGGTCAACGTTGGAATGGTGTCGTCATCTGACGTTTTCACCACGGAGGCTGGCGTGGGGGCATTGGCCGTGGTGCTGTCCGGGGAGAGGCGTTTCACCAGCGCTTGTTCGATGCCGCCGGTTGACGCTGTAGAAAGTCGGGCCAGGACGCCGGTATCTAAGCCAAAAGAAATAGCGACGACGCCCAGTAACATCCCTGCGCCCAGAATTCGACGGATCCATTCCCCTACGCCCAGAGAGCGTTTCATGACGCTGAATACTTTGCCACCGATCAAAAGCGCCAGCGCCAGTGAGGTGGCCGCACCTGCGGCATAAGACAACAGCAACAGCGTAGAGCCTACATTTGCCCCCTGCAGGGCCGCACCGGTCAGCACCAGTCCCAGAATGGGGCCTGCGCAAGGCGCCCAAAGCAGCCCGGTTGCAATACCTAGTAAAAATGAAGCGCCTGGACCCGCTGGCTGGCCCGGAGCCACGTGGTTAGACAGCGAGTTACCCGCGTTAACCAGAGGGTGCATGACGCGCTCAGCCAGGCGAGGGAATAGCAGCGTGATACCAAACACTGCCATCAACACTAATGCCACGCCGCGGCCATATTGGTTGGCCGCGACGACCCAGCCGCCGCCGACGGCTGCCAGAGTTGCGAATAACGTGAACGTTATCGCCATGCCCGCCAGAAGCGGCAGCCCTGTGCGGACAAACGGCTGGTCGGATCGTGCAAAAACAAACGGCAGTACCGGCAGGATACAAGGGCTGGCGATGGTT
The DNA here is from genome assembly GCF_037152415.1 of Cedecea sp. AS113. Taxonomy (NCBI): domain Bacteria; kingdom Pseudomonadati; phylum Pseudomonadota; class Gammaproteobacteria; order Enterobacterales; family Enterobacteriaceae; genus Cedecea; species Cedecea sp. AS113. The sequence continues at coordinate 27,970 of NZ_JBBCMI010000004.1, forward strand.
AACAGGCCGCCCAGATAAGCAAGAATAATGACCAGCATCATGATGTTCCTGTATCAGAGTGAGAACGGAGAGCCGGGCGGAAAGACGGGGCTCCTCATGTATTTATGCCTGCACTTTATAAAAAGAATACTTACTAAATCCTCCTCAAGAGTTAACAATTTCGTGATAACTCTCGAGGCGGCGGGAGGGCAAGAGCCTGTTCGTGCGAAACGGCCTGGGGGCGGAGGGGTCAGGGTTGTGGGCGGTGGCGCAGGGCGAGAAAAAACACCGGCACGCCGATCAGCGCCGTGATGACGCCGGGAGGCAGCTCCCGCGGAGCAAATAGCGTGCGCGCAAGCGTGTCGGAAGCCAGCGTCAGCAGCGCGCCGAAGAACACGCTGGCGGGTAAAACCCACTGGTGGCGATGGCCGAACATCAGCTTTGCCAGGTGTGGAACGGTCAGACCGACAAAGCCGATCGCCCCACAAAAGGCGACCATCGTGGCGGTTAATATCGTTATGGAGAGGTAGAGCCACATTTGCAGCGCGGCTACGTTAACGCCCAGCCCCTGAGCGGCAACATTACCTAGCGCCATGACGTTTAGCGTCGGGGATAGCGCCAGACAAAATGTGCCGATAACAAACAGCGCGCCGCTGCAAATCGCGACCTGCTGCCAGGTGGCCTGACCAAACGCGCCAAGCAGCCAGAAGGTAAAGCCACGTGAGGTGGTGGCGTCCGTTTGCCAGAAAACAATCAGCGAGGTGAAGGCGCTCAGTAACTGCCCCACGGCCACGCCCGATAGCATAAATCGCGCTGGCTGCGTCACGGCCCGGCCAGCCATTAGCACAACCAGAGCGAATGCGGTCAGCGCCCCGATAAACGCGCCGGAGGGCATGGCTATGAGCAGCGGCTGGACGCCGAGCGCAATAATGAGCACGGCGCCCAGACCGGCGCCGGAAGAGATGCCGAGCAGCCACGGGTCAGCCAGCGAGTTACGGGTTAATGTCTGTAGCACGGCGCCAGCCAGCGCCAGCCCACCGCCGCAGGCCATCGCCAGCAGCGCCCTGGGCAGTCGCAGCGACCAGACGACTTTCTGATACAGGGCCAGCACGGGATCCTCTGCGGGACGCGGATTCAGGAGCTGAATCACTTCGCTTAAGGATAATGTGACTGCCCCGTAGCGCAGGCTATAAATCAATCCCAGCAAAGTGACGATGGCACACAGCAGCAGGCGCAACGGCTTCACTCGCTTATTTCCAGCCGGCAATCAGGTAATCGTCCATAAGCTGCCACAGCGTGCCTGTTTCGCTGAAACCAGCCTGACTCAGGCTTGCCAGCTGAAAGGCCACCGTCGTCGGCGGGGGAACCGGGCGCCCCGCGAACACGGCTTCCCGGGCCGGAATCAGCCTGGCGATGTCCTCTATCTCTTTAGCGAGGGTAAACCACGCCTCCCAGTCCACGGCACCGTGAGCCCAGGCCCGCTGCTGAGTTTGGGCATCGTGGCGCTCGCTGATCGCTTTCTTGTGGAGGTCCGCGGGGTTAAAACGCTGGTGATCGGCATTCAGGAACACGCCGTTATCGGCCAGCATTCTATGAATTTCACCGTGCAGAGCATGCTGTCTGTCGGGCATTAACCAGTGTAACGCGGTGCTTGAAACAATCGCTTCCGGGCGAGCCCCGACCATTTTTTGCTGCCAGTCAGGCGTGGCCAAATCGGCCGAAAGAATACGCACCCGATCGCCGAAAGGAACCAGCGTTTCACGGGCGATGGCCAGCATGACCGGATCAACATCCACCGAGGTAACGTGCACAGCAGGGAACCGTTGCAGGATGCGCCTCGTGAGGGAACCCGGCCCACACCCGAGTTCGAGCAGTGAAAAGGCATCGTCAAACTGCAGGGCGAGTATGTCCATCAGGGCGTCGAAGCGCGCTTCCCGGTTGGCGATATAAGCGCTTTGCTGCCGATCCCAGAGCGTGACAAGAGTGTTCCATGTGATGTCAGTCATGTTTTTCCTTGGTAGAAAGTGAGGCAATGAGCCGGTTTAGCGCGTCCAGCGAGCGGATCGAGGGATCCATGTCATAGCCGGACAGGATGATGAATTTCTTTTCCTTCACGGCGCGCAGCCCGGCGGTGAGAGGGAAATGCTCGACAAAGGCTATTTTATCTTTGGCACTATCCCCGGGGCCGCCCCGGGGCAGATCGGCGAGCACCAAAATGTCCGGATCGCGACGGGCTATCTCTTCCCAGGCAACGTTTGGCCACAGCGCAGAGAGATCGGAGAAAATATTTTGACTGCCGCTGGCCATGCTCAGCATATTCGGCGCGCCGCAGCAGCCGGCCACGTAGGGTGAATCCGTGCCGGAATACCACCAGAGGAGACGAGCCGGGGGCAATGTGCCCGCACGCTGGCGCAGGGCTGCCAGGTACTTTCGGTTTTGGTCTACAAGCGTCTTGCCCTGTTTTTCCCGGCGTAAAATTTGCGCTAAATCCTCAATTTCCTGAAACAGCGCATCAAAGCTGATATTTCGCCCTGGGGTACTTTGCTGACCTCCGCAGGCGCCTGATGAAAGCCAGGTCGATATCCCCCACGATGTCATTTGGTCGCGGGTCGCTCCTTCAGGTGACCAGAACCAGTACCAGCTTGAGGAGTAGACCATGTCAGGATGCAGCATCAGCAGCGCCTCAGCAGAAATGAGCCCCTTCTTTGCCACGATCGGCAGTGAAAGAGCGTTGCCGTCAGCCAGGTGCTGAGGGTCGTGGGCTGGATCGTAGCCCACGATGCCGACAATCTTTTCCTGCGCCCCTAGCGCCAGAAGATTTTCCAGCGCCGGATTGCCGTAAACCACGATACGCGTCGGTTCGGCAGCAAAGCGCTGTGGTTCAGCACAATTAGGGAGGGTAATAGCCCGTAGAGCTGAGGGAAACAGAAGTCCCGCTGCCACAAGAATTAAAGCCGCTGGTACGGTCCTCAGAACCATACCGTCACCCAACCTTCCCAGGTGCGTGACGGCGCGATCAGCGCCTGGCCGTCGTAAGTCCGCTGCCAGGTATAAAACGTGTCGGTCAGGTTGCGCACCCGCGTACCCACGGTCACTTTAGGCGTCAGCCGGTATTCTGCGGCCAGATCCAGGGTAATGTAATCGTCCATCGGTCGGGTATTGCGATTGTCATTGAAGCTGCTGCCAACATAGCGCAGGTCACTCCGCAAGCTGAGAGGAGCTATGGGGTGCCAGGTAAGTGCGAGATTGCCGGTCCAGGTCGGGACATAAGCCGGTTGATTCCCGTCCAGATTTTCAGGCGGGTTACCCGCGCTAAAACGGTCAAATCTTGCGTGAGTCCAGGCCAGATTTCCCGCCATCTCCCAGCGCTCGTTGGGCTGAATAGTCGTGGAAAACTCAATTCCCCGAGATGTCTGCTGCCCCACGGCGGTAAGCTCCCCCGGCGTGATAGCTGAAGGAGTGAAGAGGTTATTTTTACGTAGCTGGTAGAGAGCAAGCCGGGTGGCCACTTTGTTATCCCAGAACTGGCTCTTGATCCCTGTTTCCCACTGCTGTGACTGCGTCAGCGGCAGATGAGTCTGGTCGGCGCTTAAGAAAAAGATGTCGCCTCCAGCCTCTTTGCCGTTGGCATAGCTGACGTATAGCGTGGTGTTGTCGGTGATATCCCAGTTCAGGCCGAGACCTGAATTCAGGAAGCTGTAGGTCTGACTTTCACTGCGCGCCGGCGTGTAGTAGTGCCAGTCCATATCCAGCTTCGTAAAGCGCAGCTGGCTTAGCAGGCTGAGGCTGCGGGTCAACTGCAGGCTGTCTTCGAGAAAAGCCGCAGACTGGCGTTGAGTGACCCGACTCCAGGGCGTGCGGGTAACGCCGGTTTCGGCACTGAAAGGCTCACGCGGCGGATTAAATATGGGCACATCTTGCGAGCCTGGGAAGCCGTTTTTTTGATAATCAAAGCGGCTGGTTTGCAGCTCGATCCCGGCCACCAGGCGGTTATCCAACCCCAGCAGAGGACCGTCCAGGGACAGACTCGACCTGTTAGCCAGCAGGGTATTCTTATGGCTCAGATCGCCCCAGGAGTCGCGATTCACTAAGTCCGGAGCTGCTGCGCTGTAGCGATAGCGTTCCACGTTGTGCCAGGCGCGGTAGCCGGTGTAATACCAGGTATGGTTGTTGAAGCTCAGCCCCGGAGCGAGAGTGCTGTCCAGTACGGCCTGCAAGGCCGTTGCGTGGCTGGCAATCGTGGCGTCGGTCAGATTATTGTAGTTCAGGCCGCGCAGTGACTTCAGTGCTTTGCCCTCAATCAATGGGGTCCCGAAGTAAGGATTGTTGCTCCGGTTGTTCATCCGGTCGCCGTAGAGCGTCAGGGTGGTGTCGTCGGTCAGGCGGAAGAGCAGCGAGCCGCTGACCCTCGACTGTCGATTGCGCTCATGCTGGACCTGACTGTTACCGCCGCTGCCTGAAGCATCCAGCCGCCAGGCTATTTTGTCCTGCAACAGCGTTCCTCCCGCTCCGCCCTGCAATGCCTGGGTGCTGTAGCTGCCGAACTGATAGTTGAGCATCGCCGGTGTGTCCACGAAGCTGGGCTGACGTGACACAAGATTGACGCTGCCGGCGGTAGCGCTCAAACCGTTCAGGGTGGAACCGGGGCCGTGCAAAATATCCACCTGGCCGTAGTGTGCCGGGTTGCCCAACTGGAGCGTGCTGCCTGGCATTTCCATCCCGTCCAATAGCCAGCTAACCGGCATAAAGCCGCGCAGTGAGAAGCTATTGGAGAGCGTAGGGGAAGCGACACCGGACATGCCGGTTGCATGGCTGACGGTTTCGGCCAGCGTGCGGTCGCCGCGGACGCGGATCTCTTTTTGTGAAAAGGTTTCCACATAGCGGGGGATTTCTTTATTCGTCAGGCCCAGGCGTGACGCCGTGCCGGCTGCGGGCTGAAGTTCTGCGGGCGTTCGGCTTTCTACGGTGATGTTTTCTTCACACTCAGCGGGAGGGCAGCTGGCGGCCAAAAGCGGAGAAGAAAAAAACGTCAATGCGACGCAGGCATACGGGAAGGGGCGTTTGATTTTCATTGTGTATGTATCGACTCAGAATGAACGTGCCTGTTCAGAAAGTGGCGCCGTAAGACTCTACCTTGCCATCAATTGTTACGTTATAACATATCATTTCACAATGATGTGGAAATTAAAACGCTGTATTGCGTGTGGGTTTACGGCCAGGGAAGCGGGGCAGATAATAAAAAAGCCGCGAACGTGTGTCGCGGCTCTGTCGGGCTTTATCGCGGGCGAGAATTACTCAACGCAGAGGATACGCGTGGTGTTGGTGGTGCCAATGGTGCTCATCACGTCGCCCTGGGTCACGATGACCAGGTCGCCAGAAATCAGGTAGCCTTTATCCCGGAGGAGGTTTACCGCATCGTTAGCGGCGGCGACGCCTTCGCTTGCGCTGTCAAAGTAAACCGGGGTCACGCCGCGATAGAGTGACGTGAGGTTCAGCGTACGCTCATGGCGAGAGAGCGCAAAAATAGGCAAGCCGGAGCTGATACGGGACGTCATCAGCGCGGTACGCCCGGACTCGGTCATCGAAATGATGGCGGTAACCCCTTTGAGGTGGTTAGCGGCATACATCGCGGACATCGCAATGGCTTCTTCCACGTTATCGAACTGCACGTCGAGACGGTGCTTGGAGACGTTAATGCTTGGGATTTTCTCTGCACCCAGGCAAACCCGCGCCATTGCCGCTACGGTTTCAGCAGGATACTGGCCTGCCGCCGTTTCTGCCGACAGCATCACCGCATCGGTGCCGTCGAGTACGGCGTTTGCCACGTCCATGACTTCCGCACGGGTTGGCATTGGGTTGGTGATCATCGACTCCATCATCTGGGTGGCGGTGATCACGGCACGATTCAGCTTACGTGCACGACGAATCAGGGTTTTCTGGATGCCAACCAGCTCCGGGTCGCCGATTTCTACGCCCAGGTCACCGCGGGCTACCATCACCACGTCAGAGGCGAGAATAATGTCGTCCATTGCGGCTTCGTCGCAAACCGCTTCCGCGCGTTCTACTTTCGCCACAATTTTCGCATCGCAGCCCGCATCACGCGCCAGACGACGGGCATAGTTCAAATCTTCGCCGCAGCGTGGGAAGGAGACGGCCAGGTAATCAACGCCAATTTTTGCCGCGGTAACAATGTCGGCTTTGTCTTTGTCAGTCAGCGCTTCTGCAGACAGCCCCCCGCCCAGCTTGTTGATCCCTTTGTTGTTAGACAGCGGGCCGCCTACGGTCACTTCGGTAAACACTTTCAGGCCCTGGACTTCCAGCACTTTGAGCTGCACGCGGCCATCGTCGAGCAGAAGGATGTCGCCTGGGACAACGTCGGCCGGGAGGCCTTTATAGTCGATGCCCACTTTCTCTTTGTCGCCTTCGCCTTTGCCGAGGTTGGCATCCAGCAGGAATTTGTCGCCCAGGTTAAGGAATACTTTGCCTTCTTTGAAGGTAGATACGCGAATTTTAGGGCCTTGCAAATCGCCGAGGATCGCCACGTGGCGCCCCAGTTTTGCGGCAATTTCACGCACTTTATCTGCACGCAGCTGATGGTCTTCAGCTGAGCCGTGGGAGAAGTTCATTCGCACCACGTTAGCGCCGGCGGCAATAATTTTTTCTAAATTATTATCGCGGTCGGTTGCCGGGCCTAAGGTGGTAACGATTTTGGTTCTACGTAGCCGTCTGGACATGTATTACTCCGTTGACTGAAACAACTTGGTGTTGCGTGAACAAAAACTCGGTAGGTCAGGGTGTGCTGTGAACACCCATGACAACGTAACCGAACAGCCTAATAAGTTACAACTTTGTTATCAAAAATTAACGTTCATCGCCTGAGAGAAGACGTTCTTTATCAAAGCGCGATTCTTTGAGCGCTTCCTTGACTCGCTTCAAGTTATCCCTGAATTTTGCCCCTCGACGCAAAGTAAAGCCCGTCGCCAGCACATCAATGACGGTCAACTGCGCCAGACGAGACACCATCGGCATATAAATATCAGTATCTTCTGGCACATCCAGCAGCAGGGAAAGCGTCGCCTCACGGGCAAGCGGGCTGCCTTCCGATGTGATGGCGAGCACAATGGCATCGTTCTCACGGGCTAACTGCGCCAGCTCAACCAGATTTTTAGTCCGGCCGGTGTGAGAGATAAGCACCACCACGTCCTGCTCGGTACAATTCATACAGCTCATACGTTGCATAACAACGTCATCTGAGTAAATCACCGGGACATTAAAGCGGAAAAACTTGTTGGTAGCGTCGTGCGCGACGGCGGCGGACGATCCGAGTCCAAAAAAGGCAATTTTCTTTGCCTGGGTAAGCAAATCCACGGCCCGGTTCACCGCAGACATATCCAGCGACTGACGAACCCGGTCAAGGCCCGCCATAGCGGATTCAAAAATCTTGCCGGTATAGGACTCGACGCTATCATCTTCATCAACATTCCGGTTTACATACGGCGTGCCATTCGCCAGACTCTGAGCTAAATGCAGTTTAAAATCCGGGAAGCCCTTGGTTTCAAGGCGACGGCAAAAGCGGTTCACGGTGGGCTCGCTGACGTCCGCGCTGCGGGCAAGCGTCGCGATGCTGGAGTGAATAGCGTCCTGAGGCGCAGCAAGAATCACTTCTGCGACTTTGCGTTCCGATTTGCTAAGGTGTTCCAGCTGTGACTGGATTTTTTCCAGCATATTCATAAAGGCGGGCACTCATGGGTTTTAGCGATTTCAGCAACAGAAGAAATCGTGGGCCGATTTAGCAAGAATATACTCTTGCTAAAATGTGATAGGGCGAGTCGCCCAGGTAATGTTGTTGTTTTTTTTCATTACATGATCGGTGTCTAACTTTGGCAACGGTTACATCGCACAATAAAACGCCAGTAAATGACGCTTTAGTGCGGCATTGTGGGAAAAGTTAGCAATTGAGGCGGTCAAACCGGGGTTAACGGTTGTCCTCGATTCAGCAAAAGCAGTACATTGCAGCGTAATAAAATTACAAGACGTGCCTGGCTTAATGCTATCCGGGCCCCAAAGGGCCGGTAAAAGCCGGGATATCCGAAACGAGGAGACAAACATGGCGGTAACGCAAACAGCCCAGGCGTGCGACCTGGTCATTTTCGGTGCAAAAGGCGACCTGGCGCGCCGGAAACTGTTGCCATCCCTGTATCAGCTGGAAAAAGCAGGTCAAATCCATCCGGAGACCCGTATTCTGGGTGTTGGCCGCGCAGAGTGGGATAAAGAGGCATACACCAAAGTTGTCCGCGAAGCCCTCGAAACCTTCATGAAAGAGAAGATTGACGAGAGCCTCTGGGACAAACTGAGCGGTCGTCTGGATTTCTGTAACCTGGACGTCAACGACACCTCTGCTTTTACCAAGCTGGGGAAAATGCTCGACCAGCAGAATCGCGTCACCATCAACTATTTCGCTATGCCGCCAAGCACCTTTGGCGCTATCTGCAAAGGGTTAGGTAAAGCGAAGCTTAACGCCAAGCCTGCTCGCGTCGTCATGGAAAAACCGCTGGGGACTTCCCTCGAAACTTCCCAGCAGATCAACGATCAGGTGGGCGAGTTCTTTGAAGAGTGCCAGGTTTACCGCATCGACCACTATCTGGGTAAAGAAACCGTTCTTAACCTGCTGGCACTGCGTTTTGCTAACTCCCTGTTCGCTAACAACTGGGACAACCGCACTATCGATCACGTAGAAATCACCGTGGCCGAAGAAGTGGGTATTGAAGGCCGCTGGGGTTACTTCGATCAGGCCGGGCAGATGCGCGACATGATCCAAAACCACCTGCTGCAGATCCTGTGCATGATTGCCATGTCTCCCCCGTCTGATTTGACTGCGGACCATATTCGCGATGAGAAAGTGAAGGTTCTGCAGTCGCTGCGCCGCATTGACCGCACCAACGTGCGTGATAAAACCGTGCGCGGTCAGTACACCGCAGGCTTCGCGCAGGGCAAAAAAGTGCCTGGTTACCTGGAAGAAGAGGGCGCGAACAAATCCAGCGCCACCGAAACCTTCGTGGCTATTCGCGTAGATATCGATAACTGGCGTTGGGCCGGCGTGCCGTTCTACCTGCGTACCGGTAAACGTCTGCCAACCAAATGTTCTGAAGTCGTGGTTTACTTCAAAAACCCTGCGCTGAATCTGTTTAAAGATTCCTGGCAGGAATTGCCGCAGAACAAGCTGACTATCCGTCTGCAGCCGGATGAAGGCGTGGATATTCAGATCCTGAACAAAGTCCCGGGCCTGGAGCACAAACATAACCTGCAAACCACCAAGCTGGATCTGAGCTACTCCGAGACCTTCAATGAATCTCACCTGGCAGATGCCTATGAACGTCTGCTGCTGGAAACCATGCGGGGCATTCAGGCGCTGTTTGTTCGTCGTGATGAAGTGGAAGAGGCGTGGAAATGGGTCGACTCCATTACCGAAGCCTGGGCTGCGGATAACGATGCGCCGAAACCTTATCAGGCCGGTACCTGGGGGCCGGTGGCTTCCGTGGCGATGATTACCCGTGACGGCCACTCCTGGAACGAGTTTGAGTAACAGGCCGTGAACATGGCCGGTAAAAAGTCACTAACAAAGGGACCTTATTTTACCGGTAACATGATCTAACACAGAAGTGGCATAGTTTTTTATGAATAATAGCCCCGCGTGGATTCACCCGCGGGGCTTTTTTATTTACACTAGCTGAAGCGTTTTTGCTCCCGGCATCAAGTCTGATGGGCTACGATGGGCAACAAAGTTACTTTCATCAGCTCTGAACATGACGGTATCAATGCGGGAGAACAGCCACTTTCTGAGGAACTTCTATGCATCCAAATTTGTTACGGGTAACATCGCGTATTATCGAACGCTCCCGCCCAACGCGCGAAGCCTACCTGGCACGCATTGAGAAAGCCCGGAGCAACACGGTTCACCGCTCGGAACTTGCCTGCGGTAACCTCGCGCATGGTTTCGCTGCCTGCCAGCCGGACGATAAGGCGGCGCTGAAAAGCATGCTGCGTAACAATATTGCGATCATTACTTCCTACAACGACATGCTCTCCGCCCATCAGCCGTATGAACATTATCCTGAGCAAATCCGTAAGGCGCTGCATTCCGTGGGCGCGGTGGGGCAGGTTGCAGGCGGTGTCCCGGCGATGTGCGACGGGGTGACTCAGGGCCAGGATGGTATGGAGCTTTCGCTGCTGAGTCGGGAAGTGATTGCCATGTCTACCGCCGTTGGCCTTTCCCATAACATGTTTGACGGGGCGCTCTATCTTGGCGTGTGCGACAAAATCGTGCCGGGGCTGACGATGGCCGCGCTGTCGTTTGGGCATCTCCCTGCAGTCTTTGTGCCATCAGGCCCGATGGCCAGCGGCTTGCCGAACAAAGAAAAAGTCCGCATTCGCCAGCTTTATGCGGAAGGTAAAGTTGACCGCCTCGCGCTGCTGGAAGCGGAAGCTGCCTCTTATCACGCGGCGGGGACCTGTACTTTCTACGGCACGGCGAATACCAACCAGATGGTGGTTGAGTTTATGGGCATGCAGTTGCCGGGGTCCTCGTTTGTTCAGCCTGATGCAGAGTTGCGTCACGCGCTGACGGACGCAGCGGCGCGCCAGGTCACTCGCCTGACCGGCAACGGCAACGAATGGATGCCTCTCGGGAAAATGATTGATGAGAAAGTGGTGGTGAACGGCATTGTTGCACTGCTGGCTACCGGCGGCTCGACGAACCACACCATGCATCTTGTTGCGATGGCTCGCGCGGCCGGGATCATTATTAACTGGGACGACTTCTCCGAGATCTCCGAAATTGTGCCGCTGCTGGCGCGCCTCTACCCGAATGGCCCTGCCGACATTAACCACTTCCAGGCGGCGGGCGGTGTGCCGGTGCTGCTGCGTGAGCTGCTGAAAGGTGGCCTGCTGCACGAAGACGTTAACACCGTGGCCGGTTTTGGCCTGCATCACTACACCATGGAGCCGTGGCTCGACAACGGTCAGCTTGCCTGGCGTGAAGGCGCGAGCCAGCCGTTGGATAGCGACGTTATTGCCACGATGGAAAAACCATTCTCCCGCCACGGCGGAACCAAAGTGCTGAGCGGGAATCTGGGCCGGGCGGTGATGAAAACCTCAGCGGTGCCGGTAGAAAATCAGGTGATTGAAGCGCCCGCGGTTATTTTTGAAAGTCAGCATGACGTATTGCCTGCTTTTGAAGCCGGCAAACTGGACCGCGATTGCGTTGTCGTCGTCCGCCATCAGGGGCCAAAAGCGAACGGCATGCCAGAATTGCATAAACTTATGCCGCCGCTTGGAGTATTATTGGACCGCTGTTTCAAAATTGCTCTGGTGACAGATGGAAGACTGTCCGGTGCCTCAGGGAAGGTGCCTTCCGCAATCCATGTTACCCCGGAAGCGTATGACGGCGGGCTGCTGGCGAAGGTGCAGGATGGCGACATTATTCGCGTCAACGGCCAAACGGGCGAGCTAACGTTGCTGGTCGATGAAGCCGTACTTGCGGCGCGCACTGCTTATCACCCGGATCTCAGCGCCGAGCGCGTAGGGACTGGTCGGGAGCTATTCGGCGCATTGCGCGAACAGCTTTCTGGCGCTGAACAAGGCGCAACCTGCATTAAATTTTAAGCCCGAGGCAGTAATGCCCGGAACAGATTAAAAGTGGCTAAGAGGCGCTCAGATGAAAAATTGGAAAACTACAGCAGAACAGATCCTGAAAACCGGTCCGGTTGTGCCGGTTATTGTCGTTAACAAGCTGGAGCATGCGGTGCCAATGGCGAAAGCGCTGGTGGCCGGTGGCGTCCGCGTGCTGGAAGTCACGCTGCGTACAGCTTGTGCTATCGATGCCATTCGTGCGATTGCGAAAGAAGTGCCTGAAGCTATTATCGGCGCAGGTACCGTGCTGAACCCACAGCAGCTTGCGGAAGTGACCGAAGCTGGCGCGCAGTTTGCCATCAGCCCGGGTCTGACCGAGCCGCTGCTGAAAGCCGCGACCGAAGGCACCATTCCGTTGATCCCAGGCATCAGCACCGTTTCAGAACTGATGCTGGGGATGGACTACGGCCTGAAAGAGTTCAAATTCTTCCCGGCTGAAGCCAACGGTGGCACTAAAGCGCTACAGGCCATTGCCGGGCCGTTCTCTCAGGTGCGTTTCTGCCCAACCGGGGGGATTTCCCCGGCTAACTACCGCGATTACCTGGCGCTGAAAAGCGTGCTGTGCATCGGTGGTTCCTGGCTGGTTCCGGCCGATGCGCTGGAAGCGGGCGACTACGACCGCATCACTAAGCTTGCCCGCGAAGCGGTGGAAGGCGCCAGGCAGTAAGCCATAAAAAAGCCCGCAGTACGCGGGCCCACTGACTCAATCGCTCTCACTTGAGGGCGATTTTTTTATCCTTCAACTTTTACCTGAGCGGCTGACGTCACGGCCCTTGTCACTGCCTCATCGACACTGTTACCGGTTGCCAGCGCCACGCCCATACGGCGTTTACCTGCGATCTCCGGCTTACCGAACAGGCGAACCTGTAAACCGCCGCCCAGCGCTGCTCCCACGTTACTAAATTTAACGTTATCGCTTTGCAACTCAGGCAGGATCACCGCCGATGCGGCAGGGCCATACTGACGAATTTCGCCAATAGGCAGGCCGAGGAAGGCACGAACGTGCAGGGCAAACTCAGACAGATCCTGTGAAATCAACGTCACCATGCCGGTGTCGTGCGGGCGAGGGGAAACTTCACTGAAAATCACCTCATCGCCGCAGACAAACAGCTCCACGCCGAACAGGCCGTGGCCGCCCAGAGCGGTAACCACTTTTTCAGCTATCTCTTTCGATTTTGCCAGCGCGATGTCGCTCATCTGCTGTGGCTGCCAGGATTCACGGTAGTCGCCCTCTTCCTGACGGTGCCCGATAGGCGCGCAGAAATGCACGCCGTCAACGGCGCTGATGGTTAGCAGGGTGATTTCAAAATCAAAATTGACCACGCCTTCGACGATGACGCGGCCTTTACCAGCCCGCCCACCTAGCTGGGCGTATTCCCAGGCTTTTGCCAGTTGGTCGGCTGTGCGGATAAAGCTCTGGCCTTTGCCGGAGGAACTCATTACCGGTTTCACAATGCACGGCAAACCAATCTCATGCACGGCCTGCTGGAAGGCTTCTTCGCTGTCGGAGAAGCGATAGCTGGAAGTGGGCAACTGAAGTTCTTCTGCGGCCAGACGGCGGATCCCTTCGCGGTTCATGGTGAGTTTGGTGGCGCGGGCGCACGGCACCACTCGCTGACCCTGGGCTTCAAGCTCCAGCAGGGCATCGGTGGCAATGGCTTCAATTTCAGGAACGATAAAATCGGGCATTTCGGCGGCGACAAGCGCTTTTAGCGCCGCGGCATCCAGCATGTTAATGACGTGGCTGCGGTGTGCGACGTGCATTGCCGGCGCATTTGCGTAGCGATCGACGGCGATAACTTCTACCCCGAGGCGCTGGCATTCAATGGCCACTTCTTTACCCAATTCACCGGAACCCAGCAGCATAACTCGCGTAGCTGCCGGGCGCAGAGCGGTTCCCAACGTTGACATGTGATTTAGCCTTAACAAAGAAAAAGACCGCTGCAGTATAAACGAAAACGTTTGCGTTGGCAGCGGCTTTTCGGCTTGTGTGATAAAATGAATGACGATATACTGGATAAATAAACAGGTAAAACGGAGCTGCAAAATGGCGGTCGAGATTAAATATGTTGTAGTGAGAGAGGGACAAGAAAAAATGGCCTTTGCCAGTAAAAAGGATGCTGACGCTTATGACAAAATGCTGGATCTGGCTGAAGTCCTCGGCGACTGGCTGCAGCAAAGCCCGATTGCGCTGGATGAAGGGCAGAGCGACACCCTGGCGATGTGGATGGCGGAAAACAAGGATCTGCTGGCGGGCGTATTGAAAAATGGCAAGCTGCCGGAGCCTGAATTAAGTCAGTTTGAGCCAGACGCGGAGTCCTCAGCGCTTGAACAATCGCCAGCGGCTGAAGACAACGTCAGCGAACACCCTGGACGTAAACGCACCAAAGCCGCGTAATACGGTTCTGCTGTAAGCGCCGGGTAGCCGGCGCGATTCTTTTCCCATCTTTAGCGCTGTCCGACGTTTCTTGACGTCCTGTGGCCTACTCTCGACGAGTTAAGTCAACAGAGGATCTCCGTCATGAATAACTGGTTACAGCAGCTTCAGTCGCTCCTGGGGCAATCTACTTCTCCTCAATCTTCACAGCCTGCAGCCGGTAATAGCTCTGAAGGGATCGGTAAACTTCTGGTGCCGGGGGCGCTGGGTGGATTAGCCGGGTTACTGCTGGCGAGTAAATCTTCCCGCAAACTGTTAACAAAATACGGCACCAGTGCGCTTCTGGTCGGCGGCGGCGCCGTGGCCGGAAGCGTGTTATGGAACAAATACAAGGAGCGGGTTCGCCAGAGCCAGCCCGTTTCCACAGGCTGGAGTGAGCCGCACTCGTCGGTTGATGTTCGTACCGAAAGATTAATTACCGCGCTGGTTTTTGCGGCGAAAAGCGACGGCCATATCGATGCAAAAGAGCGTCAGTTTATTGAGCAACAGCTGCGTGAAGTCGGTATCGACGGGGAAGGTAAAGCGCTCGTCGAACGGGCGATCGACAGACCGTTAGATCCTTACCAGCTTGCACAAGGTGTGAGAAATGAGGAGGAAGCGCTGGAGCTTTATTACCTTAGCTGCACGGCTATCGATATCGATCACTTTATGGAACGTAGCTACCTGAGCGCTCTGGGCGATGCGCTAAACATACCGCCGGATGTCCGCTCCGGTATTGAGCAAGATATTCAGCAGCAAAAACAACCGCTCGCGGTGTAATCCTCCTGCAACCAGCCTGTGCCGGGTTTCTCCCGGCATTTTCTTTTAATCCTTCATGTTCCGCTTGCAAGCCCGGCTGAATTTGCCACCCTTACGGGGTGTTAAACGGAAAATGATGAAAGTGATGCCGCCAAAAGCCAAAAAAATACCTCACGCTATGACGCTGCATGGCGATACCCGTACGGATAACTATTACTGGCTGCGGGATGATGACCGCGCCGATCCCGATGTGCTGAAATACCTTGAGCAGGAAAATGATTACGGGAAAAGGATCATGGAGAGCCAGCGCGCGCTGCAGGATCAGTTGCTCAAAGAGATGATCGCTCGCGTTCCTCCTCGCGATGTTTCCGCCCCGTATGTGAAGAACGGCTATCGCTACCGCCAGGTGTATGACAAAGGGAATGAGTACGCGATTTATCAGCGGCAATCTGCGGTCAGAGAAGAGTGGGGCGAGTGGGACGTTTTGCTGGATGCCAACCAGCGTGCCGCCCATAGCGAGTTCTACACCATGGGTGGATTGGCCATTACGCCGGACAATGCCGTGATGGCCCTGGCAGAGGACTATCTCTCCCGCCGTCAGTTCGGCATCCGTCTGCGCAATTTGAAAACCGGAAACTGGTATCCGGAGTTGCTGGAGAACGTCTCGACCGGTTTTGTTTGGGCAAATGACTCCGTCACGCTTTACTACGTGCGCAAGCATCCCAAAACCTTACTGCCTTATCAGGTCTGGCGGCACACGCTGGGCCACCCGGTGGCCGATGACCAACTGGTGTATGAAGAAAAAGATGACGCTTTTTACGTCAGCGTGCATAAAACAACCTCCCAGCATTTTGTTGTCATTCATCTTGCCAGCGCGACGACGAGTGAGGCTTTGTTACTGGATGCCGAACTGGCAGACGCCGAGCCGCAAGTTTTTGCCCCGCGCCGGAAAGATCATGAGTACACGGTCGATCACTACCAGCATGGGTTCTACATTCGTTCCAACAAAGACGGTAAAAATTTCGGACTCTACCGCAGCGCCGTGCGGGACGAAAAACAGTGGGAAACGCTGATTGCCGCGCGGGAACAGGTCATGCTTGAAGACTTTACGCTGTTCCGCGACTGGCTGGTGGTTGCCGAGCGCCAGCAGGGATTGACCAGCCTGCGCCAGATTAATCGCCATACGCGTGAGTCCACGGGCATCGCTTTTGACGATCCGGCCTATGTCACCTGGCTCGGCTATAATCCTGAGCCTGAGACCTCCCACCTGCGCTACGGTTACTCATCAATGACAACGCCGGACACCCTATTCGAGCTGGATATGGACAGCGGTGAGCGACGGGTTATCAAGCAAACCCAGGTTGCCGGTTTTGACGCTAGCCATTACCGCAGCGAGCATCTGTGGGTGACGGCGCGGGATGGCGTTCTGGTACCGGTCTCACTGGTTTATCACCGGAAACACTTCCGCCGGGGCAAAAGCCCGCTGCTGGTCTATGGCTATGGATCTTACGGCAGCAGTATGGATGCTGACTTTAGCAGCAGCCGTTTGAGTCTGCTGGACAGGGGGGTTGTCTTCGCCATCGCCCATGTCCGCGGCGGCGGTGAACTGGGCCAGCAATGGTATGAAGACGGTAAATACCTGAAAAAGATGAATACCTTTAACGACTATCTGGACGTGTGCGACGAGCTGCTCAGGCAGGGATATGGCGATCCTAAACTGCTTTATGGGATGGGCGGCAGCGCGGGCGGAATGCTGATGGGGGCAGCT
The DNA here is from genome assembly GCF_037152415.1 of Cedecea sp. AS113. Classification (NCBI taxonomy): domain Bacteria; kingdom Pseudomonadati; phylum Pseudomonadota; class Gammaproteobacteria; order Enterobacterales; family Enterobacteriaceae; genus Cedecea; species Cedecea sp. AS113. Next base: position 44,580 of record NZ_JBBCMI010000004.1, read on the forward strand.
ATCAATCTGCGCCCTGAATTATTCCATGGCGTGGTGGCTCAGGTGCCGTTTGTCGATGTTGTAACGACGATGCTGGACGAGTCGATTCCGCTTACCACCGGGGAATTTGAAGAGTGGGGTAACCCCCAGGATGAAGAATATTACCGCTATATGAAGCAATACAGCCCTTACGACCAGGTTCGTGAGCAGGCTTATCCCCATCTGTTAGTGACCACCGGGCTGCATGATTCGCAGGTGCAGTATTGGGAGCCGGCTAAGTGGGTTGCCAAATTACGTGACTATAAGCGGGATGAGACCTTGCTGCTGCTTTGTACCGACATGGATTCCGGGCACGGCGGCAAGTCGGGGCGCTTCAAATCTTACGAAGGCGTGGCACTGGAGTTTGCTTTCCTGATTGCCCTGGCGCAGGGAACGCTGCCAGGGCGCGTGCATTAATCGGCCGCGCTGGCGGCCAGGTAATGTTTTAGCGTCATGCGGAGATCCGGCGTTAGCTCCTTGATGTTGTTGAGCATCCAGCGAAGATAACCCGGGTCGTCTTCGGCTATTTCGGCAATGCGTTTGCCCCGGTATTTGCCAAACATCATGGTGGTTACCAGCGCCGGGCGCCCGGTAATCGTGACCATATCTTCTGCGTTCCAGCCGGACACATCCATAATTCTCAGCAGCAGGGCGGCGGTGATATAACAGTCAAACAGGGCGCGGTGATGATGCAGCCCGGCAGGTGTATCCACATGCAACTTCAGCGATTTATACAAGCCCATGTTGCTGTATTTGATGCCCGGCCACAGGCGACGCGCCAGCTTCACCGTGCAAATCCAGTCGCCCTGCATTTCCGGCAGCATGCGGCTGTCGAAACTGGCGTTGTGCGCCACGTAATAGGGGCTACCGATATAGCGGGGGATGACGTCTTCAATCCAGGGTTTATCGGCCACCATCTCTTCGGTAATTTTATGGATGGCCATTGCCTGGTGGCTTATTGGTCGGTCAGGACGGACAAGATCGCTCATCGGGTTTACAATCTTGCCGTCGATGATATCGACCGACGCAACTTCCACTACGCCTCCCTGTAATCCGCAGGTTTCCGTATCAATAATGCGCAGCATCGCAGTCTCCGTTAACAGGCCTCAGGCGACTAGCGTAAAGGAATGACCTCGCCGTGCCAACCTCTCTCATCCCGTCGGCCAATCGCCAGCAATTCACCCTGGTCGGCCCTGACGACTAGCTGGCCTAAATTATCCCAACATGCGCTGCGCCCAGCGGAGCGAAGTTCTGCCCCGGACCAGGCGTAATTGGCCTGCAAAATGGTGAGTCCATATTTGTGCGCCCAGCGTTGCATATACATCTCATCTTGCTGGTAGCTTAGTTCTGTCATTGCGGCGCCGGTGGCGTAAAGATCGGCGCCGATATCAGCTGCGCTTCGGGGCCAGGCTTCATCATCGCTTTGGGCGCAAACGGCCAGGGCAATATTGCGGGAACGTTGCCCCAAAAGTGGTGCGACGGGGGGTTGAGCATTTACATCGATAGCCGTTGCGGGACGTTTGCAACAGGCGATACGCGATCCATCCGGCAGAAAACCTACCATACCGGCGGCGCTATGCGCCTCGTCACTGAGCGACATGCCGACGATCACGGTCATATGGTAGCTGCGAGCAGCCTCGCTGAGCGGGTCGAACAGCGGATCGGTAAACGCCGGAGGATGGTTGTCGGGGCTTAATCCGGATAAAGAGAGATGAGGGAAAACCAGAAGATCGATGCCTTCTTCGGCGGCACAGCGAATGAAATCGAGATGGTGGTCGATGTTGGCCTGATAACTTCCGGCAACGGCACCGTATTGCGCAGCGGCAACATTCCAGCGTGGCATAGGTTCTTCCTTAATCTTTCATCCAACGATTGCGTCCTGCAATCGTGAGGGATGAGCCAAAGCTTGTGGTCAACTGAACAAGGAAGAGAGTAGCACTAGTTTTGAATCAAAGAGAAAATTCTTAATTTTTTATTTTTGCTTCGGTTCATACGGCAAACGGGAAAGATTCACCGAGGCCAGACGATAGGCAATCAGCTTTTCACGGAACCAGGTCCGCAGATGTTCAGGTTGCTCACGCTCCACCATTTCAGCCACTACGGGCATGTTATAGCGCTCTTTGAACGCCACGCCGGCAGCGGCAAGGTCGACGTTAACTTTATCCATTTCTTCCTGGGGTAAATCGGCGAGATTGTAGCTCATCATATCCTCCTGCAATGTCAGCGCAGAAGTTACTGTTTTGCGCCCTGGATGACAAGCAACAATAGCTTTTCCCGTCTCGACTTGGTATTAACGCGGGGGTATCCTTGCCGCCTCGACACATAACAAAAAGGAATAGTTAATATGGCGTTCATCTCCTCCCGCATCGCAACCGTGGCGGCATTTGTCACTGCTATGGCCGTTTCTCCAGCCGTGTTTGCACACGCGCACCTTAAGCAGCAGTCTCCGGCAGCAGATTCCGCCGTGACAGCATCGCCGCAGTCGCTGACCCTGAGCTTCTCTGAAGGGGTGGAGCCTGGCTTCAGCGGCGTGACCGTGACCGGCCCGCAGAAATCTGCCGTGAAGACCGGGAAAGTGAAGGTTGCTGAGACCGACAACAAACAGCTGATTGTGCCGGTTGAAGAAGCCCTGAAACCGGGTGATTACTCCGTGGACTGGCATGTTGTGTCGGTCGACGGGCACAAAACCAAAGGTAACTATCACTTCTCCGTGAAGTAATCGCCATGCTGTCGGCGTTTTACATCGCGCTGCGTTTTATCCATTTCACTGCCTTGATGGTGCTGCTTGGCAGCGCCATCTGCTGTTCGCTCCTTGCCCCGCAGCAGTTTAAACCCGTGCTTGTGCGTCGCCTCAGGGCGCAGTGGCGGCCTGCCGTCTGGCTGTCGCTCATTAGCGCCTGTCTGTTATTCATGGCTCAGGCCGGGCAAATGGGTGACGGCTGGCGCGATACTCTTTCGCCGGATGTCTGGCAGGCGGTGCTGACGACTCGCTTTGGTTCCGTCTGGATATGGCAGCTATTGCTGGGCCTGGCCACGCTGGCCGCTGTGCTGATCGCTCCCCGGGCAATGCCGGGGTTATTGCTGCTGTTAGCCGCGGCGCAGCTAATTATGCTGGCTGGCGTCGGGCATGCCGCAATTCACGACGGCGCGCTCGGTGTCTTTCAGCGGATGAACCATGCGATTCATCTTCTGAGCGCGGCCTGGTGGGTGGGAGGCCTGCTGCCTTTGCTGGTTTGTATGTATATGGCGCATAAGCCGCGCTGGCGTACTCCGGCGATTACGGCAATGATGCGTTTTTCGCGCTACGGGCATCTTGCAGTGGCTGCGGTACTGGTGACCGGCGTGGTGAATAGCTTGCTTATCCTCGGCTGGGCGCTGCCGCTGGAAAGTGGTTATGTTCGATTGCTGGCGCTGAAGGTTGTGCTGGTGCTAGTGATGGTTATGCTGGCGCTGATCAACCGCTATATACTGGTGCCGCGTTTCGACGCTGTTCAAGCCGATGCTCAGCGGAGATTTATTCAGCTTACGTGGCTGGAAGTGATTCTATCGGTAGCGATACTACTGCTTGTCAGCATCTATGCTACCTGGGAGCCGTTCTGACGGCGCAAACTGGTTATATGAGAGATTCATGAAAAAGAGCATTTTGACTTTACTGCTGCTGGCCTGCGCGAGTTCTGCGCTGGCTGCCCCGCAAATTATCACCGTGAGTCGGTTTGAGGTGGGTAAAGACAAATGGGCGTTCAACCGTGAAGAGGTGATGTTGAGCTGCAGAGCGGGGAATGCGTTGTTTGCCATCAACCCAAGTACGCTGATGCAGTACCCGCTGAACGCCATTGCCGAGCAGCAGATCAAGAGCGGTAAAACGAGCGGGCAGCCCATCAGCGTTATTCAGGTGGACGACCCGCAGCATCCTGGCCAGAAGATGAGTCTCGAACCCTTCATTGAGCGCGCGCAAAAGCTTTGCGGTGAATAAAAAACACGCATTTCCTGGCATAAAAAAACAGCAATAGCCTCAACGGGATATTGCTGTTTTTGCATAAATAGTCACCTTTATTGCGCCTTTTTTCTGACCACTTTTGTTGCGGACTGGAAAACCTGCGCCGGTAATCTATTCTTAAGAGGCAAGGCGATTTAGCCTGCATTAATGCCAACTTTTAGCGCACGGCTCTCTCCCAAGAGCCATTTCCCTGGACCGAATACAGGAATCGTGTTCGGTCTTTTTTTTATTCGGGAATCCGCCAGCTTGCTTGCGCGTAAAGCGTTTCCCATAACGCTTCGACCTGGCCTGTGCGCTAAAACCATACCACACCTTGATAGCTTGCCGTCCAGCGTTTTTTGCTCAATTTGTTAATTATTTGTTGCGCAAACGTGGGGGCCGGGTCGGTGAGTCTTTCGGACTAGTGACGCATGTCACAAAAATTCGCATCACTGCCGCGACAACGCTACACTTTCGGCCTCACTGACTGCATTCCATGAGAAATGCGGCGTTCCTGACAATAAGCCTGCATCCGACTATGACAAATCAAACCGAGCTTGCCGCTCAACATGCGCGTGAGAATAGCCTGCGCGCCGTGCTTCGCTCCCCTCGACTCATCCAGCGTGAACTGCTGGCCGGAGTCGTCACCGCGCTGGCCCTGATCCCCGAAGTGATCTCCTTTTCCTTGATCGCGGGCGTGGATCCGAAGGTCAGCCTGATTGCCTCGATCGTGCTTTGTTTTGCTATGTCGATTCTGGGGGGCCGCCCGGCAATGGTCACTGCGGCGGCCGGTTCGGTAGCGCTGGTGATTGCCCCGATGGTTCATCAATATGGGGTGGGTTATATCCTGCCTGCGGTGGTGCTGGCGGGCGGGATCCAGATCCTGTTCGGCCTAAGCGGGCTGGCGCGAATGATGCGCTATATCCCGCTTTCGGTAATGACCGGGTTTGTGAATGCGCTGGGTATTCTTATTTTCTTTGCTCAGGTGCCTCATGTCTGGGGGCAATCGCCGCTGGTTTGGGGCCTGTTCGTCGTGACGCTCGCCGTCGTTTTAATGTTGCCGAGACTGCTTAAATCTGTGCCTTCGCCGCTGGTGGCGATTGTTCTGGTGACCGGCCTGAGTATTGCCCTGGGATGGGTAATGCCCACGGTAGGCGACAGCGGACCGATGAAAGCCGGTTTGCCCGGGTTAACGGAACTGATAGTGCCGCTTAACGTTGAGACGCTGCGCATTATCTGGCCCTGCGCGCTGAGCATCGCTTTTGTTGGCTTGATGGAGTCCTTGCTAACGGCCAAGCTGGTGGACGATCTCACCGATACACCTTCCAGCAAGCGGCGCGAATGCTGGGGACTGGGCGTGTCGAATATCTTCGCCGGTTTTTATGGCGGCATCGCGGGCTGCGCCATGATTGGGCAAACCATTGTCAACGTTGAGCTGGGAAGAGGGCGTACGCGGCTGTCTACCGTGGCGGCTGCGCTGGTGCTATTGCTGCTGGTCACCGTGCTGAGTGAAGTGATGGCAAAAATTCCGATGGTGGTGCTGGCTGGGATCATGATGATTGTGGCGGTGAAAACGCTGAACTGGCATAGCCTCTCTCCAGTTACGCTTCGCCGAATGCCGGTGCCGGAAACGCTGGTGATGCTCACGACCGTCGCTATAACGGTTTATACCGATAACCTCGCGCTTGGCGTTTTGGGCGGCGTTATCTTCGCTATGATGTTGTTTGCTCGCCGTATTGCGCATGTGGTGCGTGCTGAGCGGCAGCTGGCAGCGGACGGGAGCGAAGTGACTTACCGGGTTCGTGGGCCGCTGTTCTTTGCCAGCAGCAACGACCTGGTCGAGCATTTTCACTATGCTGACGACCCGGCACGGGTGGTGATCGATCTGACTCAGGCACAAATTTGGGATGCCTCCACCGTTGCCGTATTAGATGCCATTGAAACGCGCTATCAGCGTTATCAGGCGCAGGTCGAAATTGTTGGCCTGGACACCCACAGCGCCGATTTCCATCAGCGCCTGAGCGGTAAACTTTAACCGTTTTGCCGGCGGCGTTCAGCTGCCGGCTCTCCCCAATCATTCCCAGCACGAAATGCCATTTTTTGAGCGGCGGGTCACAATTTTCCACTACTTTCCGCTGCCCGGCTGTTGGTTTAAACGACAAGCTGGGGAAATAAACATTTCAGTAACATTTACGTTGCCAGTCAATACGGAATAACTTATTACTATTTAACCGCTTACTCAGCGTAAGCGGCCCCGCCTCCACTATAACGATAATTAACAGGATACTTTATGACGACAAACGATGCCGTCCGTGAGGACGCTGCGCGCGGTTTTTGGCCGACGGTCAAAACCTTCCCGTCGACGGTGATTGCGCTGCTGCTTTTTACCCTGGTGATTCGCTTTAGCTATTTTATGGCCTGGCCGTTTATGACGGTGATCATGACCCGTAATTATCATCTTTCGCCCATCTCTGTAGGCGTGGCGATGACCAGCAGTGCGCTTCTGGCGGTGGTGCTGGGAATGTATGGCGGGCAGCTGTCGGATAAATTAGGCCGCCGGGGCGTGCTTTCCCTCGGCTGTGCGCTGTCGTTTGTTGGCTATGCTCTGCTTGGGCTGGCCACGGGAATGGCGTTATTTATCATTGGGCTAATGATTGTTGGCGTCTGTTTCGCGTGGGTAGAGCCGCCGACGCGAGCGCTGATGAGTGACTTACTGGGCGACCGCCGTCGTCGCGCTCTGGCTCTGCAGATTCGCTATTATTTGGTGAATGTGGCGGCGGTCACCGGGCCACTGGTCGGCATTGCTTTCGGGCTGACTTCGCAGAAAGGGACATTCGTAATCACGGCTGTGAGCTATTTGCCGCTGCTTATTTACACCTTATTGTTTATTCCTGCAGGCAAGCTGGTTGCCAAAGATAGCGAACATAAACCTGGGGTCAGATTACGCGACGTTATGCTAATCATCGCCCGGGACAAACTGTTCGTTGCGGCGCTGCTGTGCGGCACGTTATGCGCCGTGGTTTTCGTACATTATGAATCCGTGGTGCCGCTTTATTTACTGACGCTGGACGCTGAGGCAGCCGTAAAGTTAATCACGCTGATTCTGGTGTCGAACGCCTGTACGGTGCTTATTGCCCAGCTTTTTCTGGTTCGCTTTTTGGCTCAAGTTAGCTTGTCTAACCGTATTTTGCTGGGGGGCGCTATCTTTGCGCTGTCACAGCTTTTGTTCTGGTCCGTCCGTACGCCGGATGCGCTGTTGTGGGTGAGCGTGACGGTTATTTTCAGCATCGGCGAGGCCATTTTGATGCCGAACCTGAATATTCTGCTGGATCAGCTGGCACCGGATGAGCACCGCGGTGCGTACCTGGGAGCATCGACCCTGACGACGTTAGGCATAGCGCTTGGGCCGCTGATTGGCGGCGTTATGCTAACCCTGACCGGTGCGGGTGTGTTTTTGGGTACCATGCTGTTTAGCCTGCTGCTGTGCGCTATCATTTACGCCTGCAAATCAGGCCTTAAACAACGACTACAAGAGTAATACTGAGCGGAGTCATGATGATTACTGAAGCCCCACGTCTTGAAACGGAACGCCTTATCCTGCGCCATTTTACGCTGGACGACTATGAGGCGCTGGTTGCCTGTTGGTCTGACCCGGAGATGGTAAAGTTTATCGGCGGCGGAAAACCGCAGGACGGTGAAATGAGCTGGGCGCGATTGATGCGCTATATCGGTCACTGGCAGGCGCTGGGCTACGGTTACTGGGCGTTGTTTGAAAAACAGAGTGGGCGATTCGTAGGGGCGTTTGGTTTCCAAGACGCTAAACGAAATCTCAGCCCGGCTTTGGCACACCCGGAGGCGGGCTGGACGCTTATTCCTGCGGTACACGGTCAAGGCTATGCGGCGGAGGCGCTCAGCGCAGTGTTAAGTTGGGCGGATGACAATTTCAGCGAGCCGGTATGCTGCATTATTGATGACGATAATCAGCGTTCTATTGGTCTGGCAGTGCGCTTCGGCTTTACTTTCCAGCACTACGTTGAATACCACGGGAAGCAAATACGCATGTTCCTTCGCCCGAACAAGCGCTAATCTCGCCTGGCCCTGCTCAGAAGTCGCTGTACTCCTGGGCAGGCCGCCAGAATCCATCGATAAACTCTTCCACCGGGTAACAGCCGCCGTGGCGCATACGCTGCTCGCTCATCGCACTCAGACACTGCTGCTCGCTGGTGAAGACTTCCAGCACCAGATCGTCACAGCCGCCGTCCAGGTAACAAACAAATAAAACCAAAGCAAACATTAGCGCCTCAGAACCGCTTCGTTTGGTTTAAGTGTAGGGGAGCCAAGGGAGTGGGGGAAATAATTAATCCGTCCCGTGGACGGAGAAAGTGCTGGCAAAAATCATTGATGTAAAAACGGCACTTGGGTCTAACAAAAGCAATGAATGATGTTCTCTGGTCTACTCCAAACAGCTGAAAACCACGTTTTTGGCTGTTTATCATCTATATAACCCGTCTCAGGGACGGGTTCATCTTGAGTTATGCAAGGCGCATAACCCAGGCATCGCGCTGGCGATCGTAATGCTGCAGGTAAAGTACGGAATGTTCGCCGTCCAGCACGGCGGGAATAGAGGTTGCCCCATCCCATGCATCCAGCTGCATGCACAGGTCGGGATCGGACTTGCAGGGAATGCTTAACGTTCGATCCCCCTGTTGTTCACCGTGTAATTCGGCATCATCGATCTCGAAGATGCCGATCCGAACGTTGGTCTTTGTCATCTTTGGCTCCTTGTTATCCGCAGCAGGTGGTATGACCAGTGGGTCACTCCAATTTCAGCGTAGTCAAGGCAGCACAAATTGCCAACTCAAAAAGTGCTTATTTTTTTAGCCAGCCTGCGGGGCGGCGAAAAGCTTGCCGTCGCGTACTAATTCCCTTGGGTAGCTGTTCTTCAGGCGTGAGCCAACTTTACGCGCCAGGCCGAGCGGCTGCCCCTGAAAAGTGACAATCACTTCATCTCGTGACGGTGTCACTTCTGGATAGATATCCCGCCCTCGGTACCACTCCTCGGCTTCTGTCTCGCTCAGCGGGAAGCAAAGCGGGTTGTCACTTTTGACCAGAGAAACCATGGCTTCATGCTGCCAGCGGAAGCCTTTGTTGTGCTGTTCGGCGAGCTTGAGGCCAATGCGAGAGAAACGCACTTTCCCGATAAGCGGTTCAATCTCACTCGGAAACAGCCAGATCTCTTTGTCGCGCTGCCATAGATTCAGCTCATCGCCCCAGATAAGGCCCGATTTTGCCGCCGCGGCGGTTAGTTCGGCTGCGGCTTTGCCTTTCATCGGCGCGAAGGGGAATTTCCCTACTTTATAGCCCGGGGCCGGCAGCGGTTCGATAGAGGCCGTTTTGCGCAAACGGGCAACGAAAAAGCCTTCGCAGTCGTAAATCTGTGGGAACACGTGCAGGAAACCTTCCGGCGTCAGCGCGCGTGCTGCTTCCGGGAAAAGCTCGTCAAGGGGGGCAATTTCTACCGCGTCCGGCCAGGTATCCAGCAGCCACTGGCAGACATCCTGGTTTTCCTGGCGATTCAGCGTACAGGTCGAGTAGACCAGCGTCCCGCCGGGGCGGAGCGTATGAAAAGCACTCTCAATCAATTCGCGCTGTGTGCCGGCAATTTCGGCCGTGCTTTCAGGCGACCAGTTGCGCAGTGCATCGGGATCTTTCCTCACCACGCCTTCACCGGAGCAGGGGGCATCCAGCAGAATGGCGTCGAAGGATTCCGGCAGAGCGGCACCGAATACGCGGCCATCAAAATGCGTCAGCGCTACGTTACTGATCCCACAGCGGCTGATATTGGCATGCAGGACTTTTACCCGGCTGGCGGAATATTCATTGGCAAGAATTGCGCCGGTATTATTCATGCGGGCGGCAATCTGGGTTGTTTTTGATCCCGGCGCTGCGGCGACGTCCATCACTCGCTGCGGCTGGTTGCCGTCGGCAAACAACGCGGCTACGGGCAGCATTGAACTGGCTTCCTGAATATAGAACAGGCCGCTCAAATGCTCTGCGGTGCTGCCCAGCGGCAGGGTTTCTTCATCTTCTCGTTCAATCCAGAAGCCTTCTTCGCACCACGGCACCGGCGTTAAACGCCAGTGATAGGGCGCGACGAGCGTCAGAAAGTCAGCCACGGATATCTTCAGCGTATTGACGCGCAGGCTGCGGCGCAGCGGCTGCTGACAGTATTCGATAAAACTTTCCAGCGTCTGGCCAGCGGGAAGTGCGTCACGAATCGCGTCGAGAAAAGGTTGAGGAAGATAAACGGCAGTAGATTGAGCCATGAAAAACGCCCCTGAAAAAATTAAGGGGCGCAGTTTAACACGGAATTACCCGGGCGACGTACCGCCCGGGCTTGCGGTTCAGCGCGGAAGGGCGGTGCCCCACTGACGCCACTCTTTCGGCTCGCTTTCCAGCAGCAGGAAGTGTTTCCCGGCCTCTGCTTTAGGGGAAAGCGGGATCCCCGGCGGCGTCGCAAACGCAATGCCACCGCGAATAAACTGATTAAAGGTTCCGGTTTTCACCACGCCGCCAGTCAAGCCAAAGTTCAGGCTATAGCCGGAAGCCAGCCAGAAGACGGAGTTGTCCCGGACCAAATGCTGGTAACGCTTGCTTATACGCAGGCCCACCATCACACGGTCAGAGAGATTGCCGAGCGTCATGCCGGTTACCGTACCGACTTCAATCCCGCGGAAGAGAACCGGCGTGCCTATGCTCAGCGAGCCGGCTTCAGGCACTTCCAGCACGATGTTCAGCCCGTCGGAGTAACGAGAGTCGGTGATAGACGCTTCCTGCAGCTCGAAGTCGCGGCGGGGGTCACCTTTACCGGGTTCAACGTTGATGTAAGGCTGGAGGAGGGTATCAAGATGATCGACGCCCGCCGCAGAGATCTGCGGTGTGACAACGGAGAAGCGGGTACCGGCGCGTGCGAAGGTAGACACATACTCAGGGTAAAGTACCGCTTTCGCTTCCACTTCGTTGCGGGATTGCGTCAGGTTCAGCGACTCAAGCTGGCCGATATCAATGCCCAGATAGCGAATTGGCATCCCGGCGGAAAGTTTTCCGGCATCGAAAGTGTGCAGCGTTATCTGGCTGCCCACCGCTCTTGCCGCGGTTTCAGAGGCGTACAGCACGCGTTTCTCACCTTTCACCTGTCCGACGCTGGCACCGCTCATGTTGTCAAAGCTGATGGCCCCTTTGAGTGCACGAGAGAGCGGGGAGGCCTGCACCGTTAGCCCGCTGCCGTTGAGCTGAACTTTCGCGCCACCTTCAGCCCAAAACACGGTGTTTGGCGTCAGCAGCTTGCGGTATTCCGGCTTGATGTGAACATCAATATCAAAGTTCTCGGCGCGAGGGCGGATGGTGATGATTTCGCCCACCTGGAATTTGCGGTACAGCACCACGGAGCCGGTCTGGATATCTGGCAGGCTGGAGGCCGTCAGCGTCAGCGTGGTGGTCGGGATGTCGCTCAGGCTGTTTTCAATCGCTTTTTCCAGGTTGGCATAAAGCGGATAACTGCTTTTCATCTCGCCTTTGCTGCCCGGCAGCACACGTATGCCGCCGTTGACCCATTCGTTGGCACTGGCGCCCAGGAATTCCACTCCGTCCATGCCGAGCTTCACATCAATGCGGCTGTTGACCACGAATTTGCTGTCGCCCTGCAGCAGATGGCGGTATTGCGGTTCAATGGCGACGGAGAACGTGACGCCTTTCGCTGACAGTGCCCGCGCCACCACCTGGCCGATTTGTATCCCGTGCAGGATAATCGGTTGTCCGGCATCAATACCGTAGCTTTCAGGGGCCGTCAGCGAAAGCGTCAATACATTCGGCTGCTGGAGCGGCGTTTGATCGCTGGAGACCACGGTGAAGCGATCCTGCGGTTCGCCGTCACCCGGCACAAGTTCAAAGGTGCTGCCCGTGAGCAACGTGCTGATGCTTGGATTATCCAGCGAGATTTTTGGGCTACGGAGTTCGATGCGCGTGCCGCTACGCATCAGGCTAACCACGCCGGGGTCAACGGTCATTTCCCCTGTGACGGCACCGCCTGGATTGAGGTTTAACTTAGTCAGCGAACCCACCTCCAGCCCCTGATACATTAACTTAGTCGAGCCTGCTTTAAGGCCATCCCCGCTCGGGAGATCGAGGTTAATGATGACGCCGCGCTGGCTGTGCGCCAGGTCTTCGTAAAGGCCGAATTCATCATCCGCTTTGGCCGGTTCTGAATCGTCAGGGGAATCGAAAGCAATAGCCCCATTGACCAGCGCCGCCAGGCTTTCAAGCTGAACTTTGGCCCCACTCAGGCCAACATCGGCCTTTACGCCGGACACATTCCAGAAACGGCTGCCTTTTTTCACCAGGCTGGTAAAGCGGCGATCGATAAGCACGTCGACGGTGACACCCTGCTTGTTCTTATTGATGGCATAGTCATACACGCGGCCAACCGGAATTTTGCGGAAATAGACCAGCGACCCGCTGTTAAGGGAGCCTAAATCCGGGGCGTGGAGGTGAATCATCAGCTCGCCGTTATCCAGGCGATATTTGGGTTGGGTATCGAGGGCGGTAAAATGGTCACGCGGCTCGCCTTTACCCGGCATCATGCCGATGTAGTTCCCGCCTACCAGGGCATCAAGCCCGGATACTCCAGCGAGGGAAGCCTTCGGCGTTACCAGCCAGAATTGTGTGTCTTCCCGCAGGGCATCCTTCATATCGCTTTTGATGCTGACTTTGACTTCTATTTTACGCAGGTCATCGCTCAGGCTGATGTTTTGCACGGTACCCACTTCAACGCCCTGGTAGCGCACGGGCGTGCGGCCAGCGACTATCCCGTCGGCGGAGATGAAGTCGATGGTTACGGTGTTGCCGCGTTCCTGGTAAGTCGTCCAGATCAGCCAGCCGGCAATCAGTAACGCAATAACAGGTAATAACCAGAAAGGGGAAATCCGGCGTTTCGTTTTAATTCTCGCTTCAGTCGGTGAAGCGGGCGTTTCCTGACTCATGTGCGTCCCAAAGTAGTCGGCTATCCAGCCATTCGACGGCAAGAATAGTTAATATAACCGCCGCGCCAAAGAAGACTGCGGCGGGACCCATCGTAAAAGCTAACAGCTGGTCACGGTTAACCAGTGACATCATCAACGCGATGACAAACAGATCGAGCATAGACCAGCGGCCAATCCAGGTGACAAAGCGCAGCAATAAAATGCGGGTTCGTAATCCCTGCTGGCATTTGAAATGAATACTGATAAGTAGCGTAATTAATACAATAACTTTAGTAAACGGCACCAGGATACTGGCAATAAACACCACGGCAGCGACGGCGATATTGCTGTGCGCCAGGGAAATAATGCCCGAAAGAATGGTGTCTTCCTGGCGTGCCCCGTTCACGTAAATAATAGAAATCGGCAGCAGGTTAGCCGGAAGCAGGAAGATCAGGGAGGCAACCAGTGCTGCCCAGGATTTTTGTAAGCTTTGCTTTCGGCGATAGTACAGCGGGATGTGGCAGCGAGGGCAGCGGCCTCGTTCGTCAGGAACGCCGGTAAAATGGCAGCCGAGGCAAACCCGCAGTTGCGCATTAAAAGCACGAGCCGGGCGCTGGGGGTAAAAACGCTCCCATAGCTGCTCAATGTTCAGGTGGATCATGGTCAACAGACTCAAGACCACCAGCGCAATAAAAGCAATCAGCCCTGGGCCTGGCTGGATAAACGCATACTCGCGAACCTTAATGCAGGCCACGCCAATGCCCACCAGATAGATATCCAGCATCACCCACTCTTTAAGCTTATCCAGCATCAGCAGTACCGGGCGAAGGTTCATGCCGAGAATGTTGCCAAAGCAGAGATAGGCAATAGCCGCGACCAGCGTGGCCGGTGCGCCGACCACGCAAAAGAGCACGACGGCGGCGGTAAGCACGTCTCCCTGGCTTGCCATCTGCCAAATGCCCTGCATAACGTTGGCATCAATACTCGAACCCAGGAGATAGATACGCAGCAGCGGATCGGAAAAGGCGACGGGCATCAGCACCAGCATCGCCACGGCCATCGCCCCCAGGCGCGTCAATGACCAGTCACGGCCATGATGTACTCTTGCATCACAACAGGGGCAGTATGCACTTTGTGTTGATTTAACCAGGGGCAGAGAGAAAAGGGTATCGCATTGGGGACAACGCTGATAACGTGCCTGAGGCAATGCCTGACTGATGGCGTGTATTTTCATTGTGCGTCGTAAGCCGGGAGCGTTGTTATCTGAATGATGCATTTAGCCTATCGTAATTCATAAAATGATACACCTTGTGGCACCGTGCATTTAATGCTTATTTTAATATGCTACAAAGTAAAGTAAGACAACATAACGGTTATTTAATGAACAAAGAACAATTTTACGCGGATCTGAATCGCGATTTTAGTGCGTTAATGGCAGGTGAAACCAGCTTTCTTGCAACACTGGCGAATACCAGTGCGTTGCTCTTTGAGCGCCTTGAAGGCGTCAACTGGGCAGGATTCTACCTTCTCGAAGCCCAAACGCTAGTTCTGGGGCCCTTCCAGGGTAAAATTGCCTGCGTAAGAATCCCTGTCGGCAAGGGCGTATGCGGCACAGCCGTCGCAACAGGCACGATTCAGCGTGTGGAGGATGTGCATGCTTTCGACGGGCACATTGCCTGCGATGCGGCCAGCAATTCGGAAATTGTGCTGCCTCTGACGGTTGACGGCCAGACGATTGGCGTCCTGGATATCGACAGCACCGAGTATGGCCGTTTTTCGGAAGAAGACGAAATGGGTTTAAAAACCTTGAGTTCGCGGCTTTCAGACGTGCTGAGCGGCACTGATTTTAAAAAATTCTTCCCTCGATAGCATGATAAGCAACGGATAACGTGGCATTTAGCGATGGCGTCATTATAATGTCGCCTGTTCATGCCTGGGACTTATTGGCAATTCCGTTGTAATCAGGAAATTTCATGGAAAATCAACCTAAGTTGAATAGCAGTAAAGAAGTTATCGCATTTTTGGCCGAGCGTTTCCCTCAATGTTTTAGCGCTGAAGGTGAAGCTCGTCCGTTGAAGATTGGTATCTTCCAGGATTTAGTCTCTCGTGTTGAAGGCGAAATGAGCCTCAGCAAAACACAGCTTCGTTCAGCGTTACGTCTCTATACGTCAAGCTGGCGCTACCTGTACGGCATCAAAGCTGGCGCGACTCGCGTCGATCTTGATGGCAACCCTTGCGGTGAGCTGGACGAACAGCATGTTGAACATGCACGTCAGCAGCTGGATGAAGCGAAAGCCCGCGTTCAGGCCCAGCGCGCTGAGCAACAGGCGAAGAAACGTGAAGCCGCGGCAGCCGCAGGCGTAACGGAAGACGCTCCACGTCGCGAACGCAAACCTCGTCCGGCGGCAGCACCGCGTCGTAAAGAAGGGGCAGAGCGTAAACCTCGCGCAGAAAAACCGGCACCAAAGGCACCTCGTGAAGAGCGTCGTACGCCGGTGACCGATATTTCTGCTCTGCAGGTTGGACAGGCCATTAAAGTCAAAGCCGGTAACAACGCAATGGATGCTACCGTACTGGAAATTACCAAAGATGGCGTCCGTGTACAGCTGACTTCTGGTATGGCAATGATCGTACGCGCAGAACACTTGCAGTTCTGAAACGGAGGCCTGACTCAGGCATGAACAAACTCTTTAAGCTTACGGCTATCGCCAGCCTGCTGTTCGTGGCAGGCAGTGCCCTGGCCCTGGACAACATTACCCGTGCTGACCAAATTCCTCAGTTAAAGGAAGAAGCTCAGCACGCTACGGTGAGTGAGCGTGTGACCTCGCGTTTTACGCGCTCGCATTACCGCCAGTTCGATCTGGATGCCAATTTCTCGGCAAAAATCTTTGACCGCTACCTGAACTTGCTGGATTACAGCCATAACGTGCTGTTAGCCAGCGACGTCGCCCAGTTCGCTGCGAAGAAAGGGCAGATCGGCGACGAGCTGCGTAGCGGTAAGCTCGATGTTTTTTACGACCTCTACAATCTGGGTCAGAAGCGCCGTTTTGAACGCTACCAGTACGCCCTGAAGGTGCTGGCGAAGCCGATGGATTTCACCGGTAACGACACCATCAATCTGGATCGCAGCAAGGCGCCGTGGCCAACGAGCGTCGATGAGCTGGATAAGCTCTGGGATGCGAAAGTTAAATACGACGAGCTGAGCCTGAAGCTGACCGGTAAAACCGAGCAGGAAATTCGTGAAACCCTGACCAAGCGCTATCAGTTTGCGATCCGCCGCCTGGCGCAAAGCAACAGTGAAGATGTGTTCTCGCTGGCGATGACCGCGTTTGCTCATGAGATTGACCCGCATACAAACTATCTCTCTCCGCGCAGCACCGAACAGTTCAACACCGAAATGAGCCTGTCTTTAGAAGGCATCGGGGCGGTGCTGCAAATGGACGATGATTATACGCTGATCAACTCCATGGTTGCCGGTGGTCCGGCGGCGAAGAGCAAGGCCATCACCGTCGGCGATCGTATTGTTGGCGTAGGCCAAACGGGTAAACCGATGGTTGACGTGATCGGCTGGCGTCTGGACGACGTTGTGGCGCTGATTAAAGGGCCAAAAGGCAGCAAAGTTCGCCTTGAAATCCTGCCAGCGGGCAAAGGCACCAAGACGCGTACCGTGACGCTGACCCGCGAACGTATTCGCCTCGAAGATCGCGCGGTTAAGATGTCTGTGAAGACAGTCGGCAAAGACAAAGTCGGCGTGCTGGATATTCCTGGCTTCTACGTTGGCCTCACTGATGATGTGAAGGTTCAGCTGCAGAAGCTGGAAAAACAGAATGTGAAGAGCGTAATTATCGATCTGCGTTCTAACGGCGGCGGGGCGCTGACTGAAGCGGTGTCCCTGTCCGGTCTGTTTATTCCTAGTGGCCCGGTCGTTCAGGTCCGCGACAACAACGGTAAAGTCCGTGAAGATAGCGATACCGACGGCGTGGTCTACTACAAAGGGCCGCTGGTGGTGCTGGTTGACCGCTTCAGCGCCTCGGCATCTGAAATCTTTGCGGCGGCGATGCAGGATTATGGCCGCGCGCTGATTGTCGGCGAGCCGACCTTCGGGAAAGGCACCGTGCAGCAGTACCGTTCGCTGAATCGCATTTACGATCAGATGCTGCGTCCGGAATGGCCTGCGCTGGGCTCGGTTCAGTACACCATTCAGAAGTTCTACCGCATCAACGGCGGCAGTACCCAGCGGAAAGGTGTGACGCCGGATATCATGATGCCAACCGGGACCGAGCAAACTGAGACCGGCGAGAAGTTCGAAGACAACGCGTTGCCGTGGGATAGCATCAACGCAGCGACCTATGTGAAAACCGGTGACCTTACGCCGTTCGAACCTGAGTTGCTGAAGCTGCATCAGGATCGCATCGCCAAAGACCCTGAATTCCAGTACATCATGAAGGACATTGCTCGCTTCAATGCCCTGAAGGAAAAACGTAACGCTGTTTCTCTGAATTATGCGGTACGTGAAAAAGAGAATCAGGAAGACGACGCGACGCGTCTGGCCAGAATCAACGATCGCTTTAAGCGGGAAGGTAAAGCGCCGCTTAAGAAACTCGACGATTTGCCGAAGGACTACCAGGAGCCCGATCCGTATCTCGACGAGACGGTACACATTGCCATCGATCTTGCCGGTATGGAGCAAGACAGGCCGGCTGAACAACCGGCGGCGAAATAACCTCCCTGATGGGCACCCAAGCGGTGCCCATTTTTTTGCCTGTCTTCGTGATGTAAGATAAATGCATACAAAATGTAAAGTTATGTATTATTAACCACTTGGGCGGGGCGGATGCTTGAAAATAGGCGGCGCGCCCCTACGATGTGTGGGAGCGCAAAGAGCGTGTTTTTAACCGAGGTAAAAAGAAAATTATGATGCGTATCGGGCTTTTCCTGTTGACCAACCTTGCGGTAATGGTCGTTTTCGGGCTGGTGCTAAGCCTGACGGGGATCCAGTCGAGCAGCGTTCAGGGTCTGATGATCATGGCGGTGCTGTTTGGCTTTGGCGGCTCTTTTATTTCCCTGCTGATGTCAAAATGGATGGCATTGCGTTCAGTAGGCGGTGAGGTGATTGAGCAACCTCGTAATGAAACTGAGCACTGGTTGATGGAAACCGTGCGTCGGCAGTCACAGCAGGCGGGTATCGCCATGCCGCAGGTTGCGATTTACCATGCGCCAGACATCAATGCTTTCGCCACCGGAGCGCGCCGTGACGCCTCTCTGGTTGCGGTCAGCACAGGTCTGCTGCAAAACATGAGTCGTGACGAAGCGGAAGCGGTTATCGCGCATGAAATCAGCCACATCGCCAATGGCGATATGGTCACCATGACGCTGATTCAGGGTGTGGTGAACACCTTCGTTATCTTTATCTCCCGTATCATCGCTCAGGTCGCTTCCGGCTTCCTGTCCGGGAACCGTGATGACAACGAAAGCAGCAACGGCAACCCGCTGATTTACTTTGCGGTGGCGACGGTGCTTGAACTGGTGTTTGGCATTCTGGCAAGCATCATCACCATGTGGTTCTCACGCCATCGTGAATTCCATGCCGACGCGGGTTCCGCGAAGCTTGTGGGCCGCGAGAAGATGATTGCTGCGCTGCAGCGCCTGAAAACCAGCTACGAGCCGCAGGAAGCCAGCAGCATGATGGCGTTTTGCATCAACGGTAAGGCTAAGTCAATGAGCGAACTGTTCATGACGCACCCACCGCTGGACAAACGTATCGAAGCGCTGCGCAGCGGTGAATACCTGAAGTAACCGGAAGGTTGAAGTGAAAAGCGTGCCCACGTGGCACGCTTTTTTTATGCCTGAGCCCGAGGCTGGGACATTCGCAACCCGCTGACGACGGCGGCAATGGTGGCAAATATGCCTGCAAGAACCAGCGAGGCATGCGTCCCGCTGTTACCAAACAAGTTAAACATTAGCGCGACCAGTGCAGCCCCACAGCTTTGCCCGAGCAGGCGAGCTGTCCCCAGCATTCCGCTTGCCCCTCCGCTGCGATGGCGGGGCGCCGAGGAGATAATGGTGTGGTTATTCGGGGACTGGAAGAGGCCGAATCCTGCCCCACACAACACCATACGCCAGATAATATTCAGGTCGGACGGATCGTGCGGGAGCATGGCCAAAGCAAACAGGCCGCAGGCCATCACTAAAAGCCCTACGGCGCCCATCAGGCCGGCATGAACACGTTCGATAAGATAACCGGCCAGCGGGGCCATCACCATCGTTGCCAGCGGCCACGGCGTTAACAGCAGACCGGTTTCAACCTCACTGCGGCCCAGGACGGTTTGCAAGAAAAAGGGCAGTGAAACCAGCGCCAGCATTTGAGCGCCGAACGAACATATTGATGTGCCAATAGACAGCGAAAAAATCGGGATTCGCAGCAGGTCTACCGGCAGCAGAGGGAACGGTAAGCTAAGCTGGCGACGGATGAAGAAATAGCCAATCACGACAAGCGCAACCAGCTCACCGATAATGACTGACCCCGGCTGGCCCTGTGAAAAACCACCGATCGCTGAAATCAGCAGACCGAAGGTGAGGGCATTCATCACCGCACTCGGGATATCAAAACGCTGCCCCTGGGATTTTTGCTGATTTGGAGGTAAATAGCGCAGCGCCAGAATCAGCGAAACGATGCCAATCGGCACATTGATTAAAAACAGCCACTGCCAGGAGGCCACCGAAAGAATCGCGGCGGCAACGGTGGGACCTGCCGCGGAGGAGACGGCAACGATAAATGAATTGACCCCCATCCCACGACCAAGAAAACGTTGAGGATAAATGAGGCGTATCAAGGCGGTATTTACGCTCATCAGCGCCGCACCGCCAAAGCCTTGCAGTACGCGGGCAAAGGTGAGCATCGGCAATGAAGTTGAGACGGCACAAAACAGTGAGGTCAGGCAGAACAGGACCAGACCGCATTGATAGATACGGCGGTAGCCAAAAATATCGCCGAGAAACGAAAGCGACAGCAGCGAGACAATAATCGCTATTTGATAAGCGTTAACCACCCAAATAGATTCCGCCGGGCTGGCATTCAAATCGTGGGCAATGGTAGGCAGGGCAACGTTAGCAATAGCGCCGTCCAGCACGGCCATCATAATGCCGAGCGCGATGGTGAAAATGGCGCCATAACGCTGGGGCGTAGGCAAGCCGTCGGACACTGATTTATCCATACTTTGAAAAGGCTGTCTGAAGTCGTTAGGAGGGTAATGATTTTATCATTAATTAATCTCGCTGATGCCGCAGATTTGTAACGAATCAGCAGGCTTTGATTGCGACACTCACGGGGCATCAATATACTAAAAAGCAGTTCTGATTTTTATAAAACAATAACCCCCGAGGTGATGTATGGCACTCTCAGACTCCGACAAACAGCCCGATGCAGTCTCTTCCGTGCTGAAAGTTTTCGGCATCCTGCAGGCGCTTGGGGAAGAAAAAGAGATTGGGATAACCGAACTTTCTCAGCGCGTGATGATGTCCAAGAGTACCGTGTATCGCTTTTTGCAGACCATGAAGTCCCTGGGCTATGTCTCTCAGGAAGGCGAGTTAGAGAAATATGCGCTGACGCTGAAGCTTTTTGAGCTTGGCAGCCGCGCCCTGCAGAACGTTGATCTTGTCCGCAGTGCAGATATACAGATGCGAGAGCTCTCCCGCGGAACCAAAGAGGCGATTCACCTCGGGGCGCTGGACGACAGCAGTATTGTCTATATCCATAAAATTGACTCGCTCTATAATTTACGCATGTATTCCCGCGTAGGGCGTCGGAATCCTTTGTACAGCACAGCAATAGGCAAGGTTTTGCTGGCCTGGCGACCGCGCGAGGAGATTCTGGATATTCTCTCTGACGTAGAATATGTCCGCAGCACGGAACGCACTATTGTCAGTACTGAAGCGCTTCTCCCGGTGCTTGATCTGGTGCGTGAGCAGGGGTACGGCGAAGATAACGAAGAACAGGAAGAAGGCATTCGCTGCGTGGCGGTACCGGTGTTTGATCGTTTTGGTACTGTCATTGCGGGAATGAGTATTTCATTTCCAACGCTTCGCTATTCGGATGAGGGACTGTCTGAATACGTTAGTCTTCTTCATCAGGCTGCGCGTGCGCTGTCAGAGCAAATGGGCTATCACCACTCTCCTTTCTGATTTTGTTAAAGTGGGCCGCGCAGAACACGCGGCCCTTTAGATCTAACCATTATCAATCGGCGTGTCGACCTTACGCAGCAGTGGGCAGTTGGTCAGGCCAATAATTCCACTGTCGGTATGAATAAACTGTGCTGTCACGGTATTACGTGCCGTCAGGTACTTGCATTGCAATCCCAGTCCGGCCGCATTTTCTTTGCTGCCAATCAAAACGCCATAGCCTGAAAGCAACAGGCCAATCCAGATGATGGCAATAACAATGATGGTACGAATAATCGCTCGCATACTGACCTCAAACATCAATCCAATCCTGCATCAACCTTACTCTGAATAATTGACGTCACAATCTGATGATTCTGAAATGAAAAAGCAGGAAACGTTACTTATGGTTTAGTTGGTTAGTGTTAAATTAGCGAAATTCTATGGTCAAGAGGTGGCGATGTAGTGAGAAAGTACAGATGGGTGATCGTTCTGGTGATTGTTGTTACCTGCCTGCTGCTATGGACTCAAATGATAAATGTGATGTGCGACCAGGATGTGCAATTTTTCAGCGGCATTTGTACCATTAATAAATTTATCCCCTGGTAGTGATTTGTCTCTCTCTGCCTCAGGTGTAGAATGCGTTTTTTTTGAGGTGGTAAGATGAACGAACTGGGTGTTAGTGCTTTAAGTATCATGCCGCTGGCAATCTCGCTGGTGACGTTGATTCTCGGTCTTGTCCTGTGGTTTTTTGTCAATCGTTCCAGCAGCCGTGCAAACGAGCAGATTGCGCTGCTTGAAGAGCTGGTTGATTTACAGAAACGTCAAAATGCCCTGCTGCGTCGCCTGTGCGAAGCCAACGAACCCGAGCCGGAACACAAACCGACTGCGAAGGCTGAAGAAGAAAATGACGACGACTTTGTTCGTCTGGTAGCGGAACGCTAATCAGGCTGGAGGTGGGATGAGCTGGAAAAACCCCTGGTACAATCCGCAGTTATCCCACCATCTACCTGATGGGTTTTGTAACGCTGAGCCTGCAGTCCGGCAACCTGGCGACGTCCAAAGGTGGCGGCAGGAGCGCAAAGCGCAGAAGCTGCCGCATCCTCCCGGTGAAGGTTATTCCGCGTTTATTGAACGCTGGTGGCAACAGGCCGATCTGAGCGGCAGCGATGACC
This sequence comes from Cedecea sp. AS113, assembly GCF_037152415.1. Classification (NCBI taxonomy): domain Bacteria; kingdom Pseudomonadati; phylum Pseudomonadota; class Gammaproteobacteria; order Enterobacterales; family Enterobacteriaceae; genus Cedecea; species Cedecea sp. AS113. The sequence goes on from NZ_JBBCMI010000004.1 coordinate 66,923, forward strand.
GCATATGGTGGCTGGGCCATGCCAGCCTGTTATTGCGGCTTAATGGTCATTTTTTGCTGACCGATCCGGTATTTTCCCGTCGAGCTTCCCCGGTTTCTTTTGCCGGTCCTGCCCGGCGAACCGAAGTCCCGCTCGACCTTAACCTGTTGCCTCGACTTGATGCGGTACTCATCTCCCATAACCACTACGACCATCTGGACAAAAAAACTGTCCGTCGCTTGATCAAGCGTTTTCCCGACGTGCATTTTTTTGTGCCCCTGGGCTTGAAAGCATGGTTCAGCCAGCGCGGCATTGAACAGGTAACAGAGCTGGACTGGTGGCAAAGCTTTAACTGGTGCGGCATGGTTTTCACCGCCGTGCCTGCCCGGCACTGGAGTATGCGAACGTTTTGGGATCGAAACCGTTCGCTCTGGTGCGGCTGGGTTGTGGAGCAGGGGAATTTGCGCTTCTGGTTCAGCGGTGATTCGGGTTATACCCCGTCTCTGGCGGAGATCGCAAAACGGCTGGGTCCATTTGACATGGCTGCATTGCCGATCGGGGCCTATGAGCCTCGCTGGTTTATGGGCGATCATCATATGGATCCGCAACAGGCGGTGACCTTATGGCAAGCAATCGGCAAGCCTGAGACAATTCCTATCCACTGGGGCGTATTTGAACTGGCCGATGAGTCTCTCGATAAACCACCGCAGGAATTGCTGGCGGCCCTGCGTGAGAAAGGGGAAAGCGATGATCTGTTTTCACCGCTGCGTATTGGTCAAAGTTTGCCCCTAACAAAAAATAAGAATTAATTATTATTGCCCGTGCAGAGAGCTTTATTTCTATTTGGCTAAATTAACGCCTGATAATCATGCTTTAAATTTCATCGAAACGTTTTTATTGCCTTATCCTGGTGCGCGGTGTCATTAAACTTTCATTATTTTGGTGCAGAATACGTGGCCTGTTGTACAGGCTTTATTCGGTGGACATAAAAAATACAGGGATGAAATCCGGGCATTGAACGCGATGACTGGCTTTAGGTTGATTTGTGCATAGGTATGCATAAAAAATCATAAAGATATATCCTTCAAAAAGGATTTTATTGTTCATGTGTCTGGACGAAAAGTGCACTTTACGCTAAGGTTCAGAAGTTGTCGGAATGTTGTTAAAACACAATCTGTTGCGACAATCTTGTGCAGTGAAAATATATATCAAAAAGCGCGGATTACTTTCCCAAAGTAATCGTGTAATTTTCTGAATCTGTGCGGCAGATCGACACATGCTTAAAAATGGCTTGCCATTGTTTACGTTGTGTGTGATAACACGTTGGGTTAAACGAGGTACAGTTCTGTTTATGTGTGGCATTTTCAGTAAAGAAGACCTGAGTAAACACGTTGTCGTTGAATACCGCTTCTCTGCCGAGCCTTATATTAGTGCCTCATGCAGTAATGTCTCTGTTTTATCTAAGTTATGCCTGCGGGCGAAGAATACAATCTAAGGAATTTGCAAAATGGCAAAGATTAAAGGTCAAGTTAAGTGGTTCAACGAGTCTAAAGGTTTTGGTTTCATTACTCCAGCAGACGGCAGCAAAGATGTATTCGTACACTTCTCTGCAATCCAGGGTAACGGCTTCAAAACTCTGGCTGAAGGCCAGAACGTTGAATTCGAAATCCAGGACGGCCAGAAAGGCCCTGCTGCAGTTAACGTGACTGCCATCTAATTCTTCTGGATTAGAGCTCAGGCGCGAATAACGCCGAATTGAGATAAAAGCCCCGTTTCGACGGGGCTTTTTCATTTCTGTCGCTAATCTACTGTTTTTCAAGCTATTAACAAATTGAATCATTTGTTGCCTCTTGTTGCAAAGCTGCGAAGGTTTTAGCACTGTTCTCCCGGCAAAATGTCTGGGATCTGGTTAAATCTTTCAATCGCTTAGGCTCCTCAAGGAATAGTTGTGAAGAAGGGTGTCCCCGTATTAACCGGTAATTTTATCCAGTGGCGTTTTGGGCTTCTGTGTGTGGCCATCACCGGGAGTTTGGTGTTCCTGCTCGGACGTATTGCCTGGCTGCAAATTATCTCCCCGGATAACCTGGTTAAACAGGAGGATATGCGTTCCCTGCGCGAGGAGCCGATTGAGGTGCCCCGTGGGATGATCGAAGATCGCAACGGAAAACCGCTAGCGGTCAGTGTGCCGGTCGAGGCTGTGTGGGCCGATCCGAAAACGGTTATGGAGAAGGGCGGCGTACTGGTTAACAGCCGCTGGCAGGCGCTGGCCTCGGCGCTGCACGTCCCTTTGAGCGAGATTGCCGCGCGTATTCACAGCAACGAGCGCGGCCGTTTTATCTACCTTGCGCGCCAGCTGGATCCCCAGCAGGCACAATACATCGACAAACTAAATATCCCTGGTATTGCGCTGCGCGATGAATCTCGCCGCTTTTATCCCGCAGGCCGGGTTGGGGCAAACCTGATCGGCTTCACCAACATTGACGATCAGGGCATTGAAGGGATCGAGAAAAGCTTTAACCAGCAGCTGACCGGTAAAGAAGGTGAGCGTCTGGTGCGTAAAGACCGTTACGGCCATGTTGTCGAGAATATTACTGAGAACCCTGCCAGCCCCGCGCATAATATCCAGCTCAGCATCGATGAACGGCTGCAAACTGTGACGGAAGATGCGCTCAGCAACGCCGTATCCTGGAACAAAGCCGAGTCAGGCGCCGCGGTGGTTATTGATGTGCAGACCGGTGAAGTTCTGGCGATGGCTAATTACCCGACTTTTAATCCGAACAACCGCGATGACGCAAAGCTCGATGATTTCCGTAACCGTGCGATAAGCGACACCTTCGAACCCGGTTCGACCGTAAAACCGATGGTGGTAATGACCGCGCTGCAGCAGGGAATTGTCCGGCCTGACAGCGTTATTGATACTCATCCATTTACACTGGACGGGCACCACATTCGTGACGTGGGGTATTACCCGCAGCTCACCCTGACAGGCGTGCTACAAAAATCGAGCGATACCGGCGTGTCCCGTCTTTCACTGGCGATGCCGATTCAGAATATTTGGGACACTTATCATAAATTTGGCTTTGGCGTCCCTACGGCAATCGGCCTGACGGGGGAAAGCCGCGGCCTGTTGCCGGTGCGCCAGCGCTGGGGAGAACTGGATCGCGCCACTTTCGCATTTGGCTATGGCCTGATGGTGACCCCGCTGCAGCTGGCTCATGTTTACGCCACGATCGGCAGCTTTGGTATTTCCCGTCCGCTGTCTATCACCCGCGTAGATCCGCCTGTGGAAGGGAAAAGGGTTATGCCTGAAGAAATCGTGCATGAAGTGGAACATATGATGGAGAGCGTGGCGCTGCCCGGCGGCGGGGGGGTTAAGGCAGCAGTTCATGGCTACCGTGTGGCAGTGAAAACGGGCACAGCCAAAAAGATCGGTCCTGATGGCAAATATATAGATCAGTACATTGCTTACACGGCTGGCGTGGCGCCGGCCAGTAATCCTCGCTATGCGCTGGTGGTGGTGATTAACGATCCTTCCAACGGGAAGTACTACGGCGGTGCGGTTTCTGCCCCTGTTTTCAGCCAAATCATGGGGGATGTTTTACGTCTGGAAAATATTGAGCCGGACGGGCTACCCGCCGGAGACAACAGCATTATGGTGCTGAACAAAATGGAGAATGACCGCGCCGCCATGTAGCGGTTTGGCAAAAGGGGCGCTAAAATTGCGCCCTTTGTTGTTTCCGGAGTTTTTTATGTCCTGGCTTTGCCCACTCTGCCATTCCGTGCTTAGCGCCAGCGCGAACAGCTATCGTTGCCCTCAGGGCCATCAATTTGATATTGCCAAAGAAGGCTACGTTAATTTGTTGCCCGTTCAGCATAAACGTTCGAAAGACCCGGGTGACAGCGCGGAAATGATGCAGGCTCGCCGGGCATTCCTCGACGCCGGACATTATCAGCCTCTACGCGATACCGTTTGCCAGCTGTTAAAAGAGATAGCGCCCTCGGCGCTATTGGATATTGGCTGTGGGGAAGGGTATTACACGGCGGGATTTGCATCGGTTGTGGCAGATAACGGGGGTGAAACCTGGGGGCTGGACGTTTCAAAAGTTGCGATTCGCTACGCCGCCAAACGCTACCGTGAAGTTAAATTTTGCGTAGCATCCAGCCACCGCCTGCCGTTTGCCGACGAGAGTATGGACTCGATTGTTCGCATTTTTGCACCCTGCAAGGGCGAAGAGCTTGCCCGGGTCGTGAAGCGTGGCGGCGTAATGGTGACAGCCACGCCTGGCCCACGCCATTTGATGCAGCTAAAAGGGCTGATTTATCAGGATATTGTCTTGCACAGTGAAGCGGTAGAATCTATGCCGGGCTTTACGCTGCAGCAGACGCTTCAGCCTGGCTGGATGATGAACCTGCGTGGGGATGAGGCTGCCGCTCTGCTGCAAATGACGCCGTTCGCCTGGCGCGCCCGCCCGGAAGTCTGGGACGGGCTGAAAACAGAAACGGCATTTAGCTGTGACACTGACTTTGTTGTGCGGGTCTGGCAGCGCGATTGATCAGTTAAAAGGGGCGAAGTGGCTGTACATGATCTGGCAGCCGATGCCTATCAGCACGATACCGCCGAGGATCTCGGCGCGTTTGCCTAACATAGGCCCGATAAAGCGGCCGACCATTATCCCCAGCGTGGACATAATCGCAGTAGCGCAGCCGATGGCTAGCGCAGTCTGAATAATATTGACCTGCAGGAAGGCAAGCCCAACGCCTACGGCCATTGCATCAAGACTGGTGGCAATCGCGGTGGTCACCAGCAGCCAAAAACCGTGGCGATGAATTTTAGGCGCATCTTCCTGAGCCGCCCCGCGGAAGCCTTCCAGCACCATACGCCCGCCGAGGAACACCAGCAGAATAAAGGCCACCCAATGGTTCCATTCCAGCACAACTTTGCTCGCCAGCAGGCCAAGGCCCCAGCCGATAAGCGGAGTAATGGCTTCAATGACGCCAAAGATCAAACCGGTACGGAGGGCTTCTGAGAATTTAGGTTTGTGCAGAGTGGCACCTTTGCCGATGGAAGCGGCGAAAGCGTCCATGGACATGCCGAAAGCAAGCAGGATTGTTGCGGAGAGATTCATCGTTACGCCTCAGTTGGGAATATCCATATACACGCAAACCATCCCCAACTTTACGATGGCGCGTGCCTATGGTCTCGCCTACTCAGAACTCTGAGGCGTACATGCCACGTTAATCTCAGGAGCGGATATAACGAGTATGTTGACATGTACATTTCTGCCTGTGGCAGAAATCGGCTACTCCCCAACGACGGGCGCAACCTTAACATATTTTTTTAATTTAAAACAATCTTTGAATTCTATTTTTCTGATCATTTATTGATAACGATTTTCGTTTTAATGAGACATGCAATGTAAAGGTTAAAATAAAGCCATATAAATCTTATGAAATAGCAAAGGCTATGTTTCAATTGATGAAAAATAGCCCACCAATATAGACATTGCTATATGTGTAACTTACTGAGTTGAAACCATTAGTTTGTAAATTCTTTCGAGGTCATCAATATTCTTTACGCGAATCAATAAGCGCCGCTGTTCTAATTGCATCACCAGCACGCCATCTTCCGATAAATTCATTTCTTTAATGCGGTTATATTCCACCCAAACATTGGCGAAGAAAAAACCATGACTTTTGAAGACGATCTTCGGTTGCCTGAACCAGGAAAGATAAATGGCCATTAGCGCCAGAGCAGATAATAACCATGTGGTTAGCGGGGTACCGTGCGAGGTCACGTTGTTATAGATAAGAATGCCGACAAGAAAGACAAAGATGGCGCTGTCCACGCGATTACGGCGAAGCAGGGGGATTTTGAGCAGGGTTTTGCCCTTTAGTTTGTCCATCACAAACTCATCGTAAACGGCAAAAGCCAGCAGCAACGCGATAAACACAACCAGCACGACATCCGTTAACGTCATGAAACCTCCCCTTAGAGATAAAAAAAACGGGGGCTGAATGCCCCCGTTTGTCAGAACAAATTACAGACCCAGCAGGCCAATAGCGTAACCCACAATGCCGATCACAAAGAAGCCCATAATGATCCACAGCGCGTTGACTTTTTTGCGTAGCAGCCACATACAGGCAAAGGTCAGCAGCAGCGGTACCAGGCCCGGCATCAGCTGGTCGAGGATCGTTTGCACGGTGGTCACTTTAACGGCCCCAGTCTGGTCGGTAATTTTTGACACCACCAGTGGGATGTTAACGTGCGTCCATTTGTTAACTAACGCCCCCATGACAAAGAGGCCGAGAATAGACGCCCCTTCCGTCAGTTTTTGCAGGAATCCGCCGCCCATATCCTTAACGATATCGACGCCTTTACGGTAGCCATAGGCCACGCCATAGTAGCGGGTCAGCAGGCGCACCGCGTTGAACAGAATAAAGAACAGCAGCGGGCCAAGCAGGCTACCGCTCATGGCGATACCGGCGCCCAGGGCAGCAAAGACCGGGCGGACGGTACCCCAGAAGATAGGGTCGCCTACGCCGGCCAGCGGCCCCATCAGGCCAACTTTGATGCCGTTAATCGCACCGTCATCAATTTCAGCGCCGTTAGCACGCTGCTCTTCCATTGCCAGCGTGACGCCAAGTACCGGGGCGGCAACGTAAGGGTGGGTGTTAAAGAATTCCAGATGGCGCTTGATAGCCTGGCGACGGGCGTCGTTGTTTTCCGGGTACAGGCGTTTGATAACCGGCACCATACAGAAGCAGAAGCCTAACGCCTGCATACGTTCGAAGTTCCATGAGCCCTGGAACAGGTTAGAACGCAGGAATACGCCACGGATATCACTCTGGGTGATTTTCTTCTCAGTCGTTAATTTAGTGGAATCAACCATTTCGCTCACCTGTTAGTCCAGTTCGTTATCAAGATCGTTCGCGGCAGCAGCCTGAGCCGGAGCACCCGCGCTACGGTTATATTTCGGGCTGAGCTGAATGTAGAGAATGGCCATCACTGCGCCAATCACGCCCAGTGCCACCAGGTTGAAGTTGGTGAACGCTGCGGTAACGAAACCGAGGTAGAAGAACGGCATCAGGTAGCCCGCGCGCATCATGTTGATGACCATCGCGTAACCGACCACCACAATCATGCCGCCGGCGATGTTCAGGCCGCTGGTTACCACTTCAGGAATGGCGTTCAGCATGTTCTGAACTTCACTGGTGCCTACGGAGATGGCGACGATAACCGCTGGAATAGCGATACGCATTGCCTGCAGGAACAGGGAAGAGACGTGGATCCAGGAAAGCGCCGTCAGGTTGCCGTTATTGGCCGCCTTATCCGCCGCGTGCTGGAAGCCCACGGTAATAGTACGCACGATAATGGTCAGCACCTGGCCCGCAGCCGCCAGTGGAATAGCCAGCGCGATACCGGCCCCGATGCTTTGGTGCCCGGCAATGACCAGAATGGTCGAGATAATTGAGGCGAGGGCGGCATCCGGGGCCACGGCGGCACCGATATTCATCCAGCCCAGGGCGATCATTTCCAGCGTACCGCCGATGATGATGCCGGTTTTCATGTCGCCGAGAACGGCACCGATTAACGTACAGGCGATAAGCGGACGGTGGAACTGAAATTCATCGAGCACCGACTCCATACCGGCGATACAGGCTACGACAAACACCAGCACAATCTGAAGAGTGGTAATCTCCATTGTACTTCTCCTATTGACGATGACTTATGTGTGAAATCTGAGCAATATTATTAGTGATGACAATCATTTAACTTTCGCGATCAGATCCATCATTTTCAGTTTTTGATCGGTAGACACTTTCCGCGCTTCAAGCTCAATACCGCGGTCGTTCAGTTTTTTGAAGGCCTCAATATCTTTCTCATCTACGGAAATGGCGTTGTTAACCTGGGTTTTGCCCTGGCGGAAAGCCATGCCGCCGATGTTGACGGAGGTGATTTTTACGCCACCCTCAACAATGCGCTCAACGTCGGTTGGGTTGGTGAACAGGAGCATGACGCGTTCACCCGCGTATTTGGGGTTGTTGTAAACGCGGATCATTTTTGCGACATCCACCACGTGGGCGGTGACGCCCGGCGGTGCGACCTGGGTCAGCAGCGTTTTGCGAACGGTGTCTGCCGCCACTTCATCACTGACGACGATAATGCGGGTAACGTTGGTTTCTTTCGTCCAGCGGGTGGCGACCTGGCCATGAATTAAACGGTCATCAATACGCGCGAGACCGATGTTCATGTAATCGTTTGGCCCCATCGGTTTGGCTGGCGCAGCGGCTTTCGGCGCGGCGGCAACGGGGGCCGGTGCGGCTTTTTCAATCGGCTTAGCTTTCAGCGCTTTCACGCCTTCGCGGCCCGTTTCAACGGCGTGGGCAACCAGATCGTCGAAGGTGGGATTGTCGTCCCGCGACATCAGGGTTTCGACCAGCATCGGGATATTAACCCCGGCGACCACTTCGTAATGTTCCTTATCCACAACGATACGGCTTGCCGCATTGAATGGACTGCCACCCCAGGTATCCACGAGGAATAGCACGCCTTTGCTGGTGTCCAGTTTCTCCAGCTGAGCGTTATATTTCTCGATCAGGGTTTCAGCATTTTCACCCGGGACGAAATCTATCCAGCCAACGTTCTCTTGTTCGCCTAATAGCATTTCGGCGGTTTTCAGCAATTGTTCCGCTGCCCAGCCATGTGTGCCTATGACAATAGCAATAGTCACTTGCTACCTCCTGTTTTTGTCATTACAACACCCCTCGAAGGGTGCGGTGGTGTATCGGGATCGTTTCAGCGAATCGATTCAGATAACACGTTCAAGAAAGAACAAACCATTTGCCGGAATTATTTTAGACAGTGAAAAAATAATTTATGTGATGAAGATCCGTAATTTAACGTTGCCGTGATTTCATGGCATTACGCTGTAAAATATGGTCAGCATAAGTTGCAAAAAAATTGCAAAGTCAGGTAAATCTTTGCCAAGCCCTGGTTTACTTTGATAATGTTAGCGTCCGATTCACTTTCAGGAGTAGCGGGCAGTAGCCCACCCTATGGACCGTCACCGACGTCTTTTCACTGCCGGGATGCCTAAATCCCACCCTCTCAGCGGCGTTTTATGCCCGCAAATACGATTAACCAGCCGCTTTGCGTCCGTAACCTACGGAATGCCGACTTGCTGTGCCCTTAACGGGAGTCTGACATGGAACTGTTAATGGACCCGCAAATCTGGGCCGGTTTACTCACGCTTGTTGTGCTGGAAATCGTACTGGGTATTGATAACCTGGTGTTTATCGCCATTCTTGCGGATAAGCTTCCGCCTAAGCAGCGGGATAAGGCTCGATTGATTGGCCTGTCGTTAGCGCTGATTATGCGCCTGGCACTGCTGTCGCTGATTTCGTGGCTGGTCACGCTAACTGCGCCGCTGTTCAGCATCGCGGATTTCACCTTCTCAGGCCGTGACCTGATTATGCTGGTGGGCGGTATCTTCCTGCTGTTTAAAGCGACCACGGAACTGCACGAACGCCTTGAAAACCGTCAGCATGATGACGGCCACGGTAAGGGCTATGCCAGCTTCTGGGTGGTGGTGCTGCAGATTGTGGTGCTGGATGCCGTCTTCTCGCTGGATGCGGTGATTACCGCCGTGGGGATGGTCAACCATCTGCCGGTGATGATGGCTGCGGTCATCATTGCGATGGGCGTCATGCTGCTTGCCTCCAAACCGCTAACCAACTTTGTTAACCAACACCCGACGGTGGTGGTGCTCTGCCTGAGCTTCCTGTTGATGATTGGTTTGAGTCTGGTGGCAGAAGGCTTTGGTTTCCACATTCCAAAAGGCTACCTGTACGCGGCCATTGGTTTCTCGATCATCATCGAGCTGTTTAACCAGATCGCGCGTCGTAACTTTATTCGTCATCAGTCGCGCCAGCCTCTGCGAGCGCGTACTGCCGATGCGATTCTGCGCATGATGAGTGGTAAGCGTCAGGAACGTGTACAAAGCAGCGAAGACAGCAAAGCCATGACGCCAATTGAGGCGGAATCCTTTGCGGAAGAAGAGCGCTATATGATTAACGGCGTGCTGACGCTGGCTTCGCGCTCATTGCGCAGCATTATGACACCGCGTGGTGAGATTTCGTGGGTTGATGCGATGAAGAGCGTGCCGGAGATCCGCGAACAGCTGCTTGCCTCTCCGCACAGTTTGTTCCCGGTGTGCCGGGGCGAACTGGATGAAATTATTGGCGTAGTACGAGCGAAAGAGCTGCTGGTTGCCCTGGACGAAGGCGTTGACGTGGCGGCGATTGCCGCGCAGTCACCGGCGATTGTTGTGCCGGAAACGCTGGACCCAATCAACCTGCTTGGCGTGCTGCGTCGTGCTCGCGGCAGCTTCGTTATCGTTAACAACGAATTTGGCGTGGTGCAGGGCCTGGTCACGCCGCTGGACGTGCTGGAAGCGATTGCCGGTGAATTCCCGGATGCGGATGAAACGCCTGAAATCGTTCGTGACGGTGACGGCTGGCTGGTGAAAGGCTCAACGGACCTGCATGCGCTGCAGCAGCGCCTGGACATCCATCGCCTGGTGCACAGCGAAGAAGATATTGCTTCTATCGCCGGCCTGGTGATTGCGGTGAATGGTCATATTCCTAAAGTCGGGGACGTGATCGAAGTCGCGCCGCTGCGTATTCAGATAGTCGAAGCCAACGATTATCGCGTCGATTTAGTTCGTGTGGAAAAAGAACGCTCTCCACACGAGGACGAAGAAGAGTAAGTCAGCGCATAGGGAAGGCCGGGATAGCCCGGTCTTCATGGCGAGGGGGCGGCGGCGTGTTGCCCTCGAGCCAGTGAGAGAAATCTCTCAGCGGCATAGGTTTGGCGTACAAAAAGCCCTGCAGCACATCGACACCGTTACGACGTAAATATTCTGCCTGCTCTTGCGTTTCCACCCCTTCAGCCACCAAATCGATCCCCAGCCTTTGCCCAAGGGCGATAATAATGTCCGTCACCGTCGAGTTCACCGCATCAGTCCCGATGGCGGCGGTGAAGGATTTATCGATTTTCAGCACATTGGGATTCAGCGTTTCAAGATAAGCCAGCGAGCTGTGGCCGGTGCCGAAATCATCAATAGCGAGGTCGATACCGAGCCTGTGTAGCTCCTGAACGACGCCGTGATCCATTGGGGGCAGGGCATTTCGTTCGGTGAGTTCTAGCGTCAACTTTTGCTTAGGCGTGGCCGGGAACCAATAACGTTTCAGGTCTCGAATAATTGCGCCGTCGTGGAAGTGGCTGGGGGCAACGTTAAGGCCGATATGAAACCCGGGCGTTTTGGGGAAGATCTCCAGGTGACGCACGGTTTCATCCAGCACAAAGCGCGTGAGTGGCGCAATTTGCTGCTGCTGTTCCGCGAGGGGGATAAACACTTCAGGCGAAATCCAGCCCTGTCTTGGGTTATTCCAGCGCAGCAGCAGCTCTACGCCAACGCACTCTAAGTTTCGGGCGCTGACCAGCGGCTGGCAGAAGACTTCAAATTCCCGGGCGGCGAGGCCGAGGTTGATCTCCCAGGAAAAGCTCATTCGGTTGGCGGTCGCAAGCCAGGCAATATAGCCCACCAGCAGGCTGAGTAATAAAGCCAGTGGAAGCTGGGCCGGTAAGTTTTGCAGCGTTAACTGGTCGGCAGAAGGGCCAATGGCAGTAATAGAATAAGGGTAAAGCTTAGATACTGTCTGTTTAGATACATCATCTCCGTTTGTTTCTATCTTCCCCAGCAGACCGGCACCGTATTCAAGATGATCGTCGCCGACGTTCAGTACCGCTCGCGTTACCCAGGGATGCTCCGGCTTAAGCAGTAGGCTGGTTAACATCTGAATATTAATAATCTGCATGACGCCATCGTGTGGCTGCCCCTGCAGCGGTCGCCAGAAAATCAGCACCGGTGTACCTTTTAACAATGAGCTGTCGCGGGATAAAAACAGCAGCGGCTCGTCTGAAGGCAGGCGAGTATGGAGCTGATGAATATCCACGTTGCGGCTGCCGTAAATACTGGAGCAGTACAGCACGCCATCTTTGATTAAACCAATGGCGCGTACCGTTTGCATTTTGGCGGCGTGTTCACGAATTTTTAATTGGGCGTCGTCGCAGGAGGTCCCGATAAGCTGCATAATATCGTCGCTGACCGTATTCAGCGGAGCGAGGAGAGTATCGAGTGTGGTAATGATTCGCTGATTAAACTGGACGACGCGTTGTTCGTTAAGATTTCGCTCCACCGCATATCTGACGCTAAGCGTAACGATTAAAACTAAAATGGCGAGTACAGCGCAGACAATAACTCGCCTGCGGCGATAGTCAGAAATAATCCGCTGTGCCGTTTGCATCCCTGTTTCCCTGTTTCTCGCCGCAAGCAATGAGGCGTAACGTTATCATCAAAGTGTAGCGGGATATCAGAGCGCGAAAAAAATAAAAAAAGATAAGATAAAAAAACACCGCATAAGCGGTGTTTTATATTATTCATGTCGCTGACGTCAGCTCTTACGAGGCGGAGTATTGGTCTCCTTTTTCCCTCTTATCTGGCAACCTATTCAGCCTTATTCCCGGCCTTGCTTCGATGGTCACCGCCAAAACCGGGGACATCTTCAGAAAATCGCGCAGTCCTCGCATCTCGCTCGTAGCCCTGTGATTCGCCCAGGACACCATACAGCTCAGGCCGACGGCCGTGAATCCACCTGCGGCCGGTAGACATCGGCAGCAACTCCAGATCGAGGTCGGCGTACACGATCGTATCCTCAAAGGAACCCGTTTCGGTAACGATCCTGCCGTAGGGATCAATAACCATGGCATTTCCTGTCCGAACCTCTCCGTTATCCAGGCCGACGCCATTACTGAACAGAATGAAAAAGCCATTATCATGCGCGCGAGAAGGTAGCCAGCGCATCAGCCAGCCCCGGCCGCTGTCCCCGCGCAAGGCTTCCTCCAGCGTTTGCGGGTCGTTATGTCTGTTTTCCCAGAGGCTGGGGGAAATAGGTTTCATGCCGAAGGGACTTCGCGAATGGGTTCCTCCAGTCTGGTGTGGAGCGATAAGAACATCGGCGCCCAACAAGGCCGTAATGCGCGCATTTTCCACGAGATTATTATCCCAGCAGATAAGCACCCCGACACGCACTCCCCACGGCGTGTCAAAAACAGTAAAACTGTTGCCGGAGGAAATATCAGGGTGTTCAAACGCGTGGAGCTTCCTGTGCACATGCCGCGTGCCATCCGGCATGCAGATGGCGTAGGCATTATACAGGCGTTCGTCGCTGCTCTTTTCAATGAACCCGGCGCCAATAGCCATCTGGTATTTTTCTGCAAGTGCGGCGACCCGGGCTAATGATGCGCTCTCGTCAGCCCGCTCAGACAACGCATTCAGCGCCTGGCGGCTGAGATCCGGCACATGCCAGTATCCGGTAATGCACATTTCAGGGAAGGCCAGAATCTTTACCTCCTCCTGGGCGGCCTGAATAATAAATTTCTCCATCACCGATAAATTGTACTGTTTATCTCCCGCCCGGTGGCAGAACTGCACTGTGGCAGTACGAATATGGGTATCCATTTTTCATCCTTATTTAACGATTCGGAGGCTATTCCATCAGAGAGCACGTTCGCGTGTATAATCACGATTTCGCCCCATACGATAACCAGACGGAATGGATATAAAACTGCTGCGCGCTTTCGTTACCCTCTCACAGTCAGGGTCGTATCATTCAGCCGCTGAAACACTGTGCGTCACGCAACCTGCACTGACCAAACAGATCCAGACGCTGGAGTTTCTTTCCGGCATCACGCTATTTCAGCGAGGTCGCCACGGGGCAAGGCTGACCGTGGCAGGAGAGCTGCTGCTCCCGGGCGCTGCTGCGGTACTCGAACGCCACGATCTTTTCTGTTCCGAAGTGGCCGATATTCAGAAAGGGCGGGCGGGGAAACTGACCATGGGCTTTGGGATCTCGTCCTTCCAGTTGGCCCCTCGGCAGGTGGCCGTTTTTCGCAGCCAGTTTCCGGATGTGCAGGTATCCCTGAATGATATGTCCTCTGCAGAACAGTTTCGGCAGCTAATGGAGGGCAGTCTTCAGGTTGGGTTTGTGCGATTGCCTGCGCCTGCACAGCTGGAAAGTCGAATCCTGGCGGAAGAGCGGCTGGTTCTTGCCGTGATTCAGGCGCCTAATGCGGAAACAGCTGCGGCAACAGAGTTGCTGCAAATGAGCCAACTGCTGCAGCTATCCCGCAATCGGGGAGAAGGGCTGTCGGCACAGGCAGCGCGTTTTCTCTCAGGCAATAATCTCGCTCCCCGCACCGTTTCAGCGGCAGATGATATTCAGACTTTGCTGGCGCTGGTTGCCGCCGGAGAGGGCGTGGCATTACTGCCGGCGGGGGTAAGCCATATTCTGCCAGCCGGAGTCAGGCTTGTGGCACTTGAAGGTGAACATACCACCTGGCAAACGGGCATAGCCTGGAATGCTCAGTTAAACGATCCTGTGCGAGATCGCTTCCTGCAGATAGTGACCGGCTAATTGAATTTTAGATATTGAATGTCGGGGAAAGAACAAGCGGATGCTCAGTAAAACGATGTGAGCGGGAAATACTTTACGGTACTCCCCGCTCATTTTATAACGAACGCGGCTTAGCGTTTAAGCCGCGTTGCTTGGTTACGGCTTAATCGCACTGAACCTTAATAGCCAGCCCGCCTCGCGATGTTTCGCGGTATTTGGCGTTCATGTCTTTACCGGTTTCGTACATGGTCTCAATGACCTTATCGAGCGAAACGCGTGGGGCGCTGGTACGACGCATCGCCATACGGGTGGCGTTGATAGCCTTCACCGAGGCAATCGCATTCCGCTCGATACATGGCACCTGTACCTGGCCGGCGACCGGGTCACAGGTCAGGCCGAGGTTATGTTCCATACCGATTTCCGCCGCAACGCAAACCTGTTCCGGGCTTGCGCCCATAATTTCAGCCAGGCCCGCCGCCGCCATCGAACAGGCAACGCCGACTTCACCCTGGCAGCCTACTTCAGCGCCAGAAATAGAGGCGTTCATTTTGTACAGCACGCCGATAGCGCCGGAGGCCAGGAAGTAGCGAATCCAGGTGTCCGGCGTGACCGGCTCGATAAAGTGGTCGTAGTAGGCCAGCACCGCAGGCACGATCCCGCAGGCGCCGTTGGTTGGCGCGGTCACAACGCGGCCACCCGCGGCGTTCTCTTCGTTCACCGCCAGGGCAAACATGTTCACCCAGTCAACCACGTTCATTGGATCGTTGGACAGCTTATCGCTGGACACCAGCATCCGGCGCAGGGCAGAGGCACGACGCGGCACGCGCAGCGGGCCAGGCAGCACGCCTTCGGTATTCATCCCGCGATCGATACAGGCGCGCATGGTTTGCCAGATATTGGCGAAGTACTCTTCGATTTCCTCGCGGCTATGCAGCGCCAGTTCGTTCTGCATTACCATGCCGGACACGGAAAGCCCGGTGTCCTTGCAGTGCTGCAGCATTTCCTGTGCGGAATGGAATGGATAAGGCACGGTGACTTCGCTGGCCGCATCTTTACCAAAGTGTTCTTCGTCGACGATGAAGCCGCCGCCGATGGAATAATAGGTTTTGCTGTAGATCTCTTTGTCGCCGTTATAGGCGTGGATCTGCATGCCGTTTTCATGCAGCGGCAGGTTGTCGCTGCGAAAACGCATGCCGTTATCCTGCGGGAAATCGACCTCATGACGACCCTGAGCAATTAGCAGACGACCGCGGGTTTCCACGTCGCGAATAAAAGCCGGAATAGCGTCGATATCGACGTTATCCGGCTGGTTGCCGGCCAGACCCATAATAATCGCGATATCGGTGTGGTGGCCTTTCCCCGTCAGGGAAAGAGAACCGTAAACGTCCACCGCGATGCGGGTGGTACTGTCCAGCAGTCCCTGTTCGATCAGTGCGTCGACAAACTGTTTCCCGGCCTTCATTGGCCCGACGGTATGGGAGCTGGAAGGCCCGATGCCGACTTTGAACATGTCGAATATGCTAATCACTCTAAAACTCCTCTGATAGCACCCTGTTTCATGGAACATGATGCTTTGAAATGGCTAAGCGCTAGTTTAAAAATTTATTGGTTCCACCAGGAAACTATTCACATGAATTAAACTAATGCTTAACCATAAATCACCTAATAGCAGATGATTTATGGTCTTTCTGTTGCTTAAATATAGCCATTTTCAGCGTTTTAAAGTGTCGCCTGGATCGCTATCTACCTGTAAAGAGAGTTCGCGAATAATCCCCGCCGTCATCCCCCAGACAAAATAGCGTTGATACCAGGAAAGCCAGACGCGATGCGCGTTGCCGCGGCGATGGATATCTAACGGATGGTAGCGCCCAAGCCTCAGCGCCTCGGCGAGCGGCATTTCAAATACCGCAGAAACTTCATCTTCACTGGCGCGCCAGGGCAAATCAGGGGGAATGATGCCGACAATCGGCGTGACCTGGAAACCCGTCACGCTGTCCACCGGCGGGAGCGTGCCGATAACCTCGACGGATTCTGGTGGAATGGCGACTTCTTCCTGGGCTTCCCGCAACGCGGCGGCTATCAGCGAACTGTCGGTGTCGTCTACCGCTCCACCGGGGAAGGCCACCTGGCCTGCATGTTTGCGCAGCATCAGCGAGCGCTGGGTGAGTAAAAGCCCCGGCTGAGGGCGCCGCACAATGGGTACCAGCACCGCCGCCTGACGTTTGTTGCTGACCGGCCCGCTGTCCGCCGGGCGTAACAGTTGAAACCGGGTAAGGAAGTCATTCAGCGTCAGGGACGAACCAGGCATGCATTAATTCTCCAGTAAGGGCAGGATACGATTAACTTTATCAAAAGTTTCCTGATATTCCGCCGCCTCGTGACTGTCGGCAACGATCCCGCCGCCGGCAGAGCAATATAATTTCCCGCCTTCGGCAGTGAGCGTACGGATGGTGATGCTGGTATCCATTTTTCCGCAGAAGCTAATGTAGCCGATACTGCCACACCATGCGTTACGCCGTTGAGGCTCAAGCTCTTCAATAATTTCCATTGCCCGCACTTTGGGGGCACCGGTGATTGAACCTCCGGGGAAGGTGGCGCGCAGGAGATCGCAGGCGCTAAGCGTCTCAGGCAGCCTGGCGGTAATCGTGCTCACCAGGTGATGCACCGCAGGGAAAGGCTCCACCACAAACAGCTCTGGCACTTTGACGCTGCCCGGCACCGCAACGCGGCCAATGTCGTTGCGCAGCAAATCAACAATCATCAGATTTTCAGCGCGATCTTTTGGCGAGTTCGCCAGGCGTTCAGCTTGCGCTGCGTCGGCCTGCGGATCGGCAAGACGAGGCAGCGTGCCTTTAATCGGGCGGGTTTGAATCTGCTTGTCTTCGAGCAGAACAAACCGCTCCGGGGAAAGGCTAAGAATACAGCTGTCCGGCAGCCGCAGAAAAGCGCTGAACGGCGCGCGGTTCGCCTGATTCAGCGTTTCGAAAGCCTGCCATTCATCCCCTTCATAGCGGGCGTGGAACCGCTGAGCCAGGTTAACCTGGTAGCAGTCTCCGCTACTGAGATAAGCCTGGATCTGGCGGAACTTCTCGCCGTACGTATCGCGGGACATATTGGACTGCCACTGGCTGGTCAGCCGGAAAGGCTGAACATTTTGCCGGGGCGAGAGTGCATTCAGCCAGGCCAGACGAGCTTCAATGTCTCCCCTGCAAACCAGCGTCAGACGCTGCAGATGATGGTCTGCAATCAGCGCCCAGTCATAAATGCCGACGGCCATATCCGGCGTGGTTAAATCCTGTTCTGCCGTCGAGGGGATTTTCTCAAAGCGGCGGCCCAGATCGTAGCTAAATAGCCCCAGCGCGCCGCCGCAGAACGGAATATCGCTAGTGGGCGTGGTGGCAAGGCCACAGCTGTCCAGCGTTTGCTGTAACAGTTCAAGCGGGCATTCGTTGTGTTGTGATGAAAGCCCGTGGCGTTCAATCACGGTTTCCTGGCCGCGTGTGACCAGCGTTGCAAGCGGGCTGGCAACCATAATATCAAAACGGTTATGCGGATGGTCGGCAAAGCCAGAGTGAAGCAGCATGGCCCAGGGCTGAGTGGAAACCGAGCGGAAATAGTGCTGAACGGCATCGGCCTGCCAGCTGAGTTCGCGAAAAACGGGGGAGGTTGTAACATTCATCTTGGTAGCATCGTCAGGAGCAGAGTAAAATAGCGACTTCAGCACTGTAACAGGACTTAAACATGATTTCAGGATTACCGGCGCTTAGCCACGAGCAGCAGCAGCAGGCCGTCGAGCGTATTCACGAACTGATGGCCGACGGCATGAGCAGCGGCGAAGCCATCGCCCTCGTAGCCAGTGAGATTCGTGCCTCGCATACCGGGGGTAACGTCGCCGTACGCTTTGAAGATGAAGACGGCGAAGAAGAAGACCCGCAGGACTAGCCGGGCCTTAGCGACTTAGCGTTACACCGCCGCGATGATTTTGATTTCCACTTTGTAGCGCGGGTTCATCAACTTAGCTTGTACGGTGCAGCGTACCGGCGCTTTACCCGCCACAACCCACTCATCCCACGCTCTATTCATCGCCGCAAAATCTTCGCCATCCGGCAGGAAAATCGTTGCATCCAGAATGCGGGTCTTGTCGCTGCCGAGTTCGGCCAGCAGGGTGTCGATTTGCTGCAGGGTATTTGCCGTCTGCTGGTAGGCGTCAGCATCCAGGTTTTCCGGGACGCCGGTGTAGTACACGGTCTGGTTATGGATAACCGCATCAGACCAGCGGGCTTCAGGTTTAATACGCGCAATACTCATGGCAACTCCTTAACAACAAACGATATGTGCGGCACAGACTGCCACAATCCGCCGCCCGGTGCCACCGCCTGGCTGGATAAACCTCGCCGGGGCTGACATAATCACTGGCAATTTAACCAGGGGGTAACGTGACGGACGATTTTGCAGCAGACGGCCAACTGGCTAAGGTCATTCCGGGCTTCAAGCCGCGTGAAGCTCAGCGTGAAATGGCGGAGGCCGTAACCCGGGCGATTCAAGTCGGCGGCGAGCTGGTGGTAGAGGCCGGTACCGGTACAGGGAAAACATACGCTTATCTTGCCCCCGCGCTGCGTTCTGGCAAAAAAATCATTATTTCTACCGGCTCAAAAGCGCTGCAGGATCAGCTGTTTTCTCGCGATCTGCCGACGATATCCCGTGCGCTGAAATTTACCGGTCGCGTGGCGTTGCTGAAAGGGCGCTCTAACTATCTTTGCCTGGAAAGGCTGGAGCAGCAGTCGCTGGCGGGCGGTGATTTGCCCGTGCAGGCGTTAAGCGACGTGATGCATTTGCGCAGCTGGGCCAGTGAAACCGTGGATGGCGATATCAGCACCTGTGGGTCCGTCGCCGAAGATTCCACCGTCTGGCCGATGGTCACCAGCACCAACGATAACTGTCTGGGGCAGGATTGTCCGCAGTATCAGGACTGCTTTGTGGTCAAGGCGCGTAAAAAGGCGATGGATGCCGACGTGGTGGTGGTGAACCATCACTTGTACCTGGCCGACATGGTAGTGAAGGAGAGCGGCTTCGCGGAGCTTATTCCCGAGGCTCAGGTGACAATTTTCGATGAAGCCCACCAGATCCCGGATATCGCCAGCCAGTATTTTGGCCAGTCTATCTCCAGCCGGCAGTTGCTCGACCTCGCCAAAGACATTTCCATTGCCTACCGCACGGAAGTCCGTGACGCGCAGCAACTGCAAAAAAGCGCCGACAGCCTTGCCCAGCGCA
Organism: Cedecea sp. AS113; assembly: GCF_037152415.1. NCBI lineage: Bacteria > Pseudomonadati > Pseudomonadota > Gammaproteobacteria > Enterobacterales > Enterobacteriaceae > Cedecea > Cedecea sp. AS113. The sequence goes on from NZ_JBBCMI010000004.1 coordinate 86,690, forward strand.
CGCAGGACTTCCGCCTGCAAATAGGCGACCCGGGCTACCGGGGGAACCTGCGGGAGCTGCTTGCGGATGCGAATATCCAGCGTTCGCTGCTGCTGCTCGATGATGCCCTGGAGCTGTGTTATGACGTGGCAAAGCTTTCTCTTGGCCGCTCGGCGCTGCTGGATGCCGCATTTGAACGCGCGGTAATTTACCGTGGGCGAATCAAACGGCTGAAAGAGATTAATCAGCCGGGCTACAGCTACTGGTATGAATGCAACGCCCGCCACTTCACGCTGGCCCTGACGCCCCTGTCCGTGGCCGACAAGTTTAAGGAAGTCATTCGTGAAAAAGCGGGCTGCTGGGTCTTTACCTCGGCCACGCTTGCGGTGAATGACAATATGAGCCATTTCACCGAGCGGCTGGGTATTGACGAAGCAGAAACACTGCTGCTTGCCAGCCCGTTTGATTACGCTAAACAGGCGCTGCTGTGCGTGCCGAGAGGGCTGCCGACGCCCAATCAGCCCCATGCTGGCCGTCACCTGGCTAACCTGTTGCGCCCGCTCATTGAGGCGAACAACGGGCGCTGCTTTATGCTCTGTACCTCCCACGCCATGATGCGCGACCTGGCGGAACAGTTCCGGGCCACCATGACGTTGCCCGTGCTGCTGCAGGGGGAAACAAGCAAAGGCCAACTGCTGCAGCAGTTTGTTGAGGCCGGTAACGCCCTGCTGGTGGCGACCAGCAGCTTCTGGGAAGGCGTAGACGTGCGCGGCGACACGCTCTCCCTGGTTATCATCGACAAACTTCCCTTTACCTCGCCGGACGATCCGCTGCTCAAGGCTCGCATGGAAGATTGCCGCATTCGCGGGGGCGATCCATTTGACGATGTCCAACTGCCTGACGCGGTGATCACCCTTAAGCAGGGTGTCGGTCGCCTCATCCGCGATGTAGAAGACCGTGGGGTCCTGGTTATCTGCGATAACCGCCTGGTCATGCGTCCGTATGGCGCTGTTTTCCTTAACAGCCTGCCGCCCACGCCGCGTACCCGGGATATAAATCGGGCAGTTGAGTTCCTCAATGCCTCTGGTGCGCAGTAATTTGTGCCAGGCTATGGTATGATGCGCGCCGTTTTTTGACCTTATCTCCGCCAGAGGTTGGCAAGCCCATGCGAATTTTAGCCATCGATACCGCAACAGAAGCCTGTTCTGTTGCCCTGCAAAACGACGCGGCGTCCTACGCCCATTTCGAACTCTGCCCGCGTGAGCACACGCAAAGAATTTTACCGCTGGTCAAAGAGATCCTGAACCAGGGCGGGATTACTTTGTCTGAGGTGAACGCACTTGCCTACGGGCGTGGGCCGGGCAGTTTCACCGGTGTGCGCATTGGGATTGGGATTGCGCAGGGGCTGGCGCTGGGTGCTGAGCTGCCGATGATGGGCGTTTCAACGCTGGCGACAATGGCTCAGGGCGCATGGCGCAGAACGGGCGCCACCCGCGTACTCGCCGCAATAGATGCCCGCATGGGCGAAGTTTATTGGGCTGAATATGAGCGTGACGAGCAGGGCGTGTGGCACGGTGAAGCAAGCGAAGCCGTCCTTAAGCCTGAAGACGTTGCCGGGCGGTTGAAGCATCTGAGCGGCACCTGGGCTACAGTCGGAACAGGCTGGCAGGCCTGGCCTGATATGGCGAAGGATAGCGGACTTGTGTTGCAGGACGGTGAAACTACGCTGCCTGAAGCTGAAGATATGCTTCCTCTGGCGCAGCAGGCGTTTAGCGCCGGCAAAACCGTCGCCGTCGAGCATGCGGAGCCTGTCTACCTGCGTAACGAAGTCACCTGGAAAAAGCTACCTGGCAGAGAGTAAGACCGACCCCGCTAAACGGCGGGCAGGTTAAGGAGATGAGGTATGGCTGTTTGTAATGTCAAAAAATGCAGCTGGCTGCTGGCCGCCGCTGCGGCGCTGGTCCTGAGCGGCTGCGTGAGTGTGCCGGATGCAATTAAAGGGACTTCCGCGACCCCACAGCAGGATCTGACGGCGGTGATGAGTGCGCCCCAGCTTTATGTCGGGCAGGAAGCGCGCTTTGGCGGGCGAGTGGTGAACGTGGACAACCTGAAGGGCAAAACTCGCCTGGAGATTGCCACCGTCAGCCTCGATGAAGGTGCCCGTCCGGCATTGAATGATCCTTCGCAAGGGCGCATTTATGCCGACGTCAATGGCTTCCTTGATCCGGTAGATTTCCGCAATCAGTTGGTGACCGTCGTCGGGCCAATTACCGGCACGGCAGAAGGTAAGATTGGTCAGACGCCCTATAAATTCATGACCATGCAGGCGACGGGATACAAGCGCTGGAACGTAGTCCAGCAGGTCGTCATGCCGCCGCAGCCGATCGATCCGTGGTTCTGGGGCGGGCCTTACCCGTATCGCCACCATTACGACATGTGGGGCGGCGGCTGGTACAATCCGGGGCCTGCACAGGTGCAAACCGTTGTAACCGAATAATCTGTTGTTTTTAAAATGTTTTCAAACAGCGGCCTGGCCGCTGTTTGTTTTTATCCAGGACGGATGAAAAAATTTAGTGATGTGCTTCGCAACCTTTAATCAGGCTAATTAATAAACTGGTACGCTGAGTTAATATTATGTTAACGAAATGTATTCCCTGGGGTTGTGATGACGACAAATAATAATTTCAGAGGTGGATCCTTGAATAAGGTTTGGCTTAACCGCTACCCGGCCGACGTTGCGGCTGAAATAAATCCCGACCGCTATCAATCCCTGGTTGATATGTTTGAGCAGGCTGTCACTCGCTACGCTGACAAACCCGCTTTTATCAACATGGGGGAGGTGATGACCTTCCGCAAACTGGAAGAGCGCAGCCGGGCATTTGCCGCGTACCTTCAGCAGGGGCTGGGCCTGAAAAAAGGCGACCGCGTGGCGCTGATGATGCCAAACCTGCTGCAGTATCCTGTCGCGCTGTTCGGCATTCTGCGCGCCGGTATGGTGGTGGTTAACGTTAACCCGCTCTATACCCCGCGAGAGCTGGAGCACCAGCTGAATGACAGCGGGGCCAGCGCGATTGTGATCGTGTCAAACTTTGCCCACACGCTGGAGAAAGTGGTCGAAAAAACCCAGGTGAAACACGTCATCCTGACTCGCCTGGGGGACCAGATCTCCGGGCCGAAGGGGACGCTGGTTAACTTCGTGGTGAAGTACATCAAGCGTCTGGTGCCGAAATACCATCTGCCGCACGCCATCTCTTTCCGTCGGGCGCTGCAAAGCGGTTACCGCATGCAGTACATCAAACCTGAAATTATCAATGGCGATTTAGCCTTCCTGCAGTACACCGGCGGCACAACCGGCGTAGCTAAAGGCGCCATGCTGACGCACCGTAATATGCTGGCCAACCTCGAGCAAGTCAGGGCGGCATACAGCCCGCTACTGCACGAAGGTAAAGAGCTGGTGGTGACTCCGCTGCCGCTGTACCACATTTTTGCTCTGACCATTAACTGCCTGCTGTTTATCGACATGGGGGGGCAGAACCTGTTGATTACCAACCCACGCGACATTCCGGGACTGGTAAAAGAGCTGGCAAAATATCCTTTCACTGCCATGACCGCCGTGAATACGTTGTTTAACGCGTTACTGAATAACAAAGAGTTCCAGCAGCTTGATTTTTCAAGCCTTCACCTCGCTGCGGGCGGCGGTATGCCCGTCCAGCACGCTGTTGCCGAACGTTGGGAAAAACTCACGGGCCGCTTCCTGCTTGAAGGCTATGGCCTGACGGAATGCGCACCGCTGGTCAGCGCGAACCCGCATGATATGGATTATCACAGCGGATCTATTGGCCTGCCGGTGCCGTCCACCGACGTGAAGCTGATAGACGATCAGGGCAATGAAGTACCGCCCGGTGAGCCAGGCGAACTGTGCGTTAAAGGCCCGCAGGTAATGCTGGGCTACTGGCAGCGACCGAAAGAAACGGATGAAATCCTTAAAGACGGCTGGCTGCGCACCGGGGATATTGCGGTAATGAACGAAGAAGGCTTCATGAACATCGTTGACCGCAAAAAAGACATGATCCTCGTTTCCGGCTTCAACGTTTATCCGAACGAAATTGAAGATGTGGTCATGCAGAACGAAGGCGTGCTTGAAGTCGCGGCGGTGGGTGTTCCTGCCGGGGTGAGCGGTGAGCAGGTGAAAATCTTTGTGGTGAAAAAAGATCCTGCCCTGACGGAAGAGGCGCTGATCGCCTTCTGTCGTCGCCAGTTAACCGGCTATAAAGTGCCTAAACTGATTGAATTCCGCACGGAACTGCCAAAATCGAACGTCGGGAAAATTTTACGACGAGAACTGCGTGACGAAGCGGGCAAGACAGGCAACAATAACGCCTGAGCTCCAAGTCACTCGTCCTGATGCCGGTTCGCCGGCATTTTTTATGGGCGCAACCTAAGAGAACTGAATTTGACTTACCAGATGATTACTACCGATGAAGGGCTGGCCGCCGTATGCCAGGCCGCTCGTCAGTTCCCCGCGCTGGCGCTGGACACCGAATTTGTTCGCACCAGAACCTATTACCCGCAGCTGGGGCTGATCCAGCTTTATGACGGCCAGCAGGTTTCGCTGATCGATCCTTTAGCCATCGGCGACTGGTCGCCGTTCAAGGCGTTGTTGCAGGATCCTGACACCATCAAGTATCTGCATGCGGGCAGCGAAGATCTCGAAGTCTTCCTGAATGCCTTTGGCATGCTGCCTGATCCGTTTATTGATACGCAAATTCTGGCGTCCTTTACTGGCCGCCCGCTGTCCTGCGGCTTTGCCACTATCGTTGAGTCTTACACCGGCATTGCGCTGGATAAAAGTGAATCCCGCACCGACTGGCTGGCGCGTCCGCTCACGGAGAGGCAGTGTGAATACGCCGCGGCAGATGTGCTTTATTTGCTGCCTATCGCTGAGAAACTGATGGCCGAAACGGAAGCGGCGGGCTGGATAGGCGCGGCTCTCGATGAGTGCCATCTGATGTGCTCCCGTCGTCGCGATCAGCTCGATCCGGAAGAAGCCTGGCGCGAAATAGGCAATGCCTGGCAGCTGCGTACCCGACAGCTGGCCTGCCTCAAGAAGCTGGCGGCCTGGCGCTTGCGTAAAGCCCGCGAGCGCGACATGGCGGTGAACTTTGTCGTCCGCGAAGAAAACCTGTGGCAGGTAGCGAGATACATGCCTGGCTCGTTGGGCGAACTGGACTCGCTTGGCCTGAGCGGCAGCGAAATTCGCTTCCACGGCAAAACGCTTATCGCCCTGGTGGCCGAGGCGCAGGCGCTGCCGGAGAGCGAGCTGCCGCAGCCGCTGCAAAATCTGGTGGATATGCCGGGCTACCGCAAAGTGTTTAAGGCCATTAAAGCCCTGGTGCAGGAAGTGAGCGAGGCTAAAGGGCTGAGCGCCGAATTACTGGCCTCCCGCCGCCAAATCAATCAGCTGTTAAACTGGCACTGGAAATTGAAACCGCAAAGCGTGGCACCGGAATTAATTAGCGGCTGGCGGGCAGAATTAATGGCAGAAGCATTAACGAAATTGCTGGCGGAATACTGATTATTTATATGACCTGGGAATAATTACAGTATTGTTCTCAGGTTTGAATATATTGGCAAGCTGCAACAAGAATGAGCTTAATAAACGTTAAGTGACTGCGTAAAAATAAAACCCCCTGACAAATGCAGGGGGTTTTTTATTCATGCCGACTTACTGGCTTCTTCCGCTTCCGGGAGCGTCACGTTCAGCTCCAGAATCGAAATATCTCCATCCCGCTGCTCGAGCTGGACGCTGACCATTTCCGGGTCAATTTGCACGTATTTGCAAATCACGTCGAGAATGTCCTTGCGCAGCTGCGGCAGGTAATGCGGTTCCGCATCGCTACGGCGACGCTCAGCTACGATGATCTGTAAACGCTCTTTCGCGATGTTGGCGGTGTTCTTTTTTCGTGACAGAAAAAAGTCGAGTAATGCCATAACTTATCCTCCGAACAGGCGTTTCAGGAAACCCTTCTTCTCTTCTTCAATGAAGCGGAAAGGGCGTTCTTCGCCGAGCAGGCGTTCCACGGTATCGGCGTAGGCTTTGCCTGCATCCGATTCACCGTCAAGAATCACCGGCTCGCCCTGGTTGGACGCACGCAGCACTGACTGGTCTTCAGGGATAACGCCAACCAGCGGAATGCGCAGAATTTCGAGCACATCTTCCATGCTCAGCATATCGCCTTTATTGACGCGACCTGGGTTGTAGCGGGTCAGCAATAAATGCTCTTTAATCGGCTCTTCACCGTTTTCAGCGCGGCGGGATTTGGACGACAGAATGCCGAGGATTCGGTCTGAGTCACGCACCGAGGAGACTTCCGGGTTGGTGGTAATGACCGCTTCATCCGCGAAGTACAGCGCCATCAGCGCGCCGGTTTCGATACCTGCCGGGGAGTCACAAACGATAAACTCGAAGTCCATGTTTTTCAGGTCTTCCAGCACCTTGGCCACGCCTTCGCGGGTCAGAGCGTCTTTATCGCGGGTTTGTGAAGCAGGCAGGATATAGAGCTGTTCAGTGCGTTTATCGCGGATAAGCGCCTGATTCAGCGTGGCATCGCCCTGAATCACGTTAACGAAATCGTACACAACGCGGCGTTCGCAGCCCATGATCAGGTCAAGGTTACGCAGACCAATGTCGAAATCAATAACGACGGTTTTTCTTCCCTTTTGGGCCAGCCCCGTAGCGATGGCCGCGCTGGACGTGGTCTTACCGACGCCCCCTTTACCCGATGTAACAACAATAATGCGTGCCATAAAGGATTTCCTTGTTAAAAGGGCTTAATTCAAAGATTGAACGGAGAGCGCACCACTCGCCAGATTCAGGCGAGCCGCTTTTCCATAATAATCGGCTGGGATCTGCTCGCTCAGCCAGTACTCGCCCGCAATAGAGACAAGCTCTGCTACCAGGTTAGTACAAAATATTTGTGCATCACGATCGCCGCTTGCACCAGCCAGCGCACGGCCACGCATCATGCCGTAAATATGAATATTACCATCTGCTATCAGTTCTGCACCGGCGCTGACGTGATTGGTCACAATCAAGTCACAGTTTGGCGCATAAATGCGCTGCCCGGAACGGACCGGAGTATCAATTAAACGCGTTTTTGTGATCGGTGTAACATCCGGCGCGGTGACCACCACGGGCTCAGCAGGTGCGGCTTTTGGCGTTCTTGCGGCCTTTTCTTTCCCTTCGGTCAGCAAGGGCAGGCCAGCACGCTCAATTTCAGCCTTTAAAGCTTCATCTTTACAGCCGCTGATACCCACCACGCGCAGGCCGGTTGCGGTAACGGCCTGTTGTACTTTCTTCCAGTTGACGGAACCATCGAGACTGGCGACGTTAACGACCACCGGGGCATTCTTTAAGAATGCGGGAGCCTGGGCGATTTTATCTTCCAGAGCCTGGCGAATAACCTCAGGTTGTGCATCATGCAAATGAACCACAGATAAGGTAAAACTGCTGCCCTTTAACTCGATTGGCGTGTTTGACATCCTGGCCTTACTCAATTCAGTTTCAATCCCCACTATTGTGGGACGATATTCCGAAGTACACCAGGCATGTTATAGTCCAGCTTATATTCAGGCAAGCCACTCGCTGGCGAAAATAGAGTAAAAAAAATGTTTTGTGTGATCTACCGAAGTACTAAACGTGACCAGACATATCTTTATGTCGAAAAAAAAGACGATTTCTCCCGAGTGCCGGAAGAGCTGATGAAAGGCTTTGGCAAACCGGTCCTGTCGATGCTGTTGCCGCTGGACGGCAGTAAAAAACTGGCCAATGCCGATTTGGATAAAGTGAAACAGGCGCTGGAAACTGAGGGCTATTATTTACAGATCCCACCTCCGGTAGAAAGTTTGCTGACTATGCACCTGGAAAAGAGTCCTAAAAAATAAATTTCGGACTGAAGGTAAATCTTTTCCATGCTTTCACACGGAGAATGTGTGAAACACATTATTGAAGAAATGATGATGAAAAATGCAGTTTTGCGTTATACCTTCAGCGCCTTAATTCTTTCCAGCGGGGCCGGTTATCTTCCCGCTGCTGAGGCGACTCCCACAGCCGCCTCAGTTCCTCAAACTAGCCCGCGTCAAACTGCCACGCTCGCTGAGCAAGGGCGAAATCCCGCTGAATTTCCGGCTTATGTCGAAAAATTAAAACAACAAGCCAGAGCAAAGGGCATCAGCAATGCGACGCTGGCAAAAGCCTTTGCCAATATTCATTTTGTCGATCGGGTCATTCAATCCGATCGCAATCAGCTGGAAAAGAAAATAACGCTGGATGACTATTTAAACCGCGTTATTACTCCCGCCAAAATCAAACAGGCGCGTAGCCTGGCCCGCCAGCACCGGGCAGAGCTGGAAAAAGTCAGCGCCAAAAGTGGCGTGCAGAGTCGCTACATCGTCGCGCTGTGGGCAATGGAAAGTAACTTCGGCAAGCTGCAGGGCAAAGAAGATGTCATTTCTGCTTTAGCGACGCTCGCATTTGAGGGCCGTCGTGAAGCCTTTTTCACCAACGAGCTGATGGCGGCGCTGAAAATCATCCAGCGAGGTGATGTCAGCGCGACGCAGATGAAAGGCTCATGGGCCGGGGCGATGGGGCAGAACCAGTTTATGCCGAGTTCGCTGCTGCGCTACGGCAAAGACGGCGATGGCGACGGCAAAATTGATATCTGGAATAACACCCGAGACGTTTTCGCTTCCACGGCAAACTACCTGGCGGTAGAGGGCTGGCAGCGTGGTGGGGCGTGGGGCTATGAAGTGAAACTGCCCACGGGCTTTAATACTTCGCTGCTGGGCACAAGCCAGGGGCAGGGCAAGTCCGTGGCCCAGTGGAAAAAACTAGGCGTGACGCTGCCAAAAGGCTCCTATCTTCCAGCGTCGTCAAAGAAAGCCTGGCTGGTGAAGCCAGACGATGGTTTGGATCGTTCGTTCCTGGTCTATAACAACTTCCGCACCCTGATGCACTGGAACCGTTCTTACTACTTTGCCATTAGCATCGGCAAAATGGCGGATGCCATCGCAGATAAATAAGGCACGCTTAGAAACACTTCCCCGGTATTCAGCAGGCATTTTTTTATCTAGTATCAAAGGCAGTTAACACACACGACACAGAGGAAAGGCATGTATCAACATCATAACTGGCAGGGTGCGCTGCTTGATTTTCCGGTAAACAAAGTAGTCTGTGTTGGCAGCAACTATGCCAAACATATTAAAGAGATGGGCAGTGCGACGCCGGACGAGCCGGTGGTGTTTATTAAGCCTGAAAGTGCCCTGTGCGATATTCGCCAGCCGCTGGCGTTACCACAGGAATTCGGCTCCGTGCATCATGAGGTAGAGCTGGCCATTCTGATCGGCTCAACCCTTAAGCAGGCAAGTGAAGAGCACGTGCAAAAAGCCATCGCCGGCTATGGTGTTGCGCTGGACCTTACGCTGCGCGATCTGCAGGCCAAACTGAAAAAAGCAGGCCAGCCGTGGGAAAAAGCCAAGGGCTTCGATAACTCTTGCCCAATCTCCGGGTTTATCCCTGCGGCACAGTTCACTCACGATCCGCAAAATACCCCGCTGGAGCTGAAGATCAACGGTGAAATTCGCCAGCAGGGCAATACCGAAGACATGATCCACAAGATCGTGCCGCTGATTGCCTACATGAGCAAGTTCTTCACCCTGCGTGCGGGGGATGTGATCCTGACCGGTACACCGGAAGGCGTAGGCCCGCTGCTTAGCGGCGATGAGCTGGAAGTGAGCTTTGCAGGTCACAGCCTGACGACGCGTGTTTTATAAACAATTTGCCGCTTCAGGGCGGCAAAACTTGCATCCGGGTGTCAGACTGTTTATAAGGTGCAGCTTAATTTTTAAATGCAGGAACCGCTATGACACCCACTCCTTTTTGGCAAAGTAAAACTCTCGACGAAATGAGCGACGCCGAGTGGGAATCCCTGTGCGACGGCTGCGGCCAGTGCTGCCTGCATAAGCTGATGGACGAAGACACCGACGAGATTTATTTCACCAACGTCGCCTGTAAGCAGCTCAATATCAAAACCTGTCAGTGCAGGAACTACGCCCGTCGCTTCGAATACGAGCCGGACTGCATCAAACTCACTCGCGACAATTTGCCGACTTTTGAGTGGCTGCCGCACACCTGCGCTTACCGCCTGCTGGCCGAAGGCAAACCGCTGCCGGAATGGCACCCGCTAATCACTGGCTCAAAAGCCGCCATGCACGGCGAACGCATTTCCGTGCGTCATATCGCGGTGAAAGAGTCAGAGGTTCGCGACTGGCAGGATCATATCCTCAACAAGCCCGAGTGGGCTGACTAGCGTATTTCGATGCTGGTCGGTAATGAAAATAAATCCTTTATATAACCAATCTTGTGATAGGATAGACTTTCAATAACCAAAATAAGAGAGTTTTTATCCTGAATTTAACATTCCAGTGTCCGTCATGTGGCGGATCGCAGTATCGCACCTCCCCCTACGATGTCCGAGAATCAAATCCCCATGGCGCAGTCTGTATCTTTTGCAAATCCGCAATGCAGGCGTCCGCTCATCGTCCGTTAAATGCGACCTTCTCCGGTTTTAGCCCGCAGGTGCAACAGTCTTTGGCTTCTTCCCAGCCGCGCTGTTAAGATTCCGTCCTCAAAGGAGGAAAAATGAAAAAACTAACAACCATCATGAGCCTATTGTTGCTCAGCGGCTGTGCGACGGCAGAGCGTGAGGCACCGAAGCCTCCGCACAGCATAGGCATGGCGAACCCGGCTTCAGTTTACTGCCAGGCCAAAGGCGGGAAATCTGTGATGGTGAAAACGCCTGAGGGCGAAAGAAGTGACTGCCTGCTGCCAGGCGGGGAAAGAATTGATGAATGGGCTCTGTACCGGCGCGATCATTCCTGAAAAAAATAACCCACCGAAAGGTGGGTTATTTGTCTAACGTGTTTGTTAACTTAGCGGCCAAACAGATCGCGACGCTTAGGTTTGAAGAACTGGGCAATCAGCACCAGAACCGCGATTACCAGGAACACGGCGAAGATCCCGAGCAGCCACTGCACCATATCCAGCGACAGGAATTCCCACTGACGAACGGAGCAGTCACCGTTGGCAACAAAGACCTGCGGCAGCCATTTATCCAGCGGTAGCCAGCTTGGGAAGCGAGCGAAGAAATCACAGGTCACAAATGGGGACGGGTGAAGCTGCAGCATGGTGTGCTCCCATGCCAACTGAACGCCTTTCCCTGCGCTGTAGAGCCAGATGGCCAGGGCGCCATAGCGAAGCGGGCTTTTAGGCGCTATCGCGCCCACGATGCCTGCCCCCATCACGCCAAACAGCGCGCAACGTTCATAAATACACATCACACAAGGTTTCAGCCCCATAACGTGCTGGAACCACAATGCCACCATCTCAAGCGCAAATGCCGTAAAGGCTAAAAGCAGCCAGGCGGTGCGCCCAAGAGAGCATTGGTTTAAATATCGCAACATAATCAGTTTCCCTGCAGCATGCGTAGAATCGGCAGTGTAAACCAATTCCCTTTTTGCGCCAGTAGCGCAGATGAAAATAACGCAGTAATCGGATGTTTATAAGGAAAAAATTTGTAACGGGAAGCGGACTTCCCGTCAAATTGCCTTAGTGCGGTGCAAGCAGCGTATCAGGCGTCATTAGCCAGCCACTGTCCAGCATCCATTGTGTAGCAGGCGTCAGGGTATATTCCACACATAGCAGGCCCACAAGGGTCAGAACCAGCGTGTAGGGCAGCGCCATCACAACCATGCGGCCGTAAGAGAGGCGAATCAGCGGCGCCAGCGCCGATGTCAGCAGGAACAGGAACGCCGCCTGGCCGTTTGGCGTTGCCACCGAGGGCAGGTTTGTGCCGGTATTGATAGCCACCGCCAGCAGTTCGAACTGCTGCATATTGATGGCACCATTCTGCAGCGCAGTTTTCGCCTCGTTGATATAAACGGTGCCGACAAAGACGTTGTCGGAAATCGAGGATAGCAGGCCGTTAAAGATATAAAACAGCGACAGCTGGGCGTGCGGAGAGGCATCGAGCACGTACTGAATTATCGGGCTGAACAGATGCTGGTCGATGATAACCGCCACGATAGTGAAGAAAACGGTCAACAGGGCGGTAAACGGCAGCGCTTCGGTAAAGGCTTTGCCGATAGCATGCTCGTCGGTAACCCCGCACAGCGATGTCGCCAGAATAATCACCGACAGGCCAATCAGGCCGACTTCTGCCAGATGGAAGGCCAGAGCGATAATCAGCCAGACGCCAATCAGCGCCTGGATCAGCAGCTTCATCTTGTCCTGCTTTGTTCGCTTCCTGGTGCTCTGAGCATCAAAGTCATACAGGATCCCACGCACTTTTTCCGGCAGCGTTTGTCCGTAGCCGAACACTTTAAAACGTTCCAGCAGGATGCAGGTGAGCAGGCCACAAATCAGCACCGGCACGGTCACCGGCATCATGCGCAGGAAGAAATCGCCGAAGTGCCAGCCAGCGTTTTTAGCAATGATCAGGTTTTGCGGCTCGCCAACCATGGTCATTACGCCGCCCAGCGCGGTACCGACGCCAGCGTGCATCATCAGGCTGCGCAGGAAAGCGCGGAATTGCTCAAGCACTTCGCGGCTGTCGCTCCGAATATGGCTGTCGTCCTGAACGTTGCTGTCATCCTGTGCTTCAGATGCTACGCGGTGATAGATGCTGTAGAAGCCCACGGCGACGCTAATGACAACGGCCACGACCGTCAAGGCATCAAGGAAGGCGGAAAGAAACGCGGCGGCGACGCAAAAGGCCAGCGACAGCGCAACTTTAGACCGGATCCCCAACAGCAGGCGGGTGAAGAGCAGCAACAGGAGCTGCTTCATGAAATAAATCCCGGCCACCATAAACATCAGCAGCAGCAGCACTTCGAGGTTTGAAGCAATTTCAGCACGAACGTGATCGGGGCTGGTCATACCGACCAGCACGGCCTCAATGGCCAGCAGGCCACCCGGCAGCAGCGGGTAGCATTTCAGCGCCATCGCCAGGGCAAAAATAAACTCCACCACCAGCATCCATCCCGCGATAAACGGGCTGACAAACCAAAAGACTAGCGGATTAAGCACTAAAAAGAGAAGCAGCGTCAGTTTGTACCAGTCAGGTGATTGACCCAGAAAATTGCGGTACAACGCCCGCCCAAAGGACATTTCCATCGTATAGTTACCATTATCCGTTGTATTATGTTGATGTTAAAAAAGATAACGCTTCAGGGTACTCGTTTATCGCGCACGCGATCAAGCCGAAGGAAATCCTGAGTTAAGGCGTTTATCGTCAAAATTCAACGCCGATCCCGCATTTGCGCGTCGGCCCCGCTATCTGGCGCGCATGGCATCTGGTATGATGAGTCCAATTAGCAAAACCTGAGTAATGGAAATCTTACTATGGTCATTAAGGCGCAGAGCCCAGCGGGTTTCGCGGAAGAGTATATTATAGAAAGTATCTGGAACAGCCGTTTTCCGCCGGGTTCTATTCTGCCGGCAGAGCGTGAACTTTCAGAACTGATTGGCGTTACCCGTACCACTTTACGTGAAGTGCTTCAGCGTCTTGCACGCGACGGCTGGCTGACAATTCAGCACGGGAAGCCAACGCGGGTGAACAATTTCTGGGAAACCTCGGGCTTAAACATTCTGGAAACGCTGGCTCGTCTCGATCACGACAGCGTGCCGCAGCTGATTGATAATCTGCTTTCGGTGCGAACCAATATTTCCACGATATTTATTCGTACGGCGATTCGTCAGTATCCAGATAAAGCGCAGGAAGTGCTGGCCACGGCTAGCAAAGTTGAAGACCACGCGGACGCGTTTGCCGAGCTGGATTACAACATTTTCCGCGGCCTGGCGTTTGCATCAGGTAACCCAATTTATGGGCTGATCCTGAACGGGATGAAAGGGCTGTACACCCGCATCGGGCGTCACTACTTCTCCAATCCTGAAGCCCGTAGCCTGGCGCTGGGCTTTTACCACCGCCTGGCAGAAATCTGCCAGCAGGGGCTACACGAGCAGGTCTTTGATACCGTGCGTAACTACGGTCGCGAGAGCGGCGAGATTTGGCACCGTATGCAGAAAAACCTGCCTGGCGATTTGGCGATGCACAGTCGCTAGGCCAGCATAAAAAACGCTTCCCGCGGGAAGCGCTACAGACTGTTGACAAACCTCTTGTGATATAAGAAATAACAGAGGGCTCGTTAAAAAAACAGGAAAATCAATTCATTGATTTTCGGCTAATAACCACAAAGAGGGAAAAATCACGCTTTTTCCCTCTTTGTCAGCAACTTTAAACGCTTCCCTCGGGAAGCGTTTTTTTTCACTCTTACAGCGGGTTTCGCTGCGGGCAGCCCTCCAGCAGTTCCACGCTACCATCCGCATTTTGCTGCTCCAGCACGACATCAAAGCCCCACAGGCGATGCACATGCTTGAGCACTTCTCTGCGCCCTTTATCCAGTGGGGCGCGGTTGTGCGGGATGTAGCGCAGCGTTAGCGAACGATCCCCACGCAAATCTACATCCCAAACCTGAATATTCGGCTCGAGGTTGCTCAGGTTGTACTGGGCCGACAGATGGGAACGTATTTCCCTGTATCCCTCTTCATTGTGGATGGCCGAAATTTCCAGGTAATTATTGCGGTCATCGTCCAGCACGGTGAACAGGCGGAAGTCGCGCATCAGCTTAGGCGAAAGGAACTGGCTGATAAAGCTTTCGTCCTTGAAGTCACGCATGGCGAAATGCAGCGTTTCCAGCCAGTCTTTGCCGGCAATATCCGGGAACCAGTAGCGGTCTTCTTCGGTCGGCGACTGGCAAATACGTTTGATATCCTGGAACATGGCGAACCCCAGCGCGTAGGGGTTAATGCCGTTGTACCACGGGCTGTTATAGGGCGGCTGGAACACCACATTGGTATGGCTGTGCAAAAACTCCAGCATAAAGCGGTCACTGACTTTGCCCTCGTCATACAGATGATTGAGAATGGTGTAGTGCCAGAAGGTGGCCCAGCCCTCGTTCATGACCTGGGTCTGTTTTTGCGGATAAAAATACTGGCTCACCTTGCGCACAATACGCAGGATCTCACGCTGCCACGGCTCCAGCAGCGGGGCATTCTTCTCCATAAAATACAGCAGATTCTCCTGCGGCTCCGAAGGGAAGCGGTGGGCGGATTCCGCGGCTTTTTCCTCTTCCTTACGCGGCAGCGTGCGCCAGAGCGTATTCACCTGGCTTTGCAGATACTCTTCCCGGCTTTTCTGGCGCGCTTTCTCCTCCTGCAGGGATATCTTCTGCGGGCGTTTATAGCGGTCCACGCCGTAATTCATCAGCGCGTGGCAGGAGTCCAGCAGACGCTCCACCTCATCAACCCCGTAGCGCTCTTCACACTGCGTAATGTAATTTTTGGCGAAAATCAGGTAGTCGATTATCGAGCTGGCATCCGTCCAGCTGCGGAACAGGTAGTTGTTTTTAAAGAAAGAGTTGTGCCCGTAACAGGCATGCGCAATCACCAACGCCTGCATGGTGATGGTGTTCTCTTCCATCAAATAGGCAATGCAGGGGTTAGAGTTGATGACGATCTCATACGCCAGCCCTTGCTGCCCGTGCTTGTACAGGCGCTCGGTTTCGATGAATTTTTTGCCAAAAGACCAGTGCGGGTAGTTAATCGGCATCCCGACGCTGGAATACGCGTCCATCATCTGCTCGGAGGTAATGACCTCAATCTGGTGGGGATAGGTGTCCAGGCGGTAGAGCTTTGCTACCCGGTCAATCTCGGCCAGGTAAATGTCCAGTAGCTCAAACGTCCAGTCGGGGCCGTCACTAAGACGGGTGGGATCCTTTGTGGCGAAATCAGTTACGTTAGCCATCAGCGCGCCCTCATTGTTTTCGACTTTCTCTGGATGGAAAGCCTCACTCTCAAGAATAGACAACTCCTGAAAGATAGCGCCGACAAGTAAAATTTTTTCTTCGCGATTTATTGATCTCAATAGCGGGCTTTTAGCGCGTCACTCAGCATTTTATTTTGACGAAAATGTTTTCCCGTACAGGAGATGCTAATTATCCCGATCCAGCGCTGGCGGGCAGGTTTGTGAGTTTAGTCACCATAATAAAGTCATATGTTGAATAACATATTCAACTGAGTTATCAATATGTAATCAGAAGATTATTCTTTTAGCTAATTGCGGAGCAGATATGCGTGTTGTGGTGCTGGGAAGTGGTGTCGTCGGCGTGGCGAGCGCCTGGTATTTACGTCAGGCCGGGCATGAAGTCACTGTCATCGATCGCGAATCTGGGCCGGCGCAGGAAACTAGCGCGGCTAACGCAGGGCAGATCTCTCCGGGCTATGCTGCTCCGTGGGCGGCTCCGGGCGTCCCGTTAAAAGCCATTAAGTGGATGTTCCAGCGCCACGCGCCGCTGGCCATCAGCCTCGACGGAACCCAGTTCCAGCTGAAGTGGATGTGGCAGATGCTGCGCAACTGCGATACCCGCCATTACATGGAAAATAAAGGCCGCATGGTACGCCTGGCGGAGTACAGCCGTGATTGCCTGAAAGAATTGCGCCACGCCACAGGCATCCAGTATGAAGGCCGGCAGGGCGGGACGCTACAGCTGTTCCGCACCGAGCAGCAGTATGAAAGCGCGGCCAAAGACATCGCCGTCTTGAAAGACGCAGGCGTGCCGTATGAGCTGCTGGAAGCTAGCCAGCTTAACCGCGTTGAACCCGCGCTGGCGGACGTAGCCCACAAGCTGACCGGCGGCCTGCGTTTACCGAACGATGAAACCGGTGACTGCCAGCTGTTTACCCAAAACCTGGCGCGGATGGCGGCGGAAGCCGGCGTTGAGTTTCGCTTCAATACGCCGGTTGATCGTCTGCTTTACGACAACCAGCAAATCAGCGGCGTACAGTGCGGCCAGGAAGTGGTGAAGGGGGATGCCTACGTCGTGGCATTCGGGTCCTATTCCACTGGCCTGCTCAAGGGCATCGCCGATATTCCTGTCTATCCTTTGAAAGGTTACTCCCTGACAATTCCTATTGCCGACGAACAGGGCGCGCCGGTTTCAACCATTCTGGATGAGACCTACAAGATCGCTATTACCCGCTTTGACAACCGCATCCGCGTGGGAGGCATGGCAGAAATCGTAGGTTTTAACACTGAACTGCTGCAGCCGCGCCGTGAAACGCTGGAAATGGTCGTCAGGGATCTCTATCCGCGAGGCGGGCACGTCGAGCAGGCCACGTTCTGGACCGGGCTGCGTCCGATGACGCCGGACGGGACGCCAATTGTAGGGCGTACGCCGTTCAAGAATCTCTGGCTTAATACCGGACACGGCACGCTAGGCTGGACAATGGCATGCGGTTCGGGCCAGATGCTGAGCGACCTGATCTCCGGGCGTACTCCGGCTATCCCAAGCGAGGATTTAGGCATCGCACGCTACGCGCCTGGCTTTACGCCACTGAGCGCCCGCCACCTTCACGGCGCACATAACTAAAAGGAGCCGTCATGTCCCGTCCTGTGGTAGCGACGCTGGATCTCAGCGCGCTGCGCAATAATCTTGAAGTGGTGCGCAGAGCCGCCCCGCGTTCGCGTGTCTGGTCGGTCGTTAAGGCCAACGCATATGGCCACGGTCTCGACCGTATCTGGTCGGCGTTAGGCGCGACCGATGGTTTTGCCATGCTGAATCTCGAAGAGGCCATTTTGCTGCGTGAGCGAGGCTGGAAAGGGCCGATCCTGATGCTGGAAGGGTTCTTCCATGCCGATGAGCTGGCGCTGTTCGACAAATACCGGCTGACCACCAGCCTGCACAGCAACTGGCAGGTGAAGGCGATAGCCAACGCGAAGCTGAGCGCGCCGCTGGATGTTTATCTCAAAATCAATAGCGGGATGAATCGTCTCGGGTTTACGCCCGACCGCGTACACGGCATCTGGCAAAAACTCCGTTCTATCCCGAATGTGGGCGAGCTGACCCTGATGGCGCATTTTGCCGATGCCGAGCAGCCAGAAGGCATTACTGAGCCGATGAAGCGCATTGAACGGGCGGCGGAGGGAATTGACGCCCCACGCTCGCTGTCAAACTCGGCGGCTACGCTGTGGCACCCTGAGGCGCATTTTGACTGGGTTCGCCCGGGGATAATCCTTTATGGCGCCTCTCCGAGCGGGCAATGGCAGGATATCGCCACCAGCGGCCTTCAGCCGGTAATGACGTTGAGCAGCGAAATTATCGGCATTCAGAACCTGAAGGCTGGCGATACCGTGGGCTACGGCAGCCGCTACACCGCCAGCGGCGAGCAGCGAATCGGGATTGTGGCTGGTGGCTATGCGGACGGCTACCCACGTATTGCGGCGGATGGCACGCCGGTCATGGTGGATGGCGTCATGACCCGCCTGGTGGGCAAAGTGTCGATGGATATGATCGCTGTAGACCTGACGCCTTGCCCGCAGGCGGGTATCGGCAGCCCGGTTGAGCTGTGGGGCAAAAACGTCAAAATTGACGATGTCGCCAGCGCCGCGGGTACGGTTGGCTATGAGCTGATGTGTGCGTTAGCGCCGAGAGTGCCGGTGGTGATGAGTTAACGTTTATGCTTCTTATCCCCCCTCCGGGAAGGGAGAGGGGATAAGCCATGTTAACGCCATTTGTTTTCCCCCTCTCCCTCTGGGAGAGGGCCGGGGTGAGGGGAGACTACTCCTCTTCTTCCTCAGCCACCCGGACACCAATCTTACGCACCAGATTGTCCTCTTTCTCGGCCACCGTCCAAATCATTCCGGCAAACTCCACCTGGTCGCCAACCACCGGCGCGCCGCCGAGCATCCCCAGCACAAAATCACCTAACGATTGCTGAGTATCCACTTCTTCATCCAGCGTCAGGCCGTAAATGGTCGCCACGTCGGAGAACTGGGCGCTGGCTTCCAGAATAAAGTCGCCAAAGAAACGCTGATCCAAGTCCACCGGCGGCGACTGGCTAAACAGTTTCCCCAGCGCGGGAAGATCGCGTTCCCGGCCAATAACGCAAAGCACATCGCCTTCTCGCAGGCGGGTGCTGCCCGTTGGGTGAAGCAGTACGTTATTGCGGAACAGCGCGGCAATACGCGTTTCTTCTGGCATATGCAGGTCACGCAGGGCGGCACCCACGCACCATTTCTCTTCGCTTAGCTGGTAGACAAACTGTTCCCACGGATTGTCAGGATGAATATCCAGACCCACGCGCGAAACGGGCCAGCCTACTGGCGGCACGACGACTTTGGCTTTTTTGGCAGCCCAGCCCAGCGACGTGCCCTGGAGCAGCAGAGACACCAGCACCACAAAGAAGGCCACGTTGAAGAACAGGCGGGCGTTATCCAGCCCGGCCATCATCGGGAACACCGCCAGGATGATCGGCACTGCGCCTCGAAGCCCAACCCAGCTGATAAATACGCGCTCGCGCAGATTAAAACCGCGGAATGGCAGCAGACCGGCAAAAATCGACAGCGGACGAGCAAAGAAGATCATCCACGCGGAAAGCAGGAGAGCAGGGACTGCAATCGGCAGCAGATCGGACGGGTTTACCAGTAAACCCAGCACCAGGAACATGCCGATTTGCGCCATCCAGGCCAGGCCGTCGAAGGTTTGCAGGATCCCGAAACGGTTGCGAATCGGGCGGTTGCCCATCACAAAGCCACACAGATAAACCGCCAGAATACCGCTGCCGTCCAGCGCCGTCGTGACGCCAAATACCATAATCCCGCCGCTAAGGGCCAGCATCGGGTAAAGCCCGTGGGGTAAGGTTATCCGGTTAATCATTTGCAGCAGCAGATAGCCGCCGCCGAGGCCAAGCACAATCCCCAGGCCAAATTGCTGAATGATGTGCACGAGGAACAGCCAGCTCAGGCCGGTCTGGTGCTGCTGGATCATCTCAATCAGCGTGATAGTGAGAAACACCGCCATCGGGTCATTGCTGCCCGATTCAATTTCAAGCGTCGCGCCGACGCGTTCGTTCAGGCCTTTCCCACCGAGCAGGGAAAAGACCGCGGCGGCGTCGGTGGAGCCGACAATGGCGCCGATAAGCAGGCCGTCAATCAGGTTCAGGTTGAACAGCCAGGCGGCGGCAATCCCGGTCAGCCCGGAGGTAATTAATACCCCAACGGTTGCCAGCGAGAGCGCGGGGCCCAGCGCAACGCGAAACGAACTCGCCTGGGTTCTCATCCCGCCGTCAAGCAGGATCACCGCCAGCGCCAGGTTGCTGATCAGGTAGGCAAAGGGATAATTATCAAACGGGATACCGCCAAGGCCATCGATCCCGGCCAGCATGCCGATAGCCAGAAAGATAACCAGAATGGGAATGCCCAGACGAGAGGAGAAAGAACTTAATAAGATACTGCAAGTTACCAGAACGGAACCCAAAATAAACAGACTGACAATCGCCCCTGCGTCCAAAATCATTCGTCTCCTTTGTCTATGTTGTCGAATTGTAACATGTCATCTGTTACCCAAACGCTCAAAAAGGGCGCTTAAACCGGGCTTCTTTAGCGAAGTACCGGGTGTCCACTTAACGTCAGTCGGGAGGTAACGCCGTCGTGGGCCAGCTCGCCAAACGCGCCGAGCGGCAGCGTCACGGTTTGTGGTTCATGTCCAAAAGGCAGGCCGGAAAGGACAGGCACGTTCAGGCGCTGTTGCAGCGTTTTACGCATTACTTCAAAAGTATATCCTGCATCGTAATCCGTTGCGGTTGTCCCGTTAAAACTGCCTAAAATAATCGCTTTCTGGCGTGACAGAATGCCCGCATGGTAAAGCTGCAGCAGCATGCGCTCAACGCGGAAGGGATGTTCGTTGATGTCTTCCACAACCAAAATACCGCCGTCTATTGGCGGCAAAAACGGCGTGCCGACCAGAGAGATTAGCATTGCGAGATTGCCGCCCCAAACCGTGCCGCTGGCCTGCATCGCGGGCGCATCGTTTTCCCAACTTAGCGTGAACGTCGGTTCGCTGAGCGCCTGCCAGAAGTGGCGCCAGGTATATTCATCCATCTCCTCGGCACCAAAATTTCCGGCCAGCATCGGGCCACTGAAGGTGATGGCTCCGCACTGTGCCAGCAGGGCCATCTGGAAAGCGGTGAAGTCGCTGTGACCGCAAATAATTTGTGGCCGGGCACGAAGCGAAGCCCCAAGACGTGAAAAATCAATGTGCTCAAGCAGGCGGCTCATGCCGTAACCCCCGCGCACGGCCAGCACGATGTCCGTTTCCGGCGGCAGAGCCGCCAGCTGATTAAGTTCAGCCAGTCGCTCACTGTCCGTGCCGGCAAAACGCTGAAAACGCCGGGTCACTGCCTGCTGATTGACGACCTGATGCCCATTCTCTTCCAGCCGACGAATGCCCCTGGCGGCGGCCTGTTGATTAATGCAGTAGCCGGACGGGGCGATTAAATGAATCAGAGACATGGCATTTCCTTGCTGAATATGAATTGGTTATCATGCCGCTATCGAGAGCGCTTGTCATCGCCGTTATGGCCGGCCACATCAATAAGGATAGAGGCGTGAAATTAAGAGGGTTTATCATTCTGGTGCTTTTTTTGGCCGGTTGCTCCAGCCATTCTCCGCAGCAGCAGGCACCGTGGGATCCGACGATCCCCACCCAGCGGGCGCTGAACTGGATGCCGCTGACCGAACTCTCCGGCCAGCAATGGGGCGTTAGTCCGAGACTGATAACGGCAATTATTGCGGTAGAGTCGGGCGGCAATCCGCAGCTGGTTAGCGCCTCTAATGCCATCGGCCTGATGCAGATCAAAGGCTCCACGGCGGGCAAAGAGGTGTATCGCAATCAGGGCTTCAGAGGGCAGCCCTCGGACAGTGAACTGAGAGAGCCGGCGCGTAATATCGACATCGGTACGGCTTATCTGAGTATTCTGGAACACGGCATTTTGCGGGGAATCAACGACCCGCAGGTGATGCAGTACGCGCTGATTGTTTCTTACGTGAACGGGGCGGGGGCGCTACTAAGAACCTTTGATTCCGACAGGCAGACCGCAATCGACAAAATTAACCGCCTGAGCCCGGATGAATTTTATCAGCATGTAGCGACCAACCATCCTGCGCCGCAGGCACCGCGCTACCTGTATAAGGTCACGCGGGCCATGAACGCCATTTAAGCTATTTCACGCGGTTGGCCTTTTCCCGGGCCGACCGCTCCAGCGAGAAAATAATCTTTTGCAGTTCGCGCTCGACCGCCGGGTTGACGTTTAAGAAACGAAAACTCAGGCGCGGAGTAGAAATGGTCTCGTTTTTACTGTCCACGACTTTTCGCTCTGAAACCATCACCAACTGCATATCAAAGTAAAACTTGCCCCATTCTACGAGATCCATCTCTACGCGGCCAAAACGCAGCCCGGGTGCAAGGCCCGGCGGTAACGTGCCGTCCACCAGGGCGCCCATTCCACCAAGAGACAGGTCGCAGAGCCGGAAGGCAAACTGAGAACCGTCGGCAAGTTCGGTGCGGCAATAATACTGGGGCTGCGTAGGCG
Organism: Cedecea sp. AS113; assembly: GCF_037152415.1. Taxonomy (NCBI): domain Bacteria; kingdom Pseudomonadati; phylum Pseudomonadota; class Gammaproteobacteria; order Enterobacterales; family Enterobacteriaceae; genus Cedecea; species Cedecea sp. AS113. The sequence continues at coordinate 109,212 of NZ_JBBCMI010000004.1, forward strand.
CGGTAATGCGGAAATATTCCCGGCGCTGAACGAACCACAGCGATGGCGGCAGCGGCGTGGTAAACGCCGGGAGATTTTGATATTCCGTCGCTTTAAGGCCGGGCAGGGAGAATTCGACTTTTGCCCCCTGCGTTTCAGCGATGAAATCAATATCGTTGGCCTTCTGCACGGAAAGGTTTTCCCGCGCCTGGCTGCCAAAGTCCAGCACTAAACGCTCCGCCGAGACATCGAGAATTTTGCTGATGAACTGCCCGTTAGACCATTCCAGCCTGACGGGAACCTGCTGTCTGTGTAAATCACGTAACACACCTAATACTGCCAGAGGGGACTGCTTCAGGAACTGATCGTTATAGTGACTCAAGGCTCAAGTCCTTGTTGTGTTTTCAGGTTGTGGTAACGAAGCTTATCGGCAAAACCGCACAAAACTTAATACAAATTTTTGACTATTTTTTCCTGAAAATGCGCATAACCAGGTGAGATTCATCACGTTTTTTTGCAGCCGAACTATACTCTTTTTGACAGCAGGTCGCTGGCCGGGGCGCAGACAGCCTTGGGCGAGCCTGCTAAAGCTCACAATGTAGAAGAGGACGTTCTAAAATGGGTATCCTGGCCTGGATTATTTTTGGTCTTATCGCGGGTGTGGTAGCTAAGTGGATTATGCCTGGCAAAGACGGCGGCGGTATTATCCTCACCTGTATTCTGGGGATCGTGGGCGCGGTTGTCGGCGGTTGGGTGGCGACGGCATTGCACCTTGGCGGACCGGTAACCGGTTTTAACTGGCCAAGTTTCTTTGTGGCGGTGATTGGCGCCATTATTGTGCTGGCTATTTTCAGGATGGTACGACGGTAGACAGTCATTCATTACAAAAAAACGGCCCTTCAGGGCCGTTTTTACGTTTAGCTTTCTATACAAGTTTAGAAATCGTAGCCCACGGTCGCAATGATCGAACGTTCCGCGCCCCAATAGCAATAGCCCGTCCCGTAGCAGCCCGCCACATAGTCACGGCCCGTGAGGTTGGTGGCATTAAGCTGCACAAACGCGCCTTTCAGCGACGGTGTCCATGCGCCCATGTCTGCCCGAACCATGGCATCCAGCAGCGTTACGGAAGGAACACGCAGGGTATTTTCGTTGTCGGCCCATTGTTTGCCGATGTAGCGAATCCCTGCGCCCAGGCTCAGGCCATAATCGGCTTTGAACGTGCTCCACAGGCTCGCTATTTGATTTGGCGTGACGTACGGCGTGTTGCCGTCATTACCGTCGATGGCGTCTTTATAGCGCACCCGGTTAAGGGTATAGCTGGCGATGGTTGACAGGCGTGGTGTCAACTGAGTGCGGGCTTCCAGCTCAAGTCCTTGCGAATGCACTTTGCCTGCCGGTTCAAAATATCCCCCCTGCACGTTACGGTTCCCCACATCTTTTTGGGTCAAATCGTAAACGGCGGCGCTATACAGATCGCTGGTTCCCACAGGCTGGTATTTTACGCCAGCTTCGTACTGTTCGGCAGTTGTGGGTTTCAGCAGTTTGCCTTCGGCATCGGAAAGTACCTGCGGTGTGACGGCCTGACTGTAGCTCACATACGGCGAAATACCGTTATCAAAGGCGTACAGCAGAGATGCGCGGCCGCTAAAGTGGTTGTCGCTGCGGTTGTCCGTCACGTCACTGTCGATCGCCGTCGCCACCAGATGGCTTTTAGTCACCAGATGATCGTAGCGGCCAGACAGCGTCATATGCCAGCGGTCCCACTTCATCTCATCCTGCAGATAAGCCCCGGTTTGCTCATACTGGCGGCGGCCTGATTTCACCAAAAGCCCCTGATTAATTGTCGCGTAGCTTGGGTCACGTGGATCGTAATAATAGTAACCGCCAACGCCAACGCCACCAGAAACGCCGGTCCACGGATTCAGGTTGGTAGTGTAGCCCGTCCCGTCGGTCAGATCGTTGGTGAACCGGTGATATTCCCCGCCGAGCACCACTTTATGCTGCAGATCGCCGGTCGCGAAGTCGGCTTCTAACTGATTGTCGATGGCCCAGGCATCCAGCGAGGAGTTTTCACGGCTGTAGTAGCGCGACAGTTCGTTATGCGCGGTATCTGCCCAGCCAATTTGATAGGCCTGGCGTAGCGCTACGTTTGAGTGGGTATAGCTGGCGTTTGAGCGGAAAGACCAGACCTCATCGAAGGCGTGAGCAAACTCGTAGCTGTAGATCTGCTGGTGGCGCTTAAAGGCGTCATCGCCCGGCTGTACGTCAGAAAAGCCAGTATCCAGCTTGCGTCCCGTGGTGGTGTAAAGGCTGCCGTCGCCCGGAACAGAACCGTGGTAGCCCCCGGACGGATCTTTTTCCAGGTAGGCTCTTAGTACCAGAGACGTTGCATCATCCGGCTGCCAAAGCAGGGACGGCGAAATAGCGTAACGTTCATCACGCGTGTTGTCATACTGTGTATCACTATTTTTAGTCAGGCCGGTGATACGGAAGGCCCACTGGTCATTAATCGCGTTGGTGTAATCAAACGCCGTGCCGTTGGTGTTGTGGTTGCCGTATATCGCCCGCACGTGGCCTTCTTCGACAAACTGCGGACGTTTAGACGTTTCCATCACCAGGCCACCCGGAACAGTCTGGCCGTAAAGTGCGGAAGACGGGCCTTTGATGACGTCAAGGCGTTCCAGGAACCAGGGATCGACCTGGACCACGTTAAAGCTGCCCGCGTCGCTCATCAGGCGGAGGCCATCAAGGAAGATGTTATTCACGTCGCCGCCGTGGAAACCCCGTAATGCGACGGTATCGTAACGGGTTGCACCGCCGGAGAATCCGGTAAACACGCCCGGGGTATAGTGCAGCGCGCTATTAATGGTTTGCGCGCCCTGGTCTTCCATTTGCTGACGGGTCACGACGGAAATGCTTTGCCCGGTGGTAATCAGCGGCTCGTCGGTTTTGGTCGCGCCACGGGTTGTGGTGGCGGTATAACCTATTGTTGGAGAGGTTGCGGTGTCAGCAGGTTTGGCGGTCACAACCAGTATTTCTTCAGCCGATGAAGAAAAAGGGGCGATGAGCGCCAGCGTGCAGAGTAAAGCGGAGCGCTTTACGGTAAGGTCCTTTATCATTTTTTGTCCGGAAGTATTGAGATCATCATCCTGATGGAAGTCCTCCGCCGGCATGCGACGGGAAAACGCGGTTTTTAAATGCGGTTTCGAATGAGAATTGTTATCGTTATTATTATCAAGTGCAAGGCGTGCGATGATTTTTAATGCATAAAAGCCCATGAAATCAATGATGATTTCATGGGCTTATTGTTTTAAATGAAATGATTAAGCGGCAATCACGCCGTGGTCAGTATGGTCAGGTTACGGCGCTGGCTTGCTCGAGGCAGGTGAGATCCCCGTTTTATCTGCGGCAGGTTTGGCCGCTTCCGTTACCGGGCCGGGCGTGGCCGAAGGCAGCTTATCCGGCGCATTGTCGCAGGGTTTTTCTTTTGCACAGAGCCTATCCAGCATTTTCAGCGCGACGCCGTTGGTCCAGCCGAAGCCATCCTGAAGCGGATATTCACCGCCTCCACCGCCCGCACCTCCGGCTGTGACATCGTATTTTTCAACCAGCTTTTGCTCTTTGTTGTAGAGGTTCTGCACCGTACTCAGGAAGCGGAAGCTGACTTCCAGCGCGAGATCTTTATGCCCGTAATTTTGCAGACCTTCGGTGGCCACCCACTGCAGCGGCGCCCAGCCGTTGGGGGCATCCCATTGCTGGCTGGTTTTTACGCTGGTCGTGGCAAGTCCGCCCGCGCTGAGCAGGTGCTGACGGGTGGCTTTCGCCATCTTGTCCGCTCTGTCCTGCGCCGCCGCATGAACGTACAGTGGGAACAGGGCGGCGGCGGTTAGCTGGTTTCGAACCGTGTGGCTTTTCAGATCGTAATCCGCGTACCAGCCTTCTTTGGCGTTCCACAGGTTTTGTTCAATTGCTTTCTGTCGATCGTCCGCGGCCTGCTTATAGCGCTGTGCTGCGTCGCTATCTTTTGCCAGCTCGCTGGCGTGAGTCAACGTTTTTTCAAGCTGGTAGAGCAGCGCATTAAGGTCCACGGGCACAATGCTTGTGGTACGGATGGTGCCCAGTTGGGCTGGATTATCCATCCAGCGGGAGCTGAAGTCCCAGCCGGAAGCGGCGGCAGCTCGCAGGTCACGATAAATATCCGTGGCCGCACGCGACGGCGTATTTTTCGCAGTGGTGACGTCGTCCAGGTAAGACTCTGTTCGCGGCGTGTCTTTCTCATCCCAGTAACGGTTGAGCAGGGCACCATTTTTGAGTTTCACCACGCGGGCATGGGCTTCGCCCGGTTTGAGGGCGTCGCTGCCCTCCATCCACCAGCTGTACTCCTGCTTCAGCTGTGGCAGATAGGTTGTGTAAACGCTATCCCCTTTATTCTGCGCCAGCAGTTCCACCATCATGGCGAAAAACGGCGGCTGTGAACGGCCCAGGTAGTAGCTGCGGTTCCCGTTGGGAATGTAGCCCCAGGTATCGATTTCGTGGGCGAAGTTGTCCACCATATTTTGCACGTCATCCCAGTGCCCACTCTCCGCCAGCCCCAGCAGGGTGAAGTAACTGTCCCAATAGTAAAGCTCGTGGAAGCGTCCGCCGGGCACAACGTAAGGTTTTGGTAGCGGGAGAAGCGAGTCCCATTTGTTGTCGCTGTTCGCGGAACGGGTCAGTTCTGGCCAGAGCCCGTTGATATGCTCCCGCAGGCTTTCTCCTTCCGGCGGCACAGACTTTTTTTCTTCCTTTGGCAGGATAAAGTTCACATCAACAAAATGGCGTAAGTCGAACCCCGAGAGCCGGCGCTGCATACGATAATCAGCAAGGATCATCAGCGGATCGCCCTTGGGCACGGCATCCGCAAAGGTTTTCTGGTCGGGGAACAGCTTCGCGGTCTGGACATCAATAAACAAAGGCCCAAAAAGCTCGTCGGGCGATTGAGGCTCGGGCGGGCGTGGGGATTCGGTTTCCTGGGCTGCAAACGAAGCAAGCGGCGTAAGGCCAAATACGGCACCGGCAGCGGCCATTTGGGCCGCAAAGCAAAGCGCATAAGGCCGGCGCAAAACGGGTTTTATCATCATTCCTTCTCCATCGACGGGACGCAACACGCTACGTTGCGATCAACTCCCTGAAAACCTTAGTTGAATTTTCCGAATTTCGAGCACTGTTGAAGATAAAAAGAGAAAAACCGGATTATTTACCCCATAAAAAAGCCCCGCAGAGCGGGGCTGAAGTATTCGTTAAGTCTGTAATCACCCCTGCGGGTTTACCAGCCATGTGCCGGAGTTTGCTACTACAATGGTTTGCTTGCGGGGCGTTTCACCGCCGCTCAGCGTCAACAAATATTTCCCGGCAGGGAGCTGAAGCGACGCAAAACCGTTGGCGGCGGGCGTCAGCTTTTGCGCTTTGCCGTTGACCGCCAGCTGTTCTCCGTCGTTCATTCGAACATACACTCTCGCGAGCGTGCTTTCAGCCGCGACGGCTACAGGGGGCGCGCTTGCCTGCGCCGGGCTTTGATTCGCTGCAAGCGGCGCGGGAGCAGGTTCCGGCGAGCTTACTGAAGGGCTTCCCCGGCCAAAAAGTACCGCGCCAACAATCAGACCCGCGACGGCGCCCGCACCAATTTGCAGGGCAGGTTGATAGCGCTTCCAGAGCGGACGCGTCGCCGTATTCTCTGGATCTTCTACCGGCACCAGCGCGGTACCCGTTTTTTTATTACCGATCAGTTCACGCACGTCGTCTGGCTGGATATTCAGCAGGGCCGCAAAAGCGTCAATGGATTGGGGGCGATCTTCCGGCTTCAGCGACAGCGCTTTATCAACCGCCTGCAGTAAATTCAGGGAATAGCCCTCGGGCTGGTTTTCCGCGAGCTGGATGCAGCTGTCCTGAATACTGCGGGCGACGCTGGCAGGCGGTGCATTGCCGGTAATCAGCGTATAAAGCACGGCTCCGACGGCGTAAATATCTGTCCACGGCCCCAGCTGGCTTGCCAGATCTCCGGTGTACTGCTCCAGCGGTGCAAATCCGGGGTGAAGCAGGGTATTGCCTTCATCCAGCGAGCCTTGTCCCCGGCGTGGCGCGCCGGTATTGAGCAGGATGGGCAGCCCGTTATCCTGAATTTGAATGCTTTTCAGCGACAGGTTGCGGTGCAGATGTTCGGCCGCGTGAAGCGTTGCCAGCGCGCCGCAAAGCATGGGCAGCATCCGGCGGATCCACGTTTCATCGATCAGCGACGGCTGCTGCTTTTGCAGTTCATCCAGCGTAATGCCGCTATAAAACAGCGTCACGACGTAAGCGGTATTATTGTCGCTCCAGATGCGCAGCACCTGAGGCAGATTCGGGTGATTAAAGTGCGCCAGCTTACGCGCTTCCTGCATAAAGCCGTTCAGACCGGTGGTGTAGACCAGGTGATCGCGCTCGCTGTGCAGCACCAGCTCCATCACGTCATTGCGCATGACGTAAGCTTTAGGCATGTATTCACGGATAGCCACCAGACGCTCGAGCTGATGATCCCACGCCCGGTAAAGAATACTGGTCATGCTGGCGTCGATGGCTTCCTGAATTTCAAATTCGTCAAAGCGGTAGCCAGGCGGCAGAGCATTGGGCACTTTTGGAATAAAATCGTTATCTATCATGATGTTCTCTGCGCGTAGTCATGCAACATGCGGCGTATTTATTTTTGGGCTCGCCAGGCACCCGCGGCCGGGTCGCGCAGCTGCGGGTGCAGGGACTCGACCAGCAACAACGTAATGGCCGTCCCCGGCGTCACCCAGCCGGACCAGAGCTTGCGCACCTCGTTGAGCCGCGTCTGGAGACGCTGTTCATCCAATGCCATGTCGCGGGACACTTCCACGGCAACGGTGCCGCTGGCTTTCCAGCCGTTAATTTCAGGGTGGTAAGGTAAAATAAGCCAGCTTTGCGGTGCCTGTTCACTGCTGACGACCATGCGCTCATTGTTCACGCTGGTGATAAGCAGGCTGTCGGCGTCCGCTGAGGGGTTGAGTCCGCTGACCGGGAAACCGTGGACAAACGTCATCATAATGCGCTTTTCGCCGCCGACGCCGCGCTGCACCACTTCGCTGGTGCCGTTCAGCCAGCCGCCTTTTTCACATTTGCCATTCTCTTTACCCGGAATAAACAGGGAACTGCTGGAGGCATCCCCCTGCCAGAATGTGCGCAAGTGGCAGCCATCCTGTAGGGTAAATTCCAGCCATGGCGTGCGGTCGAGAGGCGTGGAAAGATCTTCCGGGCGCTCATTACGGGTCGCAACCGAAGAAAGCGGGGACTCGATAGTCACTCCCCAGTCGCTGGTTTTGGTGGCAGACCCGCGAGCAAGGGAAGCCCCCTCGGGATCTTCAAGCTGCCAGTTGACGCGCTCAATCTCGCTGCACTGATTTTCCAGAAGCGCGCCGAGGCGAGGCATGAACGTTTTCAGAATAAGGGGGTTTTTATCCCCGTTTGCCACAATTCGAACCGGAAGATCGCTTCCGCACCAGCTTTGCGGGGCATTGCTTTTGATGTTGTCTATCCACACGTCCAGCTTTTGGGACGGCGATTGAACAATGCGGTAGTTCCCTGCCCAGACGGTAGTGGATGCCAGCAGCAACGCCATACCCGAAAGCCAGAGTTTCATAAAAATCCTTGTTAGCCTGTGTGTAAAGAGGGGCTACGTTAACGCCCATACAGGTTGCCGGGCGAGTCGTTGCTACTCTCATACCAAAATCTTTGGTTAGAAAACCCCCGAAGGGGAAGTTTAATTAATGATCCACGTTCCGTTGTCGGCGTTCTGGCAGGCTTTGCTTTTATTATCTACCGCAACGCAGGTGGATTTTTTGGCCGCGCGGCGAGGGCGAGGCCGGTCTTTTTTCAGCGTCTGGGTATACAGCTCGCTTTTGACCAGCGCCCTGAGCGGCACATAGCCCAGCAGCTCTTGTTTATCCTGCTCGGCGATAGCAAACCAGTGATTTTCTACCTCGCCCAGCACCGTGTAGCTTTGGCCGTTTTCAAGCTGGGCCAGCACTTTGCCACCAAAATCGGGTTTGCTCATGATGGAGCCCGGATAAAGCGCCCGATACTCGGCGTCAACAGGCGTAAACTCTTTTGGTACTTCAACGACATAGCGGTGAGTCAGGGTGACGCCGTTTACCGTGCTGGTCACAATGGTGTCGTCGGTCATCTTCGGCGGCGGCGCTTTACAGCCGACAACCGTAGTGACAACAAGGAGGACTAACAGGCTTCGCAATTTCATTGAGACGTTCCCTGAGAAAAAGGTTAAAACTCAACCGCCGCGGGAGCAAGGAGCGCCGCACAGGAAAATTATCCACGACGTGAGATACGCCCACGCAAAACGGTGCGGCGGCTTGAGTATCTCGCCGGCGCAAGGAATTCGCGTGGTTTCAGCATAGTAGCGTGATTTTACATAGCCCGGTTAACAATTCAATGGTGTTATAACAGTGGAATAACCTATTACGTACATGAAGGTTTGATGCCGGGTTAGCGCAGTAAAAAATTGGGCTGAGGTAAATGTAATCGGCTCGCCACTTAAAAGGAATGAAAAGCAGGGAGATGACGGTAATTTTTTGAATTTATTTGATAAATTCAGACTTTTCGTTGTGGTGTTATTTTTATTCTGTGGTCAATGCAAATCGTCTTTTGGGGTTTCCCTGAGGTTATTCTTAAAACAATAAAAAAACATCGGGCCGTCTTCAGGATGCCCGATGAGAAGGCAGAGGTTCAGGCTCCGCTCGATTGAGAAAATAACCGCAAAGCTCGCTCACCTGTTTCATCGATCGGCAGGTAAACCAGCAGCCTTGAACCGTCTCGCGGGGCAGAGTACCAGTTGACCTGTTGCATACCGAAGGTGCCGATCTGCGGATGCGTATACTGTTTGATATGGTTTTCGATATTGCGGATTTCATAGCGCTGCTCCCAGAGCGTTTTAAACGCGGGAGAGGCGGTGAAAAACGACTCCAGCAGCGCTTCCCAGCGCGGGTCGCCGCGGTGCTCGGTGATCCCGGCGCGGAACCAGCCGACAAACTTGGGCAGCACATCTTCGTTACAGTCCACCCGGCTGCGCCAGGTCTCATTGGTCAGATATTGATAAATGCAGTTGCGATGCTCCGGCGGTTCATTGTCGAGATCGACCCCCATTAGCTGGCAAAAATGTGAATTGTAGCCGAGGATGTCGAAGTTCGGCTTCTGGATACTGGCGGGGTTGGGCATCAGGGCGTCCAGCATCCGGCGGGCGGCGGGGCTGAGCCCCTCGCACTGCGCGGCGGCGGGCGCTTCGGACGGAGGCAGTCCGGCCAGAATAAACAAATGACGGGTTTCCGCCGGGGAGCACTGCAGCGCGCTGGCGATCGCCGCCATGGCGCTTGAGGATGGATTCACTTCTCGGCCCTGTTCCAGCCAGGTATACCAGGTTACGCCGATGTCAGCCAGCAGCGCCACTTCTTCACGGCGAAGGCCGGGCGTGCGCCGACGCCCGCTGCGCGGTAGCCCCAGCCGCTGCGGGTCCAGACTTTCACGCCGGGTGCGTAAAAACAGCGCCAGCATTTTACGGCTGTCGTCCAGCGGGCCATGCCGCAGCTCAGGCTGAGTGATGAGCATCACAAATACTCCAGAATAGTAGTGCCAGTACCAGTATAAGTAAGAACTGGTACCCGGTTAAATGTTCAGGGATCCTACGTCGGTATCCTGAACTATGCAATGGAGTCCCTGATGAATAATTCGCCTGTTTCACCCGGTCGTGCTGGCCTGGTGCTGCTGTTGACGGGCCAGATGCTGCCGTTAATCGACACGTCTATCACCAACGTGGCGCTGGACTCGATCACCCAGTCCCTCGGCACCACGCCAACCCAGCTTGAACTTATTGTGGCACTTTACGGCGTTGCTTTTGCCGTCAGTCTGGCGGTAGGCAGCAAACTGGGGGATAACCACGGCCGCCGCAGAACGCTGCTGTGGGGCGTGGCCCTGTTCGGCATTGCTTCTTTCCTGTGCGGGATCTCCAGTTCGGTCTCCGAACTGCTGGCAGCCCGTACCCTGCAAGGCGTTGGGGCTGCGCTGATCGTGCCGCAGATCCTTGCCACGCTGCACGTGACGCTCAAAGGCACCGCTCACGCCCGCGCCATCAGTCTGTACGGCGGCATTGGTGGGATAGCTTTTATTATCGGCCAGATGGGCGGCGGCTGGCTGGTGTCGGCGGATATTGCCGGGCTGGGCTGGCGAAACGCGTTCTTTATTAACGTGCCTATCTGCCTGTTGGTGCTGGTGCTGAGCCGGTTCTATATTCCTGAAACGCGAAGCGAAAGCCACTCGCGTATTGACTGGCAGGGCACCGTCACGCTCGCGCTGGTGCTGTGTTGCCTGCTGTTCCCGATGGCGCTTGGCCCCGAGCTGCACTGGCCATGGCCGATGCAGCTGATGCTGGTGGCGACATTGCCGCTCGGTTATCTGATGCGCGTTGGCGCGCTTAACCAACAGCAGCGGGGGCTACAGCCGCTGTTGCCGCCAAGACTGCTTAAGCTGGGCAGCATAAGGTTTGGCCTGCTGATCGCGCTGTTGTTCTTTACCTGCTGGTCGGGCTTTATGTTCTGCATGGCGCTGACGCTCCAGTCGGGCATGGGAATGGCGCCGTGGCAGTCCGGGAACAGCTTTATTGCCATGGGCATTTCGTATTTTGTTTCAGCGTGGTTTGCGCCGAGGCTTATCGTGCGCCACTCGCTAAGCACGATTCTACTGAGTGGGATTGCTATCCAGGTGGTTGGCCTGTTGGGGCTGATATTTACGCTCTGGCACTTTGGCACCCAAGCAGGCCCGCTGGCTATTGCCCCGGCGACGCTGGTGGTGGGCTACGGCCAGGCGCTGATTGTGAACAGCTTCTACCGCATCGGGATGCGCGATATCGACCTGAACGATGCCGGGGCGGCAAGCGCCATATTAAGCACCCTGCAGCAGTCTGCGCTGGGGCTTGGCCCGGCGGTCCTCGGAGCATTGTTCCTGCATCTGCAGCACCAAAGCGGGGATTACTCCGTGGCGATGATCGGTTTCCTGGCGGCTGAAATCGTGATGATGCTGGCGCTGGCAGTTGCCGCCGTTACCCGCCGTCAGCTTTTATCTGGGGTGAAAGTCTCTTTAAGATAACGCCCCGGCGGCTGGCCGATAATTCGGGTAAAGGCAGTGGTAAAGCTGCTGGCGCTTTGATAGCCCATATCATAGGCCACCTGAGTTATCGGCTCGCCGTTAACCAATTTCTCCACCGAACTGATAATCCGCATTCTCTCCCGCCAGCGGGTAAAACTCATCCCGACTTCGCTTTCGAAGAGGCGGCTTAATGTTCTGGGGCTGATGAAGGCAACGGCGGCCAGCTGCACCAGCGTTTTATTGCAGGCCGGATCTTCCCGCAGCAGGCTGGTGATTAGCCTCAGCCGCTTATCTTTACCCTCAGGCACAAACAGATCGGTTTTCAAAACTTGCTTGCGCAACTGGAAGTGCAGCAGTTGCGCAATGAGCTCAAGTTGCGCGCCCGAATCGACGTGGTGTTGAATCGCTAAGGCTTCTTTGGCCAGTTCCATCAGCAGGTTAGAGGCGACGATAAGCGAGCTATTTTCCGGCAATTGCAGCTCAAATCCTTGCCTGAAACGCAAATTGATCAGCCGCGAACGCTCGGTGTAAAGCGCCCGGTGTAGCAGGCCAGGCGGCACCCAAATGCCGTTACCAGGCGTAGCCAGCCACCAACCTGTTTCGTTTTGCAGACGAAGAGTGCCTTCCAGCGTCACGCTTAACTGGCCGTGTATATGGCGGTGAAACGTCACATCGTCACCCCGGTGATGGGCCATGTCGGAAGCAGCGATAGCCACGGATAGGGCATCTGGCATGTTGGCACTCCTGCGAAGTGTTTTGGCGGATTAGCGAAAGAATTATCTCATTCTTTTTCTGATAATGCTTGCATCGAGAAAATTAGAGGAGAACAAGATGAAAAAATTACGCTTCGTAGGTATCGCCGGTAGTTTGCGGGTAGATTCCGCTTCCCGTGCATTGCTCAACAGCATTGGTGGAATGTTGCCTGAGCAGAGTCATTTTAGCGTGCTTGATATTGGTGCCATGGAACATTACTGCCAGGATCTGGAAAAGGGGGAATTACCGGAGCCGGTGGTAAGCGCCCGCCGGTTAGTGGCTGAGGCCGATGCGGTGATCATTACGGTACCGGAATACAATCACGGCATGCCCGGCGTACTCAAGAATGCGCTCGACTGGCTGTCTCGGCCGGTCAGAGCCAGCTGTATGCTGGGAAAATATGTCTTTTTCGTTTCGCAGTCGACCGGCGCGCTTGGCGGCGTCAGGGCGCAATACCAGCTGCGGGAAACGCTGGCTTCAATGCTGTGCAATATGGTGCCGCTGCCGGAGCTGGCGGTCAGCTTCGCGAATCAGAAATTAGAGAACGGGCGTTTAATTGATTCAGCCACGGCGGCGTCTATTCGTACCCAGCTTGCCGTCTTTATTAAGGCGGTAGAGCAGAATAGCACAAACCGTTAACGACGGATTTATCGCCTTATATGGCAACAAAATAAGGATAAAATCCATACATGTGTGTGGATTTTTTTTGCCAATAACATCCCGATAACTAAGCGAATTACCGCTAATAATACCCGAAATACAGGATGTATTATTCGGCGGTGTTATTTTTATAATATTTGATTTTATTTTGTTTTTTTAATTAAAAAAATTATTGGCATTAATTGTATGGATTAATCAGGATGTGAATGAGATTTTAAAATATCGTGAAAGTGGGTTAACATAGATTTACTTCATTCACCTGCGATGCAATAGAATTATTATGCCTGCAATGAAAAAGACAATTATTTCTCTGACAACACTGGCGTTATTCGTCAGCTCTGCTAGCTACGCTAACGCGGATTCCACGCAAAAAACCGACTTCCTGCTGATTGGCGGCGGTATTATGAGCGCCTCTCTCGGGACGTGGCTCCAGGAGTTGCAGCCGGACTGGAAACAGGTCATGGTTGAGAAGCTTGACGGCGTGGCGCTTGAGTCCTCGAACGGCTGGAATAATGCCGGTACCGGGCACTCGGCAAATATGGAACTGAACTATACGCCGGAGCGCACGGACGGTTCTATTGATGTCAGCAAAGCGCTGGAAATTAACGAACAGTTTATGATTTCCCGCCAGTTCTGGTCCGCACAAATTCAGCGCGGTATTTTGAACGACCCGCATTCGTTTATTAATTCCACACCGCACATGAGTTTTGTCTGGGGCGATAAAAACGTTGAGTATCTGACCAAGCGCTATGCCGCGCTGCAGAAAACCACGCTGTTCCAGGGGATGAAATTCTCCACCAACCACGAGCAAATTAAACAGTGGGCTCCGCTGGTGATGGAAGGGCGCGACCCAAATCAAAAAGTGGCGGCGACCTGGACGCCAGTAGGGACCGACGTTAACTACGGTGAAATTACCCGCCAGCTGATCGGCAGCCTGAAAAAAAGCCCGAATTTCTCCCTGCAGACCTCTTCTGAAGTCACCGACTTCAAACGCAACGGCGATAATTCCTGGCACGTCACCATCAAAGACGTCACCAGCGGCAAAGAGCACGCCATCGACGCGAAATATGTCTTTATCGGGGCTGGCGGCGGTGCACTGAAACTGCTGCAGGAAACCGGTATTCCGGAATCGAAAAACTATGCCGGTTTCCCGGTGGGTGGCTCCTTCCTGATGACCGAAAACCCGGCGGTAACCAGCCAGCATCTTGAAAAAGTGTATGGTCAGGCCTCCGTGGGTGCACCGCCGATGTCCGTGCCGCACATTGATGCCCGCTTTATCGACGGCAAGCGCGTGGTGCTGTTCGGGCCGTTCGCGACCTTCTCTACCAAATTCCTGAAAAACGGCTCTTTCTTTGATCTGCTGAGCACCACCACCACCAGCAACTTTATGCCGATGACCGACGTAGGTCTGGATAACTTTGACCTGGTGAAATACCTGATTGGTCAGGTGATGCTGAGTGATGAAGATCGCTTTGAAGCGCTGAAAGAGTACTACCCGCAGGCGCGTAAAGAAGACTGGAAACTGATTCAGGCTGGCCAACGCGTGCAGATCATCAAAAAAGATGAAAACAAAGGCGGCGTCCTGAAGCTCGGTACCGAAGTGGTTGTTGACCAGCAGAAAACCATTTCTGCTCTGCTGGGCGCATCCCCAGGCGCGTCTACCGCGGCACCTATCACGCTGAACGTGCTGAAGCAGATGTTCCCGCAGCAGTTCAACTCGCCTGAGTGGCAGAGTAAGATCCGCGCTGTTGTGCCAAGCTACGGCCAGGAGATGAACGGCAACGCGGCGCTGACGCAGAAAGTGTGGGATGACACCGCGGCCACGCTGCAGCTGACCAAACCGCCGGTCATTCAAATGAACGACCAGAGCGCAACCCCGGTAGCAAAACCAGCCGAAGCGAAAGCGGACGCGGCTACCCAGCACGACATGGCGCTGTAAGTTAACGCCTCAGCCAGCCGCTGTTACGACAGAGGCAATGATAAAAAAAGCCAGCCGCAAGGCTGGCTTTTCTCTTTCAGGTGCCGTTACAGCCCGCGTTTATCCATCAGCAGGGCAAGGTCAACCAGGCGGTTAGAGAAGCCCCATTCGTTGTCGTACCAGGCCAGGATTTTCACCAGGTTACCGCCAATCACCAGGGTCGAAAGCCCGTCAATAATCGAAGATCGCGGGTCACCCTGATAGTCGCTGGAAACCAGCGGCTCATCGCTGTAGCCCAGAATGTCTTTCAGCGGGCCAGCTTCAGCGGCTTTGCGGAACGCGGCATTCACTTCTTCCGCCGTGACATCGCGTTTGAGCGTCACGGTTAAATCAACGATAGACACCACTGGTACAGGCACGCGCAAAGAGTAGCCTGTCAGGCGACCGTCAAGCTCGGGGATAACCTTGCCGAGGGCTTTAGCCGCGCCGCTGGAATATGGCACAATCGATAGCGCTGCCGCACGTGCACCACGCAGGTCTTTTTCTGGCTGGTCGTGCAGCGCCTGGCTGTTGGTGTAGGCGTGAGTCGTGTTCATCAGGCCGTGTTCAATGCCGAATGCCTGATGCAGTACCTGCGCGGCAGGGGCCAGGCCGTTGGTGGTACAGCTGCCGTTGCTGACCACAAAGTGTTTCTGCGGATCGTAACTTTCGTGGTTCACGCCCAGCACGATAGTCAGATCGTCGTCTTTACCAGGGGCAGAAATGATCACGCGTTTTGCGCCGCCGTGGGTGATGTGAACTTCTGCTTTTTCGCGGCTGGTGAAGAAGCCGGTGGCCTCGATAACGACATCTACGCCGACCTCACGCCATGGGATCTGCGCCGGATCTCTTTCGCTGAAAACGCGAACCGGCTTGCCGTCAACGTGCAGCAGCCCTTCGGAGGCTTCCACTGGCGCAGGCAGTTTACCCATCAGCGAGTCGTGTTTTAACAGGTGCGCAAGGGTTTTGCTGTCCGTCAGATCGTTGATGGCCACGATCTCAATATTGGGGTTACCCAGGGCAGCGCGCAGCACGTTACGTCCGATTCGGCCAAAACCATTAATCCCGACCTTAACCATGATTCACTCCTTCTCTTGAATGTCTGAGGTCAGAGTAGGCGCAGAGTGGAATGGCGTAAATGACAAAAAAGGATCAATTCATGCCAACTTCCGGCAGTGGAAGCGCTCGCGGTATTCCCCCGGCGTGAGGTGAAGCTGGCGCTCAAAGACGCGGCGCAGGTTAATGGCGGTGCCAAAGCCCGAGGCGCAGGCGACCCGCTCCAGGGTGTCGTTCGACTGCTCAAGATGATGGCGGGCGGCGGCCAGCCGGGCTTCTTCCACATAGCGGGCGGGCGTGACGCCGGTTTCACGGGTAAAGACGCGGGTAAAATTACGCGGACTCATGGCGACCCGTTCCGCCAGTTTTTCCACCGATAAATCCTCCGCCAGGTTATCCAGCAGCCAGTCCTGGAGCTGACTTATCGGCCCGGTATTGGCCGCCTGGCGCAGATGATAGCGGCTAAACTGTAGCTGACCGCCGGGGCGATGGAGGTACATCACCAGATCCTGGGCCACATCCCGCGCGAGGGTAAAGCCGTAATCCGCCTCAACTAACGCGAGCGTAAGGTCAAAGCCGGAACTCACGCCGCCGGAGGTCCACACCGGGCCGTCCTGAATATACAGAGGGCCGCCTTCCACTTTGATTTGCGGCCACCTGGCCTGCATCTCTTCCAGCATTCGCCAGTGGGTGGTTGCCCGGCGGCCATCCAGCAGCCCGGCGCGGGCCAGCAGCATCGCACCGCCGCACACGGAGGCAATGCGCTGAGTATTTGGCGCGGCGCGGTATAACCAGTCGACCACCGCGCTGCCTTCAGGTTCGCTCTGGCCTTTGCCGGTGATCATGATGGTGTCGCGGGGCTCATTGGGGTCGAGGTCGGCCAGCCTGTGGTCAGCCAGCAGGTTCAGGCCGGACATGCCGTGCACGACGTGATGAGGTTGAGTGGTGGCGATACTGATGCGGTAGCGAGGCTCGGTCAAGGCGTCCGCATGCAGTCGGTTAGCCTGCATCAGAATATCGGCGATACCGGCGGCTTCGAACAGCATGCCGCCGTCAGGAACAATTATCAGGATCGTTTTCATGTCCTGAAAAGTACGCTTTTAACAAATTAAGTCAAGTGGGCTAGCCGTAATGCCGCTGTCCCCAGGCCAGGGCGGTTTCAATCAGTCGGGCTAGCACCTGCTGGAATTGCGCGCCCTTATCGTCTGACCAGGCAAAACTCTCTTCATCCATGTAGCAACACTGCGCCACTTCCAGCTGTACCGCATGGATATTTTGCTGTGGCGCACCGTAATGGCGCGTGATGTACCCGCCCTTGAAGCGCCCGTTCAGCACTTTGCTGTAGCCGTTGAAATGCTCGCTGGTTTTTAACAGTTCAGCGCTGAGTACCGGATCGCAGCTGGTGCCGTCTGCGGTGCCGAAGTTAAGATCCGGCAGGCGGCCTTCGAACAGGCGAGGTACCACGGATTTGATGGAATGCGCATCCCACAGCAGCGCATAGCCAAAGGTTTCTTTCAGCCTTGCCAGTTCCTGGGCCAGCGCCTGATGATAGGGCTGCCAGATGTTGGTCAGGATATCTGCTCTGGCCTGCACATCGGGGGATTTTCCCGCCTCGAACAGCGGTTCACCGTCGAAAAAAATGTCCGGGTAAAGCCCGGTAGTGGCGGTGGTGTACAGCGGCTTATCGTCCGACGGGCGGTTCAAATCCACCACGTAGCGGGAGTAGTTGGCGCTGAGTATGCTGGCACCCATCTCGCGTATAGGCTGATAAAGTTTGGGAATATGCCAGTCGGTATCTTCCAGTTTTTTGGCACGCGCCGTCAGCCCGTTTGCCACTTCCGGCGTTAACTGTGTACCGGGATGCGGCATGCTGATCAGCAGCGGCAGCTTGCCCTGATGAAGCTCAAAGCCCTTAATCATTCCACACCTCTTTACCTTGATAGATAACCTGTTTGGAGAGCGTGCCGCCCAGCCAGTAGCTCAGCTCGGCGGGATGGTCTATTTCCCAGGCAACAAAGCTGGCTTCTTTCCCGGCTTCAAGAGTGCCCGTTTTCTCACCGATCCCGAGTGCGCGCGCCGCATTCAGCGTCACGCCAGCAAGCGCTTCTTCCGGCGTCAGGCCAAACAGCGTGCAGACCATATTCATCATCAGACGCAGGGATTGCACCGGGGAGGTGCCCGGGTTCAGATCGCTGGAAATGGCTATTGGCACATGATGTTTACGCAGCAGCGCCACCGGCGGCTTCTGCGTTTCGCGCAGGAAGTAAAATGCGCCGGGCAGCAGCACGGCGGTTGTACCGTGTTTTGCCATCAGCGTAATATCGTCCTCGCAGAGATATTCCAGATGGTCGGCGGAAAGCGCATTGTGGCGGGCGGCGAGCCCCGCGCCATGCAGCAGCGAAAGCTGTTCGGCATGAAGCTTAACCGGCAGGCCCAGCTCATGGGCTTTCACAAAGACGCGCTCAACCTGCGGCACGGAAAAGGCCAGGTGTTCACAGAAGGCATCGACGGCGTCAACCAGCCCTTCGCGATGCAATTCCGGTAACCAACGTTCGCAAACGTCGGTGATAAAATCGTCGCTGCGGTCTTTGTATTCCGGGGGCAGGGCGTGTGCAGCCAGGCAGGTACTGTAAATCGTCAGCGGCAGACTTTGTGCCAGCTGGCGGACAACGCGCAGCATTTTGCGCTCGTCGTCAAAGCTGAGGCCGTAGCCCGATTTCACTTCCAGAGTCGTCACGCCGTCTTTACGCAGCGCATTGATACGGCGACTGGCGCTTGCCAGCAGCTCGGCTTCGCTGGCCTGACGCGTGGCCTTCACCGTGCTGGCTATCCCGCCGCCGGCTGCGGCAATATCCGCGTAGGTGGCCCCGTTCAGGCGCATCTCAAATTCCTGGCTGCGGTTGCCGCCGAACACGCTGTGGGTGTGGCAGTCGATAAGGCCGGGGGTGACGAATTTACCCTGAAGGTCGCGTTCTTCGTCGTGGGGCTGGTTGGGACGCTGGCTTTCGGTGCCAACCCAGGCAATTTTCTCGCCTTCGGTCAGCAGCGCCGCGTCTTCGATAATATTGTACTTGCCGCTGACCATGGTGGTGATGCGGCAGTTACGCCATAAAATCCGCATAAGATCTCTCTCATCAGGACGGGGCACGGCGAAAGCCGCGCCCCAGGGGAACTACTTCGCCAGCATTGGCAGGTTCAGGCCGTGTTCTCTGGCGCACTCAATAGCAATATCATAGCCCGCATCCGCATGGCGCATCACGCCGGTGGCCGGGTCGTTGTTCAACACGCGAGCAATACGCTCCGCCGCTTCGTCGGTACCGTCGCAGACGATAACCATGCCGGAGTGCTGTGAGAAGCCCATGCCGACGCCGCCGCCGTGGTGCAGGGAAACCCAGGTCGCGCCGCTGGCCGTGTTCAGCAGGGCGTTCAGCAGTGGCCAGTCGGACACGGCATCGGAGCCATCCTGCATCGATTCGGTTTCGCGGTTGGGGCTTGCCACCGAGCCGGAATCAAGGTGATCGCGGCCAATGACGATAGGGGCGGACAGCTCGCCGCTTCTGACCATTTCGTTAAACGCCAGGCCCAGTTTTGCGCGCTGGCCGAGGCCGACCCAGCAGATACGCGCCGGCAGGCCCTGGAAGCTAATGCGCTCTTTGGCCATGTCCAGCCAGCGGTGCAGGTGCTTGTCGTCCGGGATCAGCTCTTTGACTTTGGCATCGGTACGGTAGATATCTTCCGGGTTGCCGGAGAGTGCGGCCCAGCGGAAAGGCCCGATCCCACGGCAGAACAGCGGGCGAATATAGGCCGGCACAAAGCCCGGGAAATCAAAGGCGTTGCTGACGCCCATCTCTTTGGCCATCTGGCGGATGTTGTTGCCGTAATCAAAGGTAGGGATGCCCTGCTGCTGGAAGGCGAGCATCGCTTTCACGTGCTCCGCCATGGACGCTTTCGCTGCCTGAGTGACCACCGCAGGCTCGACGGCTGCGCGCTCGCGATACTCTTCCCAGCTCCAGCCAACGGGCAGGTAGCCGTTGAGCGGGTCGTGGGCGCTGGTCTGATCGGTAACCATGTCCGGGCGCACGCCGCGCTTCACCAGTTCAGGCAGAATTTCTGCCGCATTACCGTGCAGGGCAATAGAAACAGCTTTCCCTTCGCCGGTGTAGCGTTTGAGGCGGTTGAGGGCGTCGTCCAGATCTTTAGCCTGCTCGTCGACATACCCGGTGCGCAGGCGGAAGTCGATGCGCGACTGCTGGCATTCAATGTTCAGTGAACAGGCACCGGCAAGGGTAGCGGCCAGCGGCTGCGCGCCGCCCATGCCGCCGAGGCCCGCGGTGAGCACCCAGCGCCCGGTTAGCGAGCCGTTGTAGTGCTGGCGGCCAGCTTCCACGAAAGTTTCATAGGTGCCCTGCACAATGCCCTGGCTGCCGATGTAGATCCACGACCCGGCGGTCATCTGGCCGTACATCGCCAGACCTTTGGCGTCCAGCTCATTGAAGTGTTCCCAGTTAGCCCAGTGCGGCACCAGGTTAGAGTTGGCAATCAGCACGCGAGGGGCGTTGGCGTGGGTTTTAAAGACGCCAACCGGCTTGCCGGACTGCACCAGCAGGGTTTCATCATCATTCAGGGCTTTGAGCGCTTCGACCATTTTGTCGTAGCACTCCCAGTTTCTCGCCGCCCGGCCAATGCCGCCGTAAACCACCAGTTCTTTCGGGTTTTCAGCCACATCGGGATCGAGGTTATTCATCAGCATGCGCAGCGGAGCTTCCGTCAGCCAGCTTTTGGCATTCAGCTTCGTGCCGCGTGGCGCCCTGATTTCAACATCACGATAACGAGAAAACTCACTCTTCATGGGGTTCACCTTGTTTTGAGATAACGGGGAAAGTGCTCACGAAAAATACCATGTCATCTTTTCGTTTGCTTGTATATACATGATTATCACATTTGATGTCAGGCACGAAAAACATTTTATTATTCTTTTAAATCAACACATTAAATAATAACGGATAAGTAGTTACATCATATATCGTTTCTTTTTCGACCTCTTCCGCACCATTTTGGCGCTCTTTACAAAGAGATTGATCCTTTTTGGGGCAAAAATAGCAGTTCAGATAGCTGGAAAATCCCCCGGAAGGCACCGTTTAATCCTGATAAAAATCACGGATTGATCACACTTAAAATTTAATAAATTCATTATTTATTTGTTTTTAAACAATAAATTTTATTGTTTTTAATGTTGCGTATTTGTTATGGCACAGGCTTTGCAGATTGTACATACAATGCTATACATAGCTTTTTTACGCAGCCGTTCATTTCTTCGGCAGCCAGATGACCATGAGGCGTAGCGATGATTACTTTCAACAATGTGACCAAGTTTTATGACGACGGCACGGTCGTGGTGGATGGACTGAATCTCACCGCACCCGGCGGCAAGATCACCGTGCTGGTAGGCCCTTCCGGTTGTGGGAAAACAACGTCACTGCGCATGATCAATCGGCTGATCGAGCCGTCTTCCGGCGACATTCTGCTTAACGGCGAATCCACCTCCGCCATGGACGTGGTGCAGCTGCGCCGCCGTATTGGCTACGTTATTCAGAATGCGGGCCTGTTCCCGCATCGAAACATCATCGACAACATTGCTACCACCGCGATCCTCAACGGCATGCCTAAGGCTAAAGCCCGTGCGCGAGCGGGGGAACTGCTGGAAGTCGTCGGCCTGGCCCCGCAGTTGGCCAAACGCTATCCGTGGCAGCTTTCCGGCGGCCAGCAGCAGCGTGTCGGGGTTGCCCGAGCGTTGGCCGCTGACCCGGAGTTCATGCTGATGGATGAACCCTTTAGCGCCGTGGACCCGGTGGTGCGTGACCAGTTGCAGGAGGAGTTTCTCCGCATTCAAAAGGAAGTGAGTAAAACCATCATTATGGTGACGCACGATATTGACGAGGCGATGAAGCTGGGCGATCTGGTCGCGGTCCTGAAGCCCGGCGGCAAGCTGGGGCAGATGGCATCCCCTGGTGAACTGCTTAACGCCCCGCAGAGTGATTTTGTCGCCGACTTTATTGGCCGCGACCGCGGCTATCGCAAGCTGAGTTTCTACAATTCCGGGCCGCTGGCCTCAATGCAAACGGAGCCTACCGCCGAAGTGGGCACGCCTATTGATATGGCTCGCAACATTGCGGTGCAGCGCTGGCTGCTGGTCACCCGCGAAGGCAAAGCCTGCGGCTGGTTTGATACGCATCAGCAGGTTGAGGCCGTGGTGCCGGAGCATATTAATCTGGGCGCCACCTTCTTCCCACAAACCGGCACGCTGCGCCAGATGCTTGACTCAGCGCTCAGCTCGCCGTGCCACCGGGCGGTGGTGATTGGCGAGCGGGCAGAAGTGCTGGGGACGCTGGGGCTGGATCACGTCCTGGATGCCTGCAAGTCGATGGCGCGGGAGGCGGTATGAGATTTGACTGGCTGTGGGCGCAGAGCGACAAAATTTTCCATCTGCTGCTGTGGCATCTCTACCTTTCGGTGACGCCGATCCTGATTGGCCTGCTGCTGGCCATTCCGGCTGGCTGGCTGGTGAGCAGTATGCCGCGCGTGAAGGGCGTCATTCTTAACCTGTTCGGGCTGCTGTACACCATCCCGTCTCTGGCGCTGTTTGTGCTGCTGCCGCCGCTGCTCGGCACGCAGATCCTCGACCCGATCAACGTGGTGGTGGCGCTGACAATTTATAGCTTTGCGCTGCTGGTCAGAACCGTGTGCGACGGGCTGGATTCAGTACCCACCGACACCCGGCAGTCCGCCTTTGCCCTCGGCTACAAACCGGTGCACCAGTTTTTCCAGGTTGATTTGCCGCTGGCGGTGCCGGTGATTGGCTCCGGGATGCGGGTTGCCGTGGTGTCTAACGTCAGCATCGTTTCCGTCGCCGCGCTGATCGGTGCCCCGCAGCTCGGGTCGCTGTTTACCCAGGGGTTTCAGCTGCAGTTTCTGACACCGATTATTGCCGGCATCGTTCTGTGTATCGTGCTGGCTTTCGTGCTCGACTGCGTGGTTGTGGCCGTCACCCGCTCATTAAGCCGCTGGCAGCCAACAAGGGGATAAAGTATGTCTGACTGGTTCTTTACGCTCAGCCACTGGTATGGCGATGACGGTATTCTTCCGCTGCTGGCGCAGCATATCGGCTACAGCGCGGTGGCACTGGCGATAGCGATAGCCATTGCGTTTCCGGTGGGCTGTTACACCGGCCATACCGGCAAAGGGGAGGCGCTGCTGATTGGCACCACCAACGCGCTGCGCTCCCTGCCGTCGTTTGGCCTGATTATCCTGCTGGTTATTCTGATGGCAGGCTACTTCAAGTCCGACATGGCCTTTATTCTGCCATGCATCATCGTGCTGGTGGTATTAGCCCTGCCGCCGATAGCGCTGGGCGTGCATGCGGGGATTCGCTCCGTTGACCCCAGCGTGCACGACGCCGCCAAAGGCATCGGTCTGACGCCGTTCCAGGTGCTGACTCAGGTGGAGTTACCCTGCGCCACGCCGTTGATTCTGTCCGGCATTCGCAGCGCCACGCTGCAGATTATCTCTACTGCTACCATCGCGGCCTACGTCTCCCTTGGCGGCCTGGGGCGGTTGATTATCGATGGCCGTGCGGCGAACGATTTTGCCCAGATGACCGCTGGCGCGGTGCTCGTTGCCATTCTGGCGCTGCTCGTAGATGTGTTCTTTTCCCTTTCGGTGAAGTACGTGGTGTCCCACGGCATTTCCCGACGTATCAAAACCCAGTGATGTTGAGCCCGTTAATTACACAAGGTGAAAGCGATGAATATGAAGAAACGTTGTTTGACGCTGTTGAGTGCCGCGATGCTGTCCGTTGTTTCCTCCGCGTGGGCGGCAGATGCGGGGCAGAAGGTAATTATTGGCTCGGCTGACTTCCCGGAAAACCAGCTGCTGGCGACGATTTACGCCGGGGCGCTGGAAGCACAGAACATCCCGGTGGAGAAGAAGCTCAACATCGGCAGCCGCGAAGTTTACATTCCGGCCCTGCTGGACGGCTCCATTAATGTTATCCCTGAGTACAGCGGCGCGCTGCTGAGCTACCTGGATGCCAAGAATACGGCGCACAGTTCTGACGAAGTGGCGACCGCGCTGGCGGCGAAGCTGCCGGCCAAAGTGAAAATGCTGAATACCTCCGTGGCGCAAAACAGCGACGTTATCGCCGTCACCAAAAAAACGGCGGATAAATACAACCTCAAAACCATTGAAGACCTGAAGCCTCACGCGGCGGAGCTGATTCTGGGCGGCCCGGCCGAATGGAAAACGCGTCACGAAGGCGTGCCGGGGCTGAAAGAAGTGTATGGCCTGAACTTCAAGAGCTTCAAAGTGCTGGACGTGGCTGGCCCGCTGACGCTGACCGCGCTGAAGAACAACCAAATTCAGGCGGCGGATTTAACCTCCACCACGCCTGAAATTCAGAAAGACCATCTGGTGGCGCTGGCCGATCCGAAAAACCTGTTTGCGGCGCAAAATATCGTCCCGATTGTGGCCACTACTACGCTGAATCCGACGATTGAGGGCACGCTGAATAAAGTCTCGGCTCAGTTAACCACCGCGGATCTGATCGCTATGAACGGGCAGCTTGCGGAATTTGCCAGCATTGATGACGTGGCGCATCAGTGGCTGGTTAAACATGGTCTGAGCAAGTAAGGGCGAACGATGACAAGACAAACTGGCTCCACCGCACGTTCCCATGAAACCGTCACCTTAGGCAGGGCGCAAACCACCATTGACGAGCTGGTACGCATTGCCGACGGGGCGCCGGTCGAACTGGCCCCCGAAGCCCTGGCGAATATGAACCACGTCAGCGGCTATATTCGACGGGCAATAGATGAGGGGCAGGTGATCTACGGCCTGACTACCGGGGTAGGCGACCTGGTGACGGAGCGCCTTTCCGCCGACCAAATCGCCAGCGTGCAGCTCAATATGCTGCGCAGCCACGCCTGTGGGATGGGGCCAGATTTGTCCGTGCGTGAAGTGCGCGCCATGATGGCGGTAATGCTGAAGTCGCTGCTGCAGGGATATAGCGGCGTCAGCGCCGAGCTGGCGACACGCATGGCCGAAATGCTTAACCGACAGGTGACGCCATGGTCACCGGCCAGCGGCTCGGTCGGCTATTTAATTGCGACGGCGCATATCGGACTGTCTCTGTTTGGCGAGGGGCAGTGCTGGTATCAGGGCGAGCTTCTGCCGTCCGCCGAAGCTTTGGCAAAAGCGGGGATTGCTCCCCGAGTGCCAGGCCCGCGCGAAGGCCATGCGCTGATCAGCGGCACCTACGAAATCACCGGCCTGGCGTGCCTTGCCGTGCATGATTTTGAGCGGCTGCTGCCGGTGGCGGACATGGCCGGCGGTATGTGCCTTGAGGCGCTGAAGGGCAATACTCGTGGCTATGATGCCCGTCTGCACGCCCTGCGTCCGCACGATGGGCAGCAGAAAACCGCCGCGATTCTTCGCCGGTTACTGAGCGGCAGCGAGATCTTTGCCCGCTACCGCGACCATCGGGTGCAGGATGCGCTCAGCCTGCGCTGCATTCCGCAAATTCACGGCGCGGTGCGCGACCAGCTCGCCCATTGCCGTCAGATTGTGACTATCGAACTCAATTCGGTGACCGATAACCCGGTCTTCCTTATCGAAGAAGATGCGCTGGTTATTCTGCCCGGTGGCAACGGGCACGGTGCGCCGCTGGCGCTGGCGCTGGATTCTCTGGCCGTTGCCATTGCCCAGGTCAGCACGGCGTCCCAGGCGCGGTCGGATCGTATTACCAACGTGCACCTGAGCGGCCTGCCTGCGTTCCTGGTGGGCAGAAGCGGCGCGAACTCCGGGATGATGATCCCGCCTTACGTGGCCGCCGCGCTGGCGGGGGATAACCGCAGCCTGGCAGCTCCGTCGAGCGTGCATACCGTCACCACCTGCGCCGGGCAGGAAGACCATATCAGCATGGGCGTTTCTTCGGCGCGAAAAGCCATGCTGGCGGTGAGCAACGCGGTGGATATCGTTGCCATCGAGCTGCTGTGCGCCAGCCAGGCGCTGGAGTTTCACCGCCCGCTTCGCGCCTCGGTTGGCGCGGAGTTAACGCTGAGCATGGTGCGCGCCCGTGTGCTATTCCGTGAGACAGACACGGCGCTTTACCCGGATATGCACGCCCTGCGCGATTTGATTGCTGAGGGTGAGCTGAGCCAACGGCTGCTCGCCCTGGTTGAGGAGTCCGAACATGAGTGAAGCTTTGCAACCGCTGAAAGGCGTCAGAGTGCTTGATTTATCCCGTGTGCTGGCCGGCCCGTGGTGCGCCTCGCTGCTGAACGATCTCGGGGCGGAAGTCATCAAGATTGAGATGCCGGGCAGCGGGGATGACTCCCGTAGCTTCACCCCGCACATCGGCGGGGAAAGCAGCTACTTCATGCAGCTTAACCACGGCAAGAAAAGCGTCACTCTGGATTTAAAGGCACCGGAGGGGTTAGCCATTCTCAAGCAACTGGTGGCGCAGGTCGATGTGCTGGTGGAGAACTTCCGTCCGGGCGTAACCAAACGCCTCGGCATCGACTACGCGACGCTGCAGGAAATCAACCCGCGGCTGGTTTACGCCAGCATTTCCGGGTTTGGGCAGCACGGGGCGATGGCACACAAAGCTGCCTACGACCATATCGTGCAGGCCTACGGCGGCATTATGGAGGTCACCGGCTGGGCGGAGGGAGAGCCAACACGCGTCGGCGATGCCATTGGGGATGTTGTGGCCGGGTTGTACGGCAGTTGGGCGGTGCTCGCGGCTTTGCTGCAGCGCGGGATAAGCGGCAAAGGGCAGCATCTTGATGTGTCGATGCTCGACACGATGGTGACGATGCAAATGGTTTCCCTGACCCAGTGGATCGGCGGGCAGCCTTCCGCCGGGCGGCTGGGCAACGCGCACCCGATCAGCGCCCCGATGGACAGCTTTCCGGCGCAGGATGGCCACATTGTCATTGCCGTCGCCAACGATAAACTTTTCCGCCAGCTTTGCTCGGCGATGAATAAGCCCGAACTGGCAAGCGATCCGCTGTATCTCACCGATCCGCTACGCCTGGCGAACCAGCGGCCACTGCGGGAAGAAATTGAGCGCTGGCTGGCGGATAAAACGGTGAACGATGCTCAGGCCATTCTGGACCATGCGGGCGTCCCTGCTTCTGCCGTGCTGCGTCTCGACCAGATTCTGACCAGCGACTATGCGAAAGAACGTGAACTCGTTAAGCAGGTAACGCACCCGACGGCAGGCACCATCTCTATTGTTCCGCAGCCGGTGAAAATGAGCGCCATGCAGGCCGAGCCTGCGCTGATGCCGCCTGGGCTGGGTGAGCATACGGCCAGCGTGCTGCGAGAATTACTGGCTATCGACGAGGCAACGCTGACGCAGCTCAAGGCGCAGGGCGTCATTTAACCGGCGGAGAACGAAAATGGTGCAAATAAATAAAGTGGCGGTGGTCGGGGCCGGAACGATGGGCGCGCGCATCGCCGTGGTGATGGCGCGAGCGGGCTACCGCGTTAGCCTGTGGTCGCGCTCTGAGCCGACGCTCGATAAAGCGCGGACTATTGTGGCATCGCTCGGCGCTGGTGAAGCCGTAGAGTTCACCATCTCCTTTGAGACTTGCCTGAGCGACGCCGACCTGGTGTCCGAGAACGTTGCCGAAGACGTGGCGCTCAAGCAGCGCGTGCTGAGGGATGTCGAGCGCCTGGTGAGTGAGCATTGCGTTATCACGACGAACACTTCAAGCGTGTCTATTACGCTGCTGGCCTCGGCCTTGAGCCAGCCGCAGCGGCTGATCGGTATGCACTGGTTTAACCCGGCGGATACCATGCCGATGATCGAGATTGTGCGCGGGGCACCGACCGGGGATGACATCTGCCAGCGCGTGCGGGACATCTGCCAGCACCTGGGGAAAGAGACTATCGTCGTCAACCAGGATATTCCGGGTTTTATTATCAACCGGCTGCAGTACGCGATGCTGCGCGAGGCGCTTTACCTGGTGGATGCCGGAATCGGCTCCGTAGAGGATGTTGACCGCGCGGTGCAGCGCACGCTGGCGCCCCGCTGGGCGGCGATGGGGCCGATGAAGCTAATGGATTTTGCCGGGCTGGATACGGTAGAGAAAGTGGCCGGTATTTTACTGCCCGAATTGGATAACAGCGCTGAACTCCCGGCGTGGCTGAAAGCCAAAGTGGCCGACGGTAAGCTCGGCGCGAAAAGCGGGGAGGGCTTCTATGCGTGGACCGCAGAGACCGCCGCAGCCGGAATGCGCCACCGGGATGAAATCGTCAGGCAGCTAACCGGGGGAGAGAAGTATGAGTGATATCCTTTCTCACGTTGATGGCGCGGTTGCGGTGGTGACGCTCAATCGGCCACAGAAATACAATGCGCTCACGGCTGAAATGCTTGATGAGCTGCTCGGCGTCTTAACCGAGCTGGACGGGCGACCGGACGTCAGGGCGATCGTTTTGCTTGGCTCTCCCAAAGCGTTTTCTGCCGGGGCGGATACCGGCACGCTGGCGTCTGCTTCGGCGACAACATTATGGCGCAGCGGATTCAGCGAGAAGTGGGACCAGGTGGCGAGCATTGAAAAGCCGCTGATTGCCGCCGTGTCTGGCTACGCCCTCGGCGGTGGCCTGGAGCTGGCGCTGCTGTGCGACATTATTATCGCCGATTCAAGCGCCGTCTTTGGCCTGCCGGAAAGCCACATCGGGATTATCCCCGGGGCGGGCGGGACGCAGCGGCTGGTGCGTGCCGTGGGCAAATCGCTGGCGATGGACATGCTGTTAAGCGGCAGAAGAATTGACGCGCAGGAAGCGCTGCGTGCCGGGCTTGTCAGCCGCGTGACGGACTCGCTGGAAGAGCAGGCTTTAGCGCTGGCGACTCAGGTGGCAAAAGCCGCGCCGCTTGCCGCGATGATGATCAAAAAAGCCGTGGCGGCCAGCTACGAAATGCCGCTGAGTGCGGGCGTGGCCTACGAGCGATCGCTCTCTGCGTTAATTGCCGACAGCGAAGACCGGGCGGCGGGGCTGGCGGCGTTTAAAAATAAGCAATCGCCCGAGTTTAAGGGGCGATGAAGTGAGATAACGCTGAAACCGGCAGCCAGTCTGCCGGTTTTTTTATGCCGAAAGGGTGACGCGAGCGAAAAGGGAAGAGGCCGCAGAAACCACGCTGACCGTGGCCGGGGCGCTCATCAACAGGCTGTCGTAGTGTTGTAATACCTGGCGTTCACCGTTGACCTCAACCTCCAGATCGTCACCGGCATTAAACAGCAGCTGTGTACCCTGCTGGTGTTTCCAGGTGCCTTCCCGCAGCCAGCTTACCGTGGCTCGCGTGCTCTCTGCTTTATAGATGACGTTAAAGTCCAGCAGCGGCCCGCCGACAATCGTACAGCTGACTTCGCTGTCGCCGCTAAAATCCGTGGCCTGGAACGGTGGAATCAGCGGGCTTTGTTCGCCGTCGACGGTGAGATACATACCTTCGCCTTCCAGCACGCTGATATTGCGCAGATAGCCTGAAAAAAGAGAGAAGGGGCCGTCCTGGCGGATGGTCGCCACCGAAATGCGCCAGGCGTAGTTATCCGTCGCCGGGAAACGATAAATTTCCCGCGTCACGCCCTGGCCGTTTTTCCAGAGCATTTCCGGGCACTGCTCGTAGGGCAGAAGCTGGATCATTTGTGCATGCTTCCTTCGAGGCGGTAGCGTGAACCCGGGTAAACCAGGCGCACGCTGGTGACGATTTTTTTGTTCTGGCGGCCGGTCCAGGTGCGACGATTGACCTGCAGGCAAGGCGTGTGCTCGTCGATTTCCAGATACGCGCACTCTTCGCGAGGCACGTTTACCGCCTCAATAATATGCTCACCTTCAACGATGGGCGCGATGGACGAGAGATAGGCGTTGGGCGTGATACGGGTGAAATCCTGCTGGAAGTAATCCGGCACGATCAGCGAGTTCACCAGGCGGTCTTCCAGCATCACCGGCACGCCGTTTTCGTAGTGGCAAATCAGCGAATGGAACAGGCGGCTGCCCTTGGGTAAATTGAAGGCCATGGCCTGCTGCGCGTCGGCATACACCTGGGTTAGCTCCAGCACGCGGGCGTGATGGCGGTGGCCGCGGCTGGCAATTTCGTCGGCAATATTATTGATTTCGAGCAGCGCGGACTGCCCGCGCACTTCGGCGACGAAAGTCCCGATGCCCTGCATACGTACCAGCAGACCTTCGGCGGTCAGTTCACGCAGGGCGCGGTTGATGGTCATGCGGCTGTAGCCAAACTGATTCACCAGTTCACTTTCGGAGGGAACCCGGTAGTTTACTGGCCATAATCCACTATGAATATTGGTCTTAATAATGATTTTGACCCTTTCATAATAGGGGGCCGGCTGGTCCAGATTGTCGGTCTCTGCCGCTGCTTTAAAAACGTCGTTTTGTGCCATTCATCATTCCTCGCCCGGGTATCCTTTAAAGTTTACTCTACCCCTATTTGGATGTATATATACATGCATGTATATACAATTGATTAACATCGAACCGGGGTGCTGATATGGCGGTATATTTCGCGGCAAAAGCGCTTCTGCCGCAGGGCTGGGCGGAAAATGTCAGAGTGGGCGTTTCGCCCGAGGGCGTCATTCAGTCCGTGGTCGCTGACAGCGTGCCGGATGAAGGCGATATTCGCCTGGACGGCGTTGTTGTGCCGGGGATGCCGAACCTGCATTCGCACGCTTTTCAGCGGGCGATGGCGGGGCTGACGGAAGTCGTTGGCGACCCGGCAGACAGCTTCTGGACGTGGCGCGATCTAATGTATCGCCTGGTGGGCAAAATCATCCCGGAACAGCTGGAAACCATCGCCAGCTATCTGTATATCGAAATGTTAAAAGCCGGCTATACCTCGGTGGCCGAGTTTCACTATCTGCATCACGATGTGGACGGCAAAGCCTACGCGCAGCCTGCGGAACTGGCGCTGCGCGTGGCTCAGGCTGCAAAAAACGTCGGCATTGGCCTGACGCTGCTCCCGGTGCTATATACGTATTCCGGTTTCGGGGGGCAGCCCGCATCGTCGGGGCAGCGTCGCTTTATTAACGACACCGACAGCTACCTGAAATTGTATGACAGCATTGCCACAGCGCTTGCCCCGGAGCCGATGCAGCGCGCTGGGTTGTGCTTCCATTCGCTGCGCGCCGTGACGCCGGAACAAATGCATCTGGTGCTGTCCAGCCAGCCGCAGCCTCAGCCGGTGCATATTCATATTTCCGAGCAGCAGAAAGAGGTGGCGGACTGCCTCGCCTGGTCCGGGCTGCGTCCCGTCGAGTGGCTGTATGACAATATGCCCGTCGATGATCGCTGGTGCCTGATTCACGCCACCCACATCACCGAAAGCGAAACGCGACTTATGGCTGATTCCGGCGCAGTTGCCGGGTTGTGTTTGACCACCGAAGCGAATCTCGGGGACGGCATTTTCCCCGGGCAGGCGTTTTTGCAGCAGGGCGGCAACTGGGGCATTGGCTCCGACAGCCATATCAGCGTCAGCGTTAGCGAGGATTTACGCTGGTTTGAATACGGCCAGCGGCTGAATAACCGCCGCCGTAATTTGCTTCACCTTGAGGCGGAGCCCTATGTTGGCAACGTGCTTTATCAGGGGGCGCTGCGCGGCGGGCGCATGGCGCTGGGGAAAAACATTGGCGAGCTGGCCGTAGGGGCGCGGGCCGACTGGCTGGTGCTGGACGGGGACGATCCGTTCCTGGCGACAGCGAAAGATAGCGAGCTGTTGAACCGCTGGATTTTTGCCTGCTCTTCTAACCCAATCAAAGACGTTGTGACCGGCGGGAAATGGGTGATACGAGAAGGGCGGCATGAGAAAGACGCAGAGATCAAAGCGGACTTCGCGCAGGTGTTGAAGCAGCTAACGCGTTAGTTACCCGATGAAAATGCATATCCGCTATTGAGCTATCCGCCTCCGGGCTTTCAGGTTTTAATGCTGGCCTGCAAGTTCACGAGGAGAAAATCATGGCCAATGCACGTTATGCTATTTTGGGCGGCAGCTCTGGTATCGGGCTGGCGCTTGCCCGAAAGCTGACGTCTCGCGGAGACAGCGTCCTTATCGGCGGACGATCGGGGGAAAAACTGCAGGCGGCATTAGCTGAGCTTGGCCAAAATGCCGCAGGTAAAACGGTGGACGTGACCGACCGCCTGTCTCTCCGGGCATTCTTTTCGGATGCCGGGCCGCTGGCTGGGTTGTTTACCCCGGCGGCCTCTTATCAAACTGGCGATTTTCGCGATGGCGATGCCGCCACGTCCGAAGCGCTGTTTCAGGCCAAATTCTGGTCACAGTATTGGGCCGTCTATGAGGCGCTTCCTAATCTGCATACTTCCTCTGCCGTGGTGCTGATGTCCGGTGCCGCTTCTGCCCGCCCCATTGGTGCGCCAGCCTATGCCGCCTGCAATGCGGCGCTTGAGGGACTGGCCCGGGGCCTGGCGGTGGAGCTGAAGCCGGTGCGGGTCAACTGCCTGTCGCCGGGCACCACCGACAGCGAACTTTGGCGTAGCCGACCGGCCGAAGTGCGTGAATCGACCTACCAATATTGGAACAGTCTGGCGTTAAATGGTCGCCCAGGACACGTAGATGAACAGGCCGCAACGGCACTTTTTTTACTGGATAATCATAACATTACAGGCAGTACAATTTATTGCGATGGCGGCTATACCCTGCGGTAGGCACGTTTGTCCGTGGGTGCTTTCGCACTCAAGTTAGCCCCGCCCGGGCCGATATTTTTTGCAGACCAACAATATGGGATGAATTAAATGACAGGTCCGATTGGCAGCATTGGCGTTTCTGTTCCCTCGATGGGGGCAAATATTGCGGCAAAGGTTAAAGCTCCGGTGGTCCCCGCCCCGGCGATCCAGGCCTCAACGCGCGTCACCCTCAGCGGAGCGAGCGACAGCATCAGCGCCGTTTACTCGTTCGGTGCCCAAAAGCTTCGGGCGAATACGCCCGCAGGCAACAGCAGTTTATCCGCGCTGATGGGGGCAACCCTTTCGCAGCCGGGTTCTGTCTCGTTCCAGGGGCTGGGTAAAGAGCTTCTGCTGGCGCTGAAAGATAATCCGAAAGGTTTCTCTCTGGCGGTTGCCTCGCCTGCGGCCGCCGCCGTAGAGGGCGACGTTGTGCAGGACAAAGACAGCGCTGTCGCGCTGAATATCGAGACAAAGAGCGGCGTAAAGGTCAGCATTTCGTTATCCCGCCAGTCTGAAGGCCTGGTCGCGCAAGTTCAGACCAGCGGCGGCGATCTGACCGACGATGACGTGGCGGCGATCTCGGGCCTGGCGGATGGCTTCCAGAACGTGCTTGATGGCCTGTCGCAGCAGCCACCGGCGATAAAAATTGGCGGACTGCTCAACGTTGATAGCAGGCTGTTCAAGTCCGTGGAGCTGAACACCGATGTCAGCCAGGCCGGCAGCTCAATCCAGTCTCTGAGTTTCCAGAGCGACAGCGCTCGGCGCACGCTCAGTTATAAAGACGGCGACGCCACGTTTAACCTGACGACCGACCTCAGTAACGCGGGGACATTGGGCAGCAAAAGTCAGCAGGCCCAGGCGCTTTCCGCCTATGAGAAACAGCTCGACGGAGCCGGATCCCGCGGCCATGCGAACAAAGCCCAGCTTGCCCTGTTTAAAAGCGCCTTCCACGCGCTGAACAGCGATTATGGCTCTAACGAATCGAAAACCAGTGGGATACAGCAAAGCATCACTGTTTCTGCAGAAGATAAAGCACGCTCTTACTTGAGCGGGCTGGCTGATTTTACCGCGTCCTTTAAACAGTCGGACGTCGCCTCAAACCCTTACAAGTCCGAGGAAAAAGACAGTTTTTCCTATGACTTTAGCCAGACCACTCAGGGCAGCACCGATACCCGGGGTGACCTGAGCAAGCTGGCTCAGAGCACAAAGGCGGGCCTCAAGGCCAGCTATCATGAGTCGCTGGTCCCGGGCGGAAAATTGGACCTCACGGGACTGAAATCCTCACAAAATTATACTTATCATGTGATTAGTGAAGAAACGTCGACCCAAACAACGCTGGCGTTCAAAAAGGGCAATCTGGCGAGCGTGGAAACCAGCCGCGCGACCCATAACGCCGAATATGTTCAGACTTACGTTGCGGCGCGTTTGACCGATGAGAAACGCACCCCGTTTGATAAGGAAGAGACGAAGAAGGTCAATCTCCTGGCGGATAATGTCAATCTGAAATCAACCAATCCATTGAATCTGAAATAATCCTGCTACCCACGCTGCGGCGTGGGTTTTTTACCTCTGTCGGGGAACCGGCTCGCCGGCGTTACCACTCAGCCTCAATTGCCCAACGAGTGGAATACCCTCCGATGAGAAACATCCTTAATACTTTCCGTCCTACACAGTCCGATCCTCGCCTGCAGGCGCAAAGCGGCCAGTCAAGCCGCACCGCCAGAACGTCAGCCACGGCATCGTCGTCCCGCAACGTGAATAACCCGTCCACACGGTTGGTGCAGGATTTCGCGAAGCTAAGCGGCAAAAACCTGAGGGCCAACGTGTTGCTTAACAGCGATGATAATTCGGTACCTATTCACCATAAAAGCCCGTCGGCGCTGCTGAAAGCGATAGACGATAATATTTCAAATACGGCCAGAGAGTGGGGGATGCCTAAGCATGAAGTTGAGGCGATGCTGGGCAGCAGCAAGCGCATTAACGAGCCTGTTTGCGGCGTTACGGCGAATAACGTGATGAAGCTTTTCCTCGACACCGACCATTTCAGCTACGCTTTTGAACACGGGCGAACAATGTCGTTACCCCAGCTTCAGCAACAGCTTGCCAATTTACCCGCCCACAAACACTTTATTTTGCGCGTGAATGACGCAGGCATGGGCCATGCTTACGTGATTGATCTCCCGGCCAGCACAAAACCAAGGCGCGATGCGTTTCTGTATCAGTCGGATTTAGGGGAAGGGGCGACTCGCCCGCTGCGTCTTGACGACTGGATGAGCAAGAAAGCTGCACAGCCGGTTTCGCTGAACGATATCAATACGCATTTTATGAACATGGCGCACGGGCGAATCGATCCGGGGCATATTGCTAAGCTGTTCGACGTCGACAGTAACCCGAATATGCTGCGCCCGGAGCGCCTGGATCTACAAAGGAATCAAGGTTTTAATTTTCAGCTGGCGGAATACGACCCGGCGAATCTGGAGAAAAACGTCTCGGCGATTAAAGCCCGATGCGGCTAAGTATTTGCCGCCGGTAGCAGGGAATAAATCCACGTTTAATGTGGATTTATTCCGCTTTGTCGCCAGAGAAAAAGCGGCCTTTTGGCGAGTCGGGGCTGGACTAACTCAATGTGATCTCTATCATGTCGGGGTCACTACAGAACAAGAGAACGTGCTATGCAACATATCATCGAAGGCTTTCTTAACTTCCAGAAAGAGATTTTCCCGCAGCGCAAAGAGCTCTTTCGCAGCCTGGCGTCCAGCCAAAATCCTAAAGCGCTTTTTATTTCCTGTTCCGACAGCCGACTGGTGCCGGAGCTGGTAACACAGCAGGAACCAGGGCAGCTCTTCGTTATTCGTAATGCAGGCAATATCGTGCCTTCTTTCGGTCCAGAGCCGGGCGGCGTTTCGGCAACCATCGAGTACGCGGTTGTTGCCCTTGGCGTAACCGATATTGTGATTTGCGGGCACTCTAACTGCGGTGCGATGAAAGCTATCGCCTCCTGCCAGTGCCTGGATCCGATGCCGGCCGTTGCGCACTGGCTGCACTATGCCGATGCGGCAAAAGCGGTCGTGGAAAAGAAAACCTGGAACAACGAGACCGATAAGGTCAACGCCATGGTAGAAGAAAACGTTATCGCCCAGCTGAACAACATTAAAACGCATCCTTCCGTCGCGGTAGGGCTGCGTAACAACGGCCTGCGCCTGCACGGCTGGGTTTATGATATCGAAAGCGGTGAAATTCGCACGCTGGATAAAAACAGCAAATCCTTTGTTTCCCTGGCGGATAACCCTGACGTTTGTTTCGAATAAATTCACGTCAGCGCTCTTGCAGATAAAAAAATCCACGCTTTGCGTGGATTTTTTACATCTATGGATAAATAAAGACGCCAGAAGCAGGATTGTGGAGATTTCACGGATTTACTTTCCCTATACGGAAAAGCCTGAGACGGCGGGATTATAATCGACATAAAGCGGGCGAATGCTCGCGCTCAGCCGCAGGTCAGGAGAGTTTAAGATGAAAAAGTATCTGTATGTGTTGGCTATGTCTGCGCTGATTGTTGTGCCGTCCCTGGCGCAGGCGCGTCCTGGCCCCTGGTTTGGTCATGGTCCAGGATTCTGGTCTGGCCCGCGCTATTATCCGGGGCCGCATTATTTCTATGGCGGACCGCGTTTAACCGTATTGCCTGGGCTTGCCACGGCCATTATCGTAGGCGGCCTGACCTATTACGTGGTCAACGGAATTTACTACCAGCGTCAGGGAGCGGAATACATTCGCGTGGAGACGCCGTCCAGCATCAATTCTGGCGTCAGCGTGCTGGATTACAACGGCAAACGCTATTACGTGCGTAACGGCAGCTATTACCAGAAGGATATTAACGGTAACTATTTCGAAGTGCCGCGCCCCGCCGGACTGTAATCCCCATTTTGTTCAGCCTGTATGGCAGGCGGTAATGTAGGAAACCCACCGTCAGCGTGGGTTTCTTTTGGCATTAACTGACGCCTTAGTTCCCCTCTTTTCTCAACGTTCGCCCTCCCGTCAACCCTTGGGCCGGTCTTCCACGCCTGTTCACCATCACTTTTTCATATTGGTACATCTACACATCAATTTGGTTACATAAAATCTACAACTTAGTTCGCAAATTCATTATCAGCAGGGTGTGGTTTGCGCGCATTACTTGTATATACATGAGTGATCATTTGATGTGCGATGGGTTTTCCGGCGTTTAATCAGGTTCAGCGAGGTCGTTATGTCTTCCTTTTCATCCACAGAAGAACAGTCCAAAAAGAGCTCACGTCTAAGCGAGAGCCGATCTATTGATTACATTCCTGACGGGGAACGTCACGGGCATGCGTTTAGCCAGTTCACCCTTTGGTTCGGCGGCAATTTGCAGATCACCGCGATTGTCACCGGCGCGCTGGCCATTGTGCTGGGTGGTGACGTCGTTTGGTCGCTGGTGGGGCTGTTTGTGGGGCAGATTCTGGGGGCATCGATAATGTCCTTCCATGCTTTACAGGGGCCGCGCCTTGGCCTGCCGCAGATGATCATCTCCCGGGCGCAGTTTGGCGTTTACGGGGCGGTGATTCCGCTGGTGCTGGTGTGTATCATGTATATCGGCTTTTCCGCCAGCGGCACCGTGCTGGCGGGGCAGGCAATGGCGCATTTGCTGTCAATCAGCGATGTCAGCGGGATGATCCTGTTCAGCGCCATTATTATCGTCATTGCTGTGCTCGGCTATCGCGTGATCCATAAGCTTGGCAAGGTCGCCAGTGTTGTTGGCGTGCTGGCTTTTGCCTGGCTGTTTGGGTCGCTGCTGTTCAACACCGATCTCGCGGGCATTGTGCAAAATAACCATTTCTCCATGCCGATGTTTTTGCTGGCGGTGTCGCTGTCCTCTTCCTGGCAAATTGCCTTTTGCCCCTATGTTTCCGATTACTCGCGCTACCTGCCGCGAGACGTGTCTGGTCCGAAGGTGTTTTTCTCGGTGTTCAGCGGCACCGTGCTGGGGACTCAGGCTTCAATGACGCTGGGCGTTATCACCGCTGCGATTGCCGGGAGCGCTTTTTCCGGACACGAAGTCGGCTACATTGTGGGGCTGGGCAAAACCGAAACCATGGCGATGCTGATTTATTTTGCTATCTGCTTCGGCAAAATTACTTTTACCACGCTGAATGCCTACGGCAGCTTTATGTCGCTGACCACCATTGTGTCAGGGTTCCGCAAGCAGGTGACCCTGAGCCAGAAGAACCGCATTCTGTTTGTGGTGCTGATGGTGGCGGCTTCATGCATCATTGCGCTGCTGAGTGAACCCGCATTCCTGAAACACTTCACTCATTTCCTGCTGTTCTTGCTGGCCTTCTTTGTGCCGTGGAGCGCCATTAGCCTGACCGATTACTTCTTTATTTCGTCCCGAGCCGTAGATATTCCCGCGCTGTTTGATGCCGATAAGCGCTATGGCCGCTGGAACCTGTTTGGCATAGGGGTTTATATCGTCGGGGTGCTGATTCAGCTGCCGTTTATTGAGAACCCGCTTTTCCACGGCTCGCTGACGTGGCTATTCGACGGCAACGATGTGTCGTGGATCATTGGCTGGTTTGGTACGGCGATTCTCTATTATGGCCTGCATCGCCTCGATAAACGTGTTCTACCAGCTGTGACGGTTTACCCGAATAGCGCTGCTCGCTGATTTTTCTGTGTTTAAAAAAAATCCACGCCTGAGCGTGGATTTTTTATACCCGAAGGGAAGGGGTTAGACGTTGAACAGGAAGTTCATCACGTCGCCGTCTTTCACGATGTAGTCTTTACCTTCGGCGCGCATTTTGCCGGCTTCTTTTGCGCCTTGCTCGCCTTTGTAGGTGATAAAGTCTTCATAGGCGATGGTTTGCGCGCGGATGAAGCCTTTTTCGAAGTCGGTGTGGATTTTACCCGCCGCCTGTGGAGCAGTCGCGCCGACAGGGATGGTCCACGCGCGCACTTCTTTCACGCCAGCGGTGAAATAGGTCTGCAGGCTCAGCAGCTCGTAGCCAGCGCGGATCACGCGGTTCAGGCCCGGCTCTTCCAGACCCAGCTCGGCCATGAACTCTTCGCGGTCGGCATCGTCCAGCTCGGCGATGTCGGATTCAACCGCGGCGCAGACGGCAACCACGACGGAACCTTCACCAGCGGCAATTTCGCGGACTTTATCGAGGTACGGGTTGTTTTCAAAACCGTCTTCGTTAACGTTGGCGATGTACATGGTTGGCTTCAGGGTCAGGAAGCTCAGGTATTTGATCGCCGCCTTATCTTCTTCGGTCAGATTTTTCAGCGCGCGCAACATACCGGCGTTTTCCAGCTGTGGCAGGCATTTTTCCAGCGCCGCCAGCTCGGCTTTAGCGTCTTTGTCGCCGCCTTTGGCTTTCTTCTGCACGCGGTGAATAGCGCGCTCGCAGGTGTCCAGGTCAGACAGCGCCAGCTCGGTATTGATAACTTCAATGTCGTCAGCCGGATCCACTTTATTGTTTACGTGGATGATGTTGTCGTTTTCAAAGCAGCGCACCACGTGGCCGATAGCTTCGGTTTCACGGATGTTGGTCAGGAACTGGTTGCCCAGGCCTTCACCTTTAGACGCGCCTTTCACCAGGCCTGCGATGTCCACGAATTCCATGGTGGTCGGCAGAATACGCTGGGGTTTAACGATTTCGGCCAGCTTGTCCAGACGCGGGTCCGGCATTGGCACCACACCCGTGTTCGGCTCGATAGTACAGAACGGGAAGTTAGCCGCTTCGATACCTGCTTTGGTCAGGGCGTTGAACAGCGTGGATTTGCCCACGTTCGGCAAGCCGACGATACCGCATTTGAATCCCATGGTTTAAATCACCTTAATTGCTTGATTATCAATGAATTTAATTGTTTTCATTGAAAAAATGTAGATAACTTTGCGCATTATACACTGAAACCGCCGCCAGCGGGCGTGGAAATCCTTTCCCGGTGCGGGGAAGGCCGGTTTATTGTGCTTTAAAGGCGTGCAGACGATTAGTTGCCTTAGTCAGACCCTCTTTCAGCCAGACTTCGGTGCAGCGCGCCGCTTCGTCTACTGCGTCGTCGATAAGCTTCTGTTCGCTGACCGGCGGTTTGCCGAGCACAAAGCCGACAACTTTGTTTTTATCGCCCGGATGGCCAATCCCCACGCGTAACCGGTGAAAGTTCGGGTTATTGCCGAGTTTACTGATAATGTCCTTCAGGCCGTTGTGCCCGCCGTGGCCGCCACCCAGCTTGAATTTCGCCACGCCCGGAGGGAGATCCAGTTCATCGTGCGCCACCAGAATTTCGTCCGGGGCGATGCGGAAGAAGGTGGCCATGGCGGCAACCGCTTTCCCGCTGAGGTTCATAAACGTGGTCGGAACCAGCAGGCGAACGTCTTCTCCACCCAGATTAATGCGGGCGGTATAGCCAAAGAATTTCGCTTCTTCTTTCAGCGACTGATTGTGGCGCTCGGCCAGTAAATCCACATACCAGGCCCCGGCATTATGGCGGGTCGCTGCATATTCAGCGCCTGGGTTGGCCAGGCCGACAATTAATTTAATGCTCACGTTTAAATTCCTGAAAACCGTTCACAGCCGCGTAGTTTACTGCGCGAGGGCGACGTTGACAAAGCGCAATCCCCCCGCCGACACATTCTTGAATAGTTGAGGATCTGAACCATTAGAATTTCAAGTAACTCAGACGCTTATTTGTAAACTTTTGTAGGTCTTTCATTCGTAATTGTGATCGCTCACGCACACGCTCTTTAGGGGCATTGTCTATACTTTAGTCACAAGGATAGGGGAT
The DNA here is from genome assembly GCF_037152415.1 of Cedecea sp. AS113. NCBI lineage: Bacteria > Pseudomonadati > Pseudomonadota > Gammaproteobacteria > Enterobacterales > Enterobacteriaceae > Cedecea > Cedecea sp. AS113. Next base: position 149,356 of record NZ_JBBCMI010000004.1, read on the forward strand.
GTTCCCCACCGACCCGTAATAGTGCGGAGGTGACATATGAAACGCAGAAACGCTTCGTTACTCGGTAATGTCCTCATGGGATTGGGACTGGTTGTGATGGTGGTCGGCGTGGGCTATTCAATTCTGAACCAGCTCCCGCAGCTAAACCTGCCGCAGTTTTTCGCCCACGGTGCCGTGCTGAGCATCTTCGTTGGGGCCGTACTTTGGCTTGCCGGGGCGCGTATTGGCGGACGTGAACAGGTCTGTGACCGTTACTGGTGGGTTCGCCATTACGATAAACGCTGCCGCCGGGATGAACATCATCGCCACAGCTAATATTTAGCAGATTTTGAGAAACGGCTCCTTTTCAGGGGCCGTTTTTTTTATGCTTAACGGATTGACCCTCACGTTACGTGAGGCTGCACACTCCCTCTCAGCAGAAGCCAAAAGGAGCAGGACATGTTGTTCAAAGTAGGTGAACTGGCAAAGCGTGCCGGGATCACGGTACGGACGCTACACCACTATGAAGCTATAGGCCTGTTGCTGCCTTCTGCCCGCACCGCCGCGGGTTATCGGCTGTATAACCGGCTGGATATCGCCCGGCTGCATCATATTCAGGCGTTGAGCCGGATGGGAATGAGCCTGGGTGAGGTGCGCGACTGTCTCGAGCGTCAGGCGCTGTCGCTCCAGGAGATCCTGGATTCGCAGATCTCCGTGCTGGATGGCCAGCTGGCTGAAATCGCCGTGCTGCGCCAGCGGCTGGTTACGCTACGTGAAACTCTGCGCAGCGGCGCAGAACCTGACCTCGAGGAATGGCTGACTACGCTGGAGTTAATGACGATGTACGATCGCTATTTTTCAAAAGAAGAGTTAGAGCGCCTGCCTTTTGCGCAGGCTGATAGCCGCCGTGACGGGGAATGGAAACAACTGGTCGACGAGGTGGCCGTGCTTCATGCCCAGGGCGTTCCACCGGCGGATGAGCGCGCCCAGCGGCTGGCGGCGCACTGGATGGAAATCCTGGAGCGTGACACGGCGGGTGAGCCGGATTTTCTGGTTCGCCTGAACAAAATGCATCAGGCTGAGCCGGACATGGCCCGCCAGACCGGGATTTCGCCGGCGCTGACCGAATACGTAACGCACGCATTCGGCCACAGCAAGCTGAACATTTACCGGCGCTACCTCAACGATGAGGAGTTTGCTTTCACCAGCCGCCACTATTTCGACCGTATGCAGGAGTGGCCGCCGCTGGTGGCCGCGGTGCGTAAGGCCAATGCGGAAGGCGTGCAGGCTGAATCAGAGCAGGCGCAGCAGCTAGCACGTCGCTGGCTGGAACTGTTTCAGTCGTTTGCCGGGCCGTCTGTGCAGACGCAGCAAAAATTCCGCACCGCAATGGCGAACGAGCCAGAGCTTGCCAAAGGCACCTGGATGACGCCGGAGGTGCTGGCCTGGCTGCAGAGGGCGATTGGCGCTATGTTCCAAGCCGCTGGACTAAGAAATCAACCAGGCTCCTGACGCGTAAAGAGAGATGGCGAGCGTGAGGATAAAGTAAAATAAACGGTCGTGAGGTGCCGCCGTACTCCGGCAGCACCTCAACCAGCGTTCCGTCGGCCACATCCTGCTCCAGAATAAACCGGTAGGTCTGAATCAGGCCCGCTCCGCTTCTGGCAAGCGCCACTATTCCCAACACATCTTCCGCGCAGGTAAAGCCGCCGCGGGTAAAAATGTCGGTATCTTTGCCGTCGACGCTGAACGTCCAGGGGACTTTTCGCCCGGTGCTCGGCAGCTCAAACTGGATGCACTCGTGGTGATTTAAGTCGCCCAGCGTTTGGGGTATTCCCGCCCGGGCTAAATAGACCGGAGAAGCCACGGTGATAAGCTCCGCGTCTTCGAGCTTGCGGGCAATAAGCGATGAGTCCTGAGGTGAGCGGCCGCGAATGGCAATGTCGTAACTTTCATCGGCAAAGTCGATGTTGCGGTTGCTGATGTGAACCTGCACCGAGACGCGGGGGTAAAGCTGCCTGAATTCCGGCAGCAGCGGCAGCACTCGATGATGTGCATACGGGGTAGGGAGGCTAATTCGCAGCACGCCAGCGGGTTCTCTCTGTGCGCCGGTGACTTCCCGCTCCGCCTCTCTGAGCTGCTGCAGCGCCTGCTGGCACTGGCGGAAATAGCGCTCCCCGCTTTCTGTCAGCCTGATCTGGCGGGTTGTACGCACGAACAGGCGCACGCCTAAGCGCTCTTCCAGGCGGGCGATAGAGCGGCTGACCGCCGCGGGCGTGATCCCCATAAAATTGGCCGCCGCGCTGAAGCTCAGCTGTTCCGCGGCCTGGCAAAACAGCTCCAGCGTGCCGATCTGCATCTCTTCGAAGTGGCGTTTCATTCCGATGTTCTCTTTCTATTTATTACATGAGGTATCTTGTCATGTTACGGATGGCTAATTTATCGGTCATTGTGTCATAAGTATAGTGAGCTCCACATTCACCCACAGGAGCAAATCATGAACTCAACCCCAACCGTTATTGTGACCGGCGCCTCAAGCGGCATCGGCCTGGCTATCGCGCAGGCTTACCTGGCTCGCGGCTACAATGTTGTCGGCAATGGCCGAACGCTGAAGCGCTTAGAAACGGCGGCGGCAAGCCTCGGTAACCCGGCGAATTTCCTGCTGGTGGCCGGAGATATTGCGCTGAAGACCACTGCAGAAGCACTGTTTAAGCAGGCTATCGCCGCTTTTGCCGTGTGGATATTCTGATCAATAACGCCGGGATCTTTATCCCGAAACCGGCGAGCGACTACAGCGAGCAGGATATCGACGCGTTGATTAACACCAACCTGAAAGGGTTTCTGTTCCCGTCCCAGCAGGCCGCCAGCCATATGAGCAAAAACAAGTCGGGGCACATTGTGAACATCACGGCGAGCGTGGCCATGCAGCCTAACGTCAAGGTGCCTGCCTTGTTGCCGGTGATGGTGAAGGGCGGTCTGAATCAGGCGACCAGGGCGCTGGCTTTAGAGCTGGCGGCGGATAATGTGCGGGTTAACGCCGTTGCGCCTGGCATTATCGAAACGCCACTGCACGCGGACTATTCAGGCTCAATAGGTTTTCTCAGCACGCTGTCGCCGAGCGGGAAGACAGGCACCGTGCAGGATGTGGTAAACGCCGTGCTGTATCTGACGGATTCACAGTTCGTCAGCGGCACGGTCATGGCCGTGGACGGCGGCAGCACCGCCGGGGTTTGGTAACAGGAGAGCCGCTATGCCATACATTAATATTCGCGTCACCCGGGAAGGGGTCAGCGCAGAGCAAAAGCTGGCGCTGATTGAGGGCGTCACCGACCTGCTGGAGCAGGTATTAAACAAAAAGCCCGCCGACACCTTTGTGGTTATCGACGAGGTTGAAACCGACAATTGGGGCGTGAACCGTGAAAGCGTGAGCGCCCGGCGGCGACGCGAAGCCGGGCAGGAGTAAGAGTGAACCTGGCCGCTAATTGGCGGCCAGTGCGGCCTGAACGTCCGGGAAGAACGCAAGGCGGCCGGGAATCGGTTTCACGCCAGCCCGCGCGAGCGTGCGCAGCGGCTGGAATTCAAGGTTCGTCACCCGTAGTTCGCAGCCTTCCGGCATTTTCTCTACAAAGCGCTGGAAGGCATCCAGACCCCCTGCGTCCAGCACCGGAACCGCATCCCATTGCAGAATAACCACCCGATGCCCCGGCACCTGCTGGGCCAGCTGAATGAACAATCCTTCGGCAGCGGCAAAGAACAGCGGCCCCGTGACGCGCAGCGCCAGCACATCCTCAGGCACATTCACATTGCTAAGCGGCGCGAGGCGGGTCATTCGAGCCACGCGTCGCATGAAAAGCAGCGACGCCAGCACAATGCCGACGCTGATGGCAATCACCATGTCAAACAGCACGGTCAGCGACATGCAGATCAGCATCACGATGATGTCGTCTTTCGGCGCCCGGCGCAGCAGGTTGACGACTTTATGCGCCTCGCTCATGTTCCACGCCACCATCAGCAGCAGGGCCGCCATCGCCGAGAGAGGCAGCCAGGAAAGCAGAGGGGCGAGCGCCAGCAGGGCCAGGATCACCAGCAGCGAGTGAATAATGGCGGCCACAGGCGAAGTTGCCCCGGCACGCACGTTGGCGGCTGAGCGAGCAATGGCCGCGGTGGCGGTAATTCCGCCGAAGAACGGGGCAATAATATTTCCCAGCCCCTGGCCGACCAGCTCGCTATTGGCGTTATGTTTGGTGCCGGTCATGCCGTCCAGCACCACCGCACAAAGCAGGGATTCGATGGCACCCAGCATGGCCATAGAGAACGCCGCAGGTAGCAGGGCGCTGAGTGAGTCCCAGCTAAGCGTAAAGTCCGAATTTGGCATCGCCCACGGGAGCGTTAGCTGAGGCAGCAGTTGGGGAATGCCGTTGCCCTGGGTGCCGTCGGCAAGCACGTAGTGGAACCGGGAGCCAATCGTCGCAACTTCACCACCAAGCAAAGTCACCATCGCCATCACGGCGCAGCCCGCCAGCAGCGCAGGCAGATGCCCCGGCAGGCGAAGCCCCAGGCGCGGCCAGAGAATCAGCACCGCCAGCGTCACGATGCCGATCGCAGCGTCGCCCATATTCAGCGTGGGCAGCGCCATCGCCAGCGCGGCCACTTTATTCAGGTAGTGTTCCGGCACGTGCTCCAGCGTAAGGCCGAAAAAGTCTTTCACCTGCATCGTCGCAATGGTGATGCCTATCCCGGAGGTAAAGCCCAACGTCACCGACAGCGGAATGTATTCGATAAGCCGCCCAAAGCGTGCCAGCCCAAACAGGATCAGGAATATCCCGGACATCAGCGTGGCAACCAGCAGGCCAGCAAGCCCGAATTGTTGCGCGACGGGGTAGAGGATCACCACGAAAGCCGCTGTCGGGCCGGAGACGCTGAAGCGCGAGCCGCCGCTAAGGGCGATGACAATCCCGGCCACGGCGGCAGTATACAAACCGTACTGCGGCGCAACGCCGCTGCCGATGGCCAGCGCCATAGCCAGAGGAATAGCGATGATCCCGACGGTCACACCGGCGATGGCGTCCCGGCTAAAGCGGGACAGGGTGTACTTTTCGCGCCAGCAGGCATCAATCAGGGCGCGGAATGGCATTACGTGAGAAGAAGATACGGTTTTCACTTGTGATTCCATCCGTGAGCGCATCATCTGTCGTTCAGGCAGGTGAAGGAGGCATTGAAAAAGAGTAGTTCAAAAACGAAAAAACCCGCCGCAGCGGGTTTTAAAAGCAACGTCTATCAGTGCTCGAACATCGCAGAGATAGATTCTTCGTTACTGATACGACGAATGGCTTCTGCCAGCATACCGGACAGGGTCAGGGTACGGACGTTTGGCAGAGCTTTGATTTCGTCAGACAGCGGGATGGTATCGCAGACAATCACTTCGTCGATCACCGAGTTGCGCAGGTTGTGAACCGCGTTACCGGAGAAGATAGGGTGAGTGGCATAGGCGAATACGCGTTTAGCGCCGCGTTCTTTCAGCGCTTCAGCTGCTTTACACAGGGTGCCGCCAGTATCAATCATGTCGTCAACCAGTACGCAATCACGGCCGGACACGTCACCGATGATATGCATAACCTGGGAAACGTTAGCGCGCGGACGGCGCTTGTCGATGATAGCCATATCGGTGTCGTTCAGCAGCTTAGCGATAGCACGGGCACGTACCACGCCGCCGATGTCCGGGGAAACCACGATTGGGTTTTCCAGGCCGATTTGCAGCATATCTTCCAGCAGAATTGGGCTACCGAAGACGTTGTCTACCGGGACGTCAAAGAAGCCCTGGATTTGTTCAGCGTGCAGGTCCACGGTGAGAACACGGTCAACCCCTACGCTTGAGAGGAAGTCAGCAACGACTTTCGCAGTGATGGGTACACGAGCGGAGCGCACACGGCGGTCCTGACGAGCGTAGCCAAAGTAAGGGATAACAGCGGTGATACGACCTGCAGAAGCGCGGCGCAGGGCATCAACCATAACAACCAACTCCATCAGGTTGTCGTTCGTTGGGGCACAGGTGGACTGGATGATGAAAATATCACCACCGCGTACATTTTCGTTGATTTGTACGCTTACTTCACCGTCGCTAAAGCGACCGACGGCGGCGTCACCAAGGGAGGTGTACAGGCGGTTGGCAATACGTTGTGCTAGTTCCGGGGTGGCGTTACCAGCAAAAAGCTTCATATCAGGCACGAGAAGAACCTCAGGCATGCGTCCAGTGGCGGATGGTTGCTACCGCATAATGTGCGGGCGGGGTAGCCCCCATCCAGGCGGTGTATTAAAGAGCACGATGCAACGTCTGAAACGAGGTGACGTTGTCACCAATGCCCAGCTTGCCCGGATATGGCCTGATGCAGCGGAGATCTATTAACGCCTCGCGCAACAAACCCATGCAGCCATTCCGGGGCTTGCTCAAGCACCTGCCGGGCGGCGTGCTCGGTGTTAAATTCAGCAAACACACAAGCGCCGGTGCCGGTCAGGCGCGACGGCGCGTATTCTAACAGCCAGGAAAGCGCGGCATCAACCTCGCGAAAACGTTTTCTTGCGATAACCTCACAATCGTTGACAAATTCACATTTTAGCAACGTCGTAATTGACCTGACCGGGGTTTCGCGCGGGAGGTCAGGATCGCCAAAAATGATCGGCGTTGGAATACTGACGCCCGGATGAGCAACCAGGTACCATTTTTCTTCAGGTTCGACCGGCGTCAGGATTTCACCGACGCCTTCAGCAAAGGCGGCGTGGCCCCTGACAAATACCGGCACGTCGGCACCAAGGCGAATGCCCAGCGCGGCCAGTTCGTCTTCGCTGCAGCCGGTTTTCCAGAGCTGGTTCAGTGCCACCAGTACGGTAGCCGCGTTGGAGGAGCCGCCGCCCAGCCCGCCGCCCATTGGAAGCTGCTTCTCAACGCCGAGATCGGCGCCTGCGCCCGCGGGCAGGGTGCCTTTTTCTGCCGCGAATTCCATCAGCATACGGGCGGCGCGCACAATCAGGTTTTCTTCATCAGGCACGCCGTCAATCGGCGTTACCAGCCGAATGACGCCGTCGGAACGCGGTTCGATGGTGAGCGTATCGCCATAATCAAGAAACTGAAACAGGGTCTGCAGGTTGTGATAACCGTCGGCACGGCGGCCGGTGATGTACAGAAACAGGTTCAGTTTTGCAGGGGCAGGCCAGCGGGAAATCATTATTTCACCGTCCAGCTGTCCATTTTCAGCTTGATACGCTGGTCGCCTTCGCGCAATTCCATGTTGGACGGCAGAGAAGGTTGGGTTTTGCTGTCGTAATCGCTGTACACCACTTTCCAGGTTTTGCCGCCCTGGGTGTAGTTTACTTCGCGCAGGCGGTACTGGTCGTCCAGCTTGTAGTCCGTGGAGTCGCCCGGCAGGCCGAGCATCCACTGGCGCAGGCTGTTCAACGGAATAGGCATCCCGGTCAGCTTGCCGATCATCTCTTCCGCATCTGTGGCGGTGTAGCGCTTGCCGTCGCGGTCGGTTAACTGAACCCGATCCGGCTGAGCATTAAGCTCAAGCTCGGTGCTGCCGAGCGGGTTGGTCAGCAGCAGGCGGTAACGGTCAGGGGCAGTTTGCTGCCAGTTAAAGCGGGCATATACCTTTTGGCTATCGGAGAGATAAGCAAAAGCGCCACGCGTCTGATATTGGGTGATTTTTTGCACTTGTTGCTGGTGTTCTAACCACTGCGGCGAGTCAGGACTTTTGCCCGGGCCGCTCGGTTGGGTGACTGAACAGGCGGCCAGCACGAGGCTGGCAAGGGGCAGAAGGCGCATCAGGCGGGCTTTTGGCATCAACATGGCGGCAGCAAATCCTTAAATTCATTTTTGTGGTCAACCGTTCATGCTAGCGGGCGGGCGGCAGGGCGTCTACGGTCATGTTGTCTTAAATCATAAATCATCCACTTACTCCACAGGGAGAAGCTCTCTTTTATTGATTCGGCTCATCCTGTATGATGCGACCAGAAATCCTTATCAACATCGGTATTACTCAGACCGCTCCATGACCCTGTTAGCGTTAGGAATTAACCACAAAACCGCGCCGGTATCGCTGCGAGAACGTGTAACGTTTTCGCCAGACACGCTCGACCAGGCGTTGGGCAGTTTGCTGGAACAGCCTATGGTTCAGGGCGGAGTGGTGCTGTCGACCTGCAACAGAACCGAGTTATATCTGAGCGTTGAGCAACAGGAAAACCTGCACGAAGGGCTGGTGCGCTGGCTGTGTGATTACCACAACCTCAACGAAGAGGAAGTGCGTAAAAGCCTTTACTGGCACCACGATAACGACGCCGTCAGCCATCTGATGCGCGTGGCCAGTGGCCTGGATTCACTGGTGCTGGGCGAACCGCAGATCCTCGGGCAGGTAAAAAAAGCCTTTGCCGACTCCCAAAAAGGCCATTCGCTTTCCAGCGAGCTGGAGCGCATGTTCCAGAAGTCCTTCTCCGTTGCCAAGCGCGTGCGCACCGAAACCGACATTGGCGCCAGCGCCGTTTCCGTCGCGTTTGCCGCCTGCACCCTGGCACGGCAAATCTTTGAATCGCTCTCCTCGGTAACGGTCCTGCTGGTCGGTGCCGGGGAGACTATCGAACTGGTTGCCCGCCATCTGCGCGAGCATAAAGTTGAGAAGATGATTATCGCCAACCGTACCCGAGAACGCGCTCAGGTGCTGGCCGATGAGGTCGGCGCGGAAGTGATTAGCCTGAGTGAAATTGACGAACGTCTGGCGGATGCCGATATCATCATCAGTTCTACCGCCAGCCCGCTGCCTATCATCGGCAAGGGGATGATGGAACGCGCGCTTAAAGCCCGTCGTAACCAGCCGATGCTGCTGGTAGACATCGCCGTACCGCGTGACGTCGAACCCGAAGTCGGTAAGCTGGCGAACGCCTACCTTTACAGCGTGGACGACCTGCAGGCCATTATTCAGAGCAACCTTGCGCAGCGCAAAGCGGCGGCGGTTGAGGCTGAAACTATCGTGGCGCAGGAATGCAGTGAATTTATGGCCTGGCTGCGCGCGCAAAGCGCCTCCGAGACCATTCGTGAATACCGTAGTCAGGCAGAGCAGGTGAGAGACGACCTGGCTGCCAAAGCGCTGGCTGCCCTACAACAGGGCGGCGACGCGGAATCCGTACTGCAGGATCTGGCCTGGAAACTGACCAATCGCCTGATTCATGCCCCAACCAAATCGCTCACGCAGGCTGCCCGTGACGGGGACGACGAACGCCTGCAAATCCTGCGTAACAGCCTCGGGCTGGATTAGCACACACAACTCTTATTACAAGGTGAACCACCGCCCATGAAGCCTTCTATTGTTGCCAAACTGGAAGCCTTGCAGGAGCGCCATGAAGAAGTTCAGGCCCTGCTAGGCGATGCCTCGACCATTGCCGATCAGGACCGTTTCCGCGCCCTGTCTCGTGAGTATGCCCAGTTAAGCGATGTATCGCGCTGTTTCCTGCAATGGCGTCAGGTACAGGAAGACATTGAGACCGCAGAAAGTATGCTCGGCGATCCGGAAATGCGCGAAATGGCGCAGGAAGAGCTGGCCGAAGCCAAAGCCAGCAGCGAAGAGCTGGAGCAGCAGCTTCAGGTTCTGCTGCTGCCAAAAGATCCCGACGATGAGCGCAATGCGTTTGTCGAAGTTCGTGCCGGCACCGGCGGGGACGAAGCTGCGCTGTTTGCCGGCGATCTGTTCCGCATGTACAGCCGCTATGCCGAAGCCCGCCGCTGGCGGATTGAAATCATCAGCGCCAACGAAGGCGAGCACGGCGGCTTCAAAGAAGTGATCGCAAAAATCAGCGGCGAGGGTGTCTATGGCCGCCTGAAATTTGAATCCGGCGGCCACCGCGTGCAGCGTGTTCCGGCCACGGAATCCCAGGGGCGTATTCATACTTCCGCGTGTACCGTGGCGGTGATGCCGGAAATTCCAGAGGCGGAACTGCCGGACATTAACCCGGCGGACCTGCGCATCGATACCTTCCGTTCCTCTGGGGCGGGCGGGCAGCACGTTAACACCACCGACTCCGCAATCCGTATTACTCACTTGCCAACCGGCATTGTGGTGGAGTGCCAGGACGAACGTTCCCAGCATAAAAACAAAGCTAAAGCGCTTTCCGTGCTGGGGGCGCGAATTCGCGCCGCCGAAGTCGCCAAACGTCAGCAGGAAGAGGCTTCCACTCGCCGTAACCTGCTCGGCTCCGGCGACCGCTCTGACCGCAACCGTACCTACAACTTCCCGCAGGGGCGCGTGACCGATCACCGCATCAACCTGACGCTTTACCGTCTGGATGAAGTGATGGAAGGGAAAATCGACGCCCTGATCGAGCCGATTGTGCAGGAGTTCCAGGCCGATCAGCTCGCGGCGCTGTCCGAGCAGGATTAATGGAGTTTCAGTCATGGCTTCGCCAGGCCGTTCAGCGCCTGGCGCAAAGCGAAAGCCCAAAGCGAGATGCGGAGATTTTATTGGGATTTGTCACCGGCAAATCCCGCACGTTTATTCTCGCTTTTGGTGAAATCTCGCTGACGCCAGCCCAGCAAGCCGAGCTTGATGGGCTTCTGGCTCGCCGGGAGCGCGGTGAACCGATTGCACACCTTGTGGGCGAACGTGAGTTCTGGTCGCTGCCGCTGCGCGTTTCTCCGGTGACGCTGATTCCTCGTCCTGATACCGAATGCCTCGTCGAACATGCGTTAACTAAGCTGCCGAAAACCCCGTGCGCAATGTTAGATCTTGGCACCGGGACGGGCGCTATCGCTCTGGCGCTGGCCAGCGAACGTCCTGACTGCGACGTCACCGCGCTGGACGTGGTGCCGGAAGCCGTGGCGCTGGCGAAAACGAACGCAGAAAACCTGGGCATAACCAACGTCAGGGTGTTGCAAAGCCACTGGTTTAACGCCCTTGATGCCCAGCGCTTTGCGCTGATTGTCAGTAATCCGCCGTATATCGACGAAGCCGATCCGCACCTCAGTGAAGGTGACGTTCGCTTTGAACCGAAAAGCGCGCTGGTAGCGGAGAATCATGGTCTGGCCGATTTAGAAACCCTGGTTAACGATTCACGCCGTTTTCTTGAACCCGGCGGCTGGCTGGTGCTGGAGCACGGCTGGACGCAGGGCGAAAGCGTGCAGCGTTTGCTACGGGATGCCGGTTTCACCGAGGTTGCAACCTACAAAGATTATGGCGATAACGATCGCCTGACGTCAGGACGCTATCTTTGACTTATTAAGGAACAGACATTTTGGCGACTTATTTTTCACTTAAATATCTGCATATTTTCACCGTCGTTATTTCAATCAGCCTGTTTGTTTTACGCTACTGGTGGCAATATCGCGGGTCTGTGATGTCCGGCAAGCGCTGGGTGCGCATCGTACCGCACGTTAATGATACGCTGTTATTGATCAGCGGTTTTGCGCTGGTTATGGTTACGCATTTCTATCCTTTTACGCCGCAGGGAACGTGGCTGACTGAAAAGCTGTTTGGCGTTATTATCTATATCGCTTTAGGTTTTATCGCGCTGGGAAAACGTCCGCGCAGCCAGCAGGTTCGTTGGTTTGCTTTTCTGCTGGGGCTGGTGGTGCTTTACATCATCATAAAACTCGCCACCACTAAAATACCGATATTGGGGTAAGTATGAAGTCGTTAGCCGATTTCGAATTTAATCAGGCACCGCTCTGCGAGGGCATGATTTTGGTCTCGCAGCTGATTCGGGATGATTTCCCGACCGCAGAAGTGAAAGCACAGCTCGGGGAACTGGTGAAGCTGGCAAAAGAAGAGATTTGCCTGGGGACACATCCCGACCTGCAGCTGGAAAAACTGCTGGAACTCTTTTACGGCGAATGGGGCTTTAAGGACTCAGGCGGCGTGTATCGCCTGTCCGACGCCCTGTGGCTGGACAACGTTTTAAAAAGTCGTCAGGGGAGCGCGGTTTCCCTTGGGGCAATTTTGCTGTGGCTTGCCGAGCAGCTTGATATTCCGCTGATGCCGGTGATTTTCCCGACGCAGCTTATTCTGCGTGCCGACTGGATGGACGGCGAAATGTGGCTTATCAATCCGTTTAACGGCGATACGCTGGATGAGCACACGCTGGAAGTGTGGATCAAGGGCAATATTAACCCGACGGCGGAGCTGTTCGACGAAGATCTTGACGAGTCCGACAACGCGGAGGTGATCCGCAAGCTGCTGGATACGCTCAAGTCCGCGCTGATGGAGGAGCGGCAGATGGAGATGGCGCTGCGCGCCAGCGAAGTACTGCTGCAGTTTAATCCGGAAGATCCGTACGAAATTCGCGACCGCGGCCTGATTTATGCGCAGCTGGACTGCGAGCACGTGGCGCTCAACGACTTGAGCTATTTTGTTGAGCAGTGCCCGGAAGATCCAATTAGCGAAATGATTAAGGCGCAAATCAATTCGATTGCGCACAAGCAGATTACCCTGCATTAAGTTCACACCTGATAAGGCGAACATATGAAACAAAAAGTGGTTAACATTGGCGATATCAACGTCGCAAACGACCTGCCGTTTGTGCTGTTTGGCGGCATGAACGTGCTGGAGTCCCGCGACCTGGCGATGCGCATCTGCGAACACTACGTGACCGTGACCCAAAAGCTGGGTATCCCGTACGTGTTCAAAGCCTCTTTTGATAAAGCTAACCGTTCATCCATTCATTCCTACCGTGGCCCGGGCCTGGAAGAGGGCATGAAGATTTTCCAGGAGCTGAAGCAGACCTTCGGCGTGAAAATCATTACCGACGTGCATGAAGCTCACCAGGCACAGCCTGTGGCTGACGTGGTTGATGTGATTCAACTGCCAGCTTTCCTGGCTCGCCAGACCGACCTGGTTGAAGCGATGGCCAAAACCGGCGCCGTCATCAACGTGAAGAAGCCGCAGTTTGTCAGCCCTGGTCAGATGGGCAACATCGTGGATAAATTCGCCGAAGGCGGCAACGACAAAATCATCCTGTGCGATCGCGGCACGCAATTCGGCTACGACAACCTGGTTGTCGACATGCTGGGCTTCAGCGTGATGAAGCAGGTCTCTAACGGCGCGCCGGTGATTTTCGATGTCACCCACGCGCTGCAATGCCGTGACCCGTTTGGTGCGGCGTCAAGCGGTCGTCGTGCGCAGGTGACTGAACTGGCTCGCGCCGGGATGGCTACTGGTCTGGCGGGTCTGTTTATTGAAGCGCACCCGGACCCGGATAACGCCCGCTGCGATGGCCCATCTGCGCTGCCGCTGGCGAAGCTGGAAGCTTTCCTGACCCAGATTAAAGCGATTGACGATCTGGTGAAGAACTTCGAGCCGCTGGACACCAGCAAATAATTGCTGCAAAAAATAAAACCCGCTTCGGCGGGTTTTTTTATGTTTGGCTCCCTCTCTTGAGGGAGACAGCGAAATGAGTCCGTAGTGGCCTGATGCTCTCTCCCCGTGGGAGGGGGAGCAAATATTAAAGACCGCCTTTACAGGCGGTCTTGCTGTTTACTTAGGCAAAGATTGTCATCAGGTAGGCGGCAAACAGCGCCAAGTGCGCGGTGCCGTTAAGCACGTTGGTGCGTCCGGTGGAGAACGAAATCTGGCACAGGACCAGCGCCGCCATCATCACCACCATCTGCGGCATGCCGAGGGCGAAAACCAGGTCGTTGCCGGTGAACCAGGCAATCAGCGTCACCGTCGGTACAGTAAGAGAAATGGTGGCGAGCACGGAACCGAAGAACAGGTTCATGGCGCGCTGTACCTGGTTACTCAGCACCGCTTTTAACGCGCCCAACCCTTCCGGAGACAGAATCAGCAAGGCGACCAGGAAGCCGGTGAACTGGGCCGGGGCATCCATCGCGTCCAGAAGATGCTCCAGCGGGTTGGCGTTCATCTTGGTCACGGCAATCACTGCAATCAGGTGGACGATAAGCCAGGCCGTGTGCCACGCGGAGCTGTGCGCGGATGGCTTGCCGTGGTGCGGGTCGTCGCTGTCGCCTTCATCTTCGTGCTCGTAAACAAACAGGCTCTGGTGCGTTTTCGTCTGAATCAGCAGGAATACGCCGTACATGGCGGCAGAGATCAGCGCTACAAGCAGGGACTGACCCAGCGAGAAATTGCCGCCCGGAAGAGCCATCGGGAACACCAGCACGATCACCGCCAGCGGGAAGAGCGCGATCAGGTACTGTTTAATACCAAACAGGTTCATGTACTGCGTGGCAAATTTGCGGCCGCCCATCAACAGGGAGAAGCCCACAAGGCCGCCGGTCACAATCATGATGATGGAATAGAGCGTGTCGCGCATCAGCGTTGGGGCTGCATCGCCGGTGGCCATCAGCGCGGAAATCAGACTAACTTCAAGAATAACGACCGACAGGCTCAGAATCAGTGAGCCGTAGGGTTCACCCAGACGGTGCGCCAGCACGTCCGCGTGGCGAACAACGCTAAAGGCACTGCCCAGAATGGCGACCAGCGCCAAAATATTGATGCCGACAACCACCGGCAGGGACTGGCTTGACCCCCACATCGCCAGTACCGCCAGTGCCAGTACCGGGAAAATGAGAGAACTCTCCTTGTGGCGGGTTTTTACCGCCTCATGTTGTGTTTTTGTCATTCAACTTCTCCATCTCTGCAGGCGATAACCTGTTTTGATCATTATAGTCAGGTTTTTGAAGTCATATAAACTAGCAAAAAACCGTTACTTTTAGTTAAAAATTTACTTATTTTTACGGCATTTATTTGAATTTAAGTCTGGTGCACCGAAATGGCGTGTATTCTTTATTTAATTTAAATAAAACATATTGATATGAATTGCATTCAGTCAAATAACCGCTGTTTTTGACGGTGTTAGTCCCGGGTATGGGCATGAAAATCACAACCTGGGCGCGAAATCAGTATGTTAGCGATAGAGTAACGGGCGAGTGCATTGTTTACAAAAAGAAGTGTTATGAAAATTAACCCTCCATTATGTGTGACTAATTTATTGGCGACAGGGTAACACACATCAGTCTGGCAAGAAAAAATGACAATTTATCTGTTTTGTGATCGCTATCATGCTTGCCAGCGCGCGGTGAATTGCTTATGGTCTTGATATATTGCTCTATTAGTAGGCAAAAGTTGTCAATAAATGCCGGGAAGGCGCAGCGTGTGCAGTCGCACGGAAGCAAGCAGTGGCGGAGGTATATCGTGTTAACGCGTGATTTCTTAATGAAAGCGGATTGTAAGACGGCTTTTGGTGCCATTGAGGAATCGTTACTGTGGTCCCCTGAGCAGCGTTCGGCGTCTCTTGCCGCCACGCTCGCTTGTCGCCCAGACCAAAGTCCGGTATGGCTCTTTGGTTACGGTTCACTGATGTGGAACCCGGCTTTTGAATTTGAAGAGTCAGCCCCCGGCATGCTGGTGGGCTGGCATCGTGCATTTTGCCTGCGGTTGACGGCGGGGCGTGGAACCGCCTGCCGCCCTGGACGTATGCTCGCGCTTAAAGAGGGCGGCAGAACGACCGGGCTGGCTTACCGGTTGCCGGAGGCTGGCCTGGAAGACGAACTGACGCTGGTCTGGAAGCGGGAGATGATTACCGGCTGCTATTTGCCAACCTGGTGCAAACTCGAGTTGGACGATGGGCGAATGGTCAACGCGCTGGTGTTCATTATGGACCCGCGTCACCCGCTTTATGAGGCGGATACCCGGGCAGAAACCATCGCGCCGCTGATCGCTTCTGCCAGCGGGCCGCTGGGCACCAATGCTCAGTATCTTTTTTCGCTCGAGCAGGAAATGAAAAAGCACGGGATGAAGGACGATTGTATGTCCGAACTGGCAAACCAGGTGCGGGCCTGGCTGAGCGGGCATGAGGATAACAGCGGGCTGCAGCCTGGTTTTGCATAGTAAGAAAAAGGCCACCGAAAGGTGGCCTCAGTGTTTTATGCCGGAACAAAACTGATGGAGTGCTCCAGCGACTGGGTATGACTGTCGATCAGCACCTTCCAGGTCCCGCTATAGGGCACGGCGATATAGGCCGACTGGCGATTTTGTACGCTTAGCACGTCGGCCTCCGCGCTACCGCGCCTGTCTGAGTCGCACATCAAATGGATATGACAGTTATTCGAACAGCGAACAACCACGGTATCGCCACCAAAAAGTTTTAGACTGGCTTTTACTACTGGCATTTTTCACTCCACTTCCGCATCAAACATGGCCTGCTGGCCCCCAAAGGTGCTGTCCTGGTTCGTGATGTTGTTCACAAATCACTCGTGGCATCACACCAGAGCCGAGAGGGGTAAATGCTGATATTGATCAAAAAATGCCGCAACGATTAAACAATAATCATATTGTGCCTGAAACCTTTCAGCTGGCGGGCGTTTCGTTGGCAAACGTCCGCCCGCGCATCATTAAATACGGAAATGCCCCGCGGTTTCCGCTAACTCTCCAGCCTGACTTTGCAATGCACCCGCCGCCGCCGCGGATTCCACTACCAGTTCAGCATTCTGCTGTACCATATTGTCCAGATGGGTCACCGCGTGATTAATCTCCTGAATCCCTTTCATCTGTTCGTCGGTTGAGAGGGTTATCTCGCGCATGATGACCAAAACGCTGCCGACGCTTTGTTCTATTTTGTCCATCGCCTCACCGGCCTGGCGCACGTAAAGCGAGCCATCTGCAACGCTTGCGGTGGTGGAGTCGATCAGGCTTTTGATCTCCTTCGCCGCCTGTGCGCTGCGGCTGGCGAGGTTGCGCACTTCGCCAGCGACCACGGCAAATCCCCGGCCTTGTTCACCGGCGCGGGCAGCCTCAACGGCGGCATTTAGCGCCAGGATGTTGGTCTGGAAAGCGATGCTGTCAATGACGCCGGTAATATCGCCAATCTTGCCGGAGGCCAGCTCAATGGCCTGCATGGTGGTAATAACCTTCGAGACCACTTCACCCCCGCGTTCAGCGGCTTCACCGGCGCTGTGGGCTTGAGCGTTGGCCTGAGCGGCAGAAGCGGTAGAATTTGCGACAGAGGCGGTGATCTGCTCTACGGCGCTGGCTGTTTCTCGCAGGCTGGAGGCGGCCCGCTCGGTGCGGGCAGAAAGCTCCTGGTTGCCTGCAGCAATTTCGTTGGCGGCGACTTTCACCGAGGCGCTTGAATCCCTGAGCTGGGTCATGACTACGCCCAACTTGTCGCTGAAGGCGTTAAAGGCGTGGGCGATTTCCGTCACTTCATCGTGACCCGTTTCCGGCAACCGCTGAGATAGATCATTTGTGCCGTTGCTGATGGCGCGCATCCCGTCGCGAATTGTCCCGAGGCGGCTCATCACCTTACCGATCAGCAGATGCACAATTGCACCAGAAATCAGCACCAACACCAGCAGGGCGATGGCGGAAGCCTTCAGCAAAGCGCGCATCCCGGAGGTGGCATCATGCTCGTCGAGGGCCACGACCAGATACCAATGCGTGCCGCTAATCGGCGTAGCCATCAGCTGTTTACTTTGCCCGCTGATTATGCCGACGGCGCGATGTGTATCGCCGAGTAGCTGAGGTAAATCAGCCTGTTGAACGGCATCAGAAAAGGCTTTCAGCGTCAGGGTCGGATCCTGAGCGGCAATCAATGTCCCATCGCTGTTGATTAGCAGCCCGCTGCTGGCGGGCGTTGGGTGAATGCTGCGCACGTTCGCCACCACGCTGTCCATCGCCACATCCCCCGCGACGACGGCTTTAAGGCTGCCATTTTGCTTAATGGGCACGGCAAAAGTCACGACCAGCTTACCGGTACCGGCATCCACGTAAGGAGCGGTGACGACGGGAGCGTCGTCTTTCACCACCTGTTGATACCACGGGCGCCCGGTGGGGTCGAAGTCGGCCGGTACCCCCGTTGGGTCAGAAAATTTTGCGGTTTTATTCGCATAACCGACGTAGATATTGGTGAAGCCGCCGGCTTTGGCCAGTTGAGTGAAGACCGGGATGGGATCTTCGCTCAGCGCGGTGTTTTCCAGGGAGCTAACGATCGCCATTTTACCGCTGACCCAGTCGCCGATAGCGACGGAATGGCTCAGGCTGGTGCTGGTTAGTGTGTCGGTGATGGCACGTTGGTTATCGCGGCTGGTGACGGCGTAATTAATGAAGGTGTTGAGACATAGAGCTGAGACCAGGCAAATTGCCGTGACTAAAAGAAGACGTGTACGAAGAGATTTAACCATAATTATTATCCTGCTGCTGTGTTGTCCTAAGCAAAATATCGGCAACAAATGCAGGTAACTTGATGGCGCGGGAGAGGGTATAAGCAAATAATATTCCCGCGCTGAAATAATTAGAAAGTGAGGATTTTGTCCGACGCTAACGTCCATTCGGCAAGTTCAACGAGCGTGCCGATGGCAACGCCTTCAATGAGCGGCAGGCTGGTGATCCCGCGCCCGTCGGTACAGGTTTTACAGAGCTTCACCGGCACACCTTGCGCGGTGAGAATCTCGAGCATCTGCTGAATGTTGTATCCCTCGGCGGGCTTCTGACCGCGCAGGCCAGCGGTCACCGCATCGGACATCAGGAACAGTTTTACTTCTGGCTGCGGCTCCTGGTCGCGCAGGGCGATGGCCAGCCGCAAACTGTTAAAAAGCGATTCGCTGCCGTACGCCGCCCCGTTGGCAATAATGACTATCTTCTGCATGAGTTTCTCCTTGATGATAACGTTGAGCGTGAGAAGCAGTGTATCGCCCTGAGTTATCGCTGGGTATGATTTGTGCCCGGAAAAGCAGGATTAATCCTGGAGTCGTGCATGCATGTCTCCCCGGTGGGTTAAGAGCAAAACCAGTGTGTTATCCTTAATCAATGCGTAGATTTGCCGTTCCGCTTTTAACCTTGTGTTGTTTGCTCCCTCGTCCGGGAGGGGCAATGAGTACCTCAAACAACGTTGTTCCCGCGGCCCAAAACCCTTTCTCTTCTCCCGCTGATGACCTGCCGAACATGGGCCTCGCGCCTGAAACCGATGCTGCCGCGCGCAGGATTGCCGCAATGGCGAAGAAGTTTGGCGAAGACAGCATGGTGGACAACGGGCTGGATACCGGCGAGCAGGCGCGACTGTTCGCTTTTACCAGCCTGAGAGATTTACTGGCCGACAAAGTGACCGATGAAACCCAGGCTTTGCTTTCGCCCTGGGGCAAAGCCAGCGTCAATTTGCGGGTGGATGAACACGGGAGCTGGAAGGGCAGCAATGGTTCGCTTTTCACGCCCTGGCAGGACAACAGCCGCTATCTGACCTGGAGCCAGCTCGGCTTTAGCCAGCAAAAATACGGCACCACCGGTAACCTCGGGCTGGGGCAGCGCTGGGTCGCCGGAAGCTGGCTACTGGGCTACAACTCGTTCTACGATAATCAGCTGACTACGCAGCTACAGCGGGCGGGATTTGGCGCCGAAGCCTGGGGCGAATACCTGCGGCTTTCGGCCAATTATTACCAGCCGCTGAACGGCTGGCGCGGGCAAACCGACACGCTTGAGCAGCGCCTGGCCCGGGGCTATGACGTCACGGCGCAGGCCTGGCTGCCGTTTTATCGGCATATTGCGACCAGTCTTAGCTTCGAACAATACTTTGGTGACAACGTCACGCTCTTCGACAGCGATAGCGGATACCGAAACCCAGTCGCGGTGACGATGGGCATTAACTATACGCCCGTGCCGCTGATCACGCTCACGGCCCAGCACAAGCAGGGTGAAAGCGGCGTCGCGCAGGAAAATCTGGGGCTCAAGCTGAATTATCGTTTCGGGGTGCCGCTGCAGAAGCAGCTCTCGGCGGACGAAGTGGCCGCGACCAGCTCCCTGCGCGGCAGCCGCTACGATAGCGTTGAGCGCGAGTCCGCCCCGGTGATGCAGTTCCGTCAGCGTAAAACGTTGTCAGTATTCCTGGCCACGCCGCCGTGGCAGCTGCAGCCGGGAGAAACGGTTTTGCTTAAGCTGCAGGTGAAAGCGACGCATGGCATCCGGCGGCTGGTATGGCAGGGAGATACCCAGGTGCTCAGCCTGACGCCGCCGGCACGGCCGCTCAGCACCGACGGCTGGAGCATTATTTTGCCTGCGTGGCAGGCAGGTGCCGCAAATGAATATCACCTGTCGGTCACCGTGGAAGACGAAAAGGGGCAGCGCGTCTCGTCGAATGAGATTGTGCTCCAGCCTGCCGCACCGCTGCTGATTGCCCCCGAAAGTGACCCGCGTTACTCCTTGCTGCCGGAGGAGTAACCGGCGCTAAAAAATACGATCCTGGTGAACCCAAACGGCCGCTTCCACTCGGGACTTGAGCTTCATTTTCTTCAGCAGATGTTTGACGTGCACTTTCACCGTACTTTCGGTGATGTCCAGGCGACGGGCGATCATCTTGTTCGGCAGCCCCTGGGCTATCAGCTTCAGGATATCGCGTTCCCGCGGAGTAAGCTGATTGACGTCACGGTCTGAGGTTGCACGGTTGGCCCGCAGGCTGGCCGCCAACACCGGGGTCAGCGCTTCGCTAAGTACCATTTCTCCCGCTGCGGCCTGCTGCAGGGCTTTGAGCAAATCTTCCGGCTCCATGTCTTTCAGCAAATAGCCATCCGCACCGCGCTTAAGGGCGGTGACCACATCTTCTTCATGGTTCGAAACGGTAAACACCACAATGCGTCCTGACAGTGCTTTTTCACGCAGGCAGTCGAGCGTTTCCAGCCCGTTCATGCCCGGCATGTTCAGGTCGAGCAGGATCAGGTCTGGATCGAGCGCTTCGGCAAGCTGCACGCCCTGTTCGCCGCTGCCGGCCTCTCCGACGACGGCCAGCTCTGGCGCCATGCTGATCAGCTGCTTAACGCCGGTACGCATCATGGGATGATCGTCTATCAGCAAAATGGTTGCTGCTTCCTGATGACTCATTCTTCGCTCCTTATTACGGAAGAAAGCGGTGCTTCGGGGATAAAATTGACGACCACTTCGGTGCCGCCACAGGGACGGGGGCGAACCTGGCAGTCACCCTGCAAGGTTTGGGCGCGGTCGCGCATGATAATAAGGCCGTAATGGTTGCTGCGCTCGCCGCTGCCGGAAATACCGCGCCCGTTGTCCCACACCGCAAGGCGTACCTGATTTCCGTGGCGGGTAACGCTGATACCGCAGGCGCTGGCTTCCGCGTGTTTCAGGCTGTTGTTCAGTGCCTCACGCGCAATCTGCACCAAATGAATGGCCTGATGAGAAGGCACTAAGCGCGGCGGGAGCTGGTAGTCCAGCCCCACCGGGAAGCCAAGTTTGTCGCTGAACTCCTGGCAACTGGCCTCAAGCGCCGGGCGCAAACCAGGCTCGGTGAGCTTAAGGCGGAAGGTGGTCAGCAATTCTCTCAGCTGCCGCCAGGAGGTGTTCAACTCGCCGCGTATTTGCTCCAGCAGCGTCCGACTCTCCTCCGGCAGCGTTTTGCCCTGCATTTGCAGGCAGCTGACCTGCATCTTCATACAGGAAAGCGACTGGGCGATGGAGTCATGCAATTCCCTGGCAATGGCAGATCGCTCCTCCATCACCACTAACTGCTGCTGGTGTTCATACTGACGCTCCATGGCGAGCGTGGCTGTGAGCTGCTCCATTAGCGTGGCAATAAGCTGCAGCTGGTCTTCGGTCAGCGTTTTGCCCAACGGAAGCTGGGCCAGCACCAGACCGTAATGAAGATGGTTATCGGTGAGGCGCCATTTCAGCGTCGTGGTGTCCTGCGGTAGCGCTGCCCCGGCATCCGGGCACAGCTGGCAGCCCCGGGCATCGCAGTGCGCGTCCGGCTGGAACGTGTATTCCTGATAATTCTCTTCATCTTCGTACTCGTACACCCGGAGCACGATGCCCAGCAGCGGCGTTAAAACCTGAAGTTCGCTCAGTACGGGGGAAATACGCTGGCACAGCGGAGCCTGCGCGTGCAGGCGGCGGTTAGCCTCGTAGAGGAAGGTGAGCATCTGGTTTTTTTGCTCAAGCCCGGCTGTTTTCTCCCGGACCCGCCGCTCGAGCACGGCGTAGCTTTGCGCCAGTTCGCTGGACATGCTGTTTAGCGCGCTCCCAAGCGTGGCCATTTCGTCGCGGCCGCGAAAATTCACCCGTTGGGTGAAGTCTCGCTGACCAATGGCGGTGGCCATCGCCAGTAGCTGACGCCACGGGCGGAGTAATCTTTTGCGTAACCAAATCAGGGTAAAGACGATCAACAGCCCGAGTAACACCGCCATACCCTGCTGCAGCAAAATCACGTGATGCAGACGCATCTCGGTGGTGCGGTCGAAGGAGCTGACCAGTTCATCAATGCTGGCGACAAAATGGGCGACGGCGGGTTTCACCTGCTGCGGCGTTTGGGCGGCAATCAGCGCGGGTTCAAGCGTGCTGCGCCAGTAATCTTGTAGCTGTTGAAGCCTGGACTGCTGCCCGTCGCGCTCGGCGGCAAGGCGGAGATCGTCGCTCCATGTGGTTTGCTCCATTTCTCGCAGCAGCATCTTGTCCTGCTCCGTCAGCGGAATGGCTGCCAGCAGGCGGTAGCTCTGCATGCGCATGGAGCCCGTTTTGTTGATCGCGTGGGCATTGCCCGAAATCCCCTGGGCCAGCCAGCCGGCCATCGCCATTCCCACCACGCTTAACATCGCCAGCAGCATGACAACCAGCGCGAGCTGATTGACCAGCGAAAGGGGAGAAAACAGGCGTTTTAGCATTGGCAAACGGGCTCCTGAGTGGGAAAGGTGACGAGTGGCGCTATTTTCAGTCAACAGCTGGAGTATACCCATACCTCCAAAGGATTACCCCCAAATTGCCAGAGGTGGCAGGGCAATGGGAGCGGTCAGCAGCAAGTCCCGCAGGGGTGTGATAAATCACGTTATTTTTTTGCCAGAAGATTACTCACAAAGAATGAGGGGGCTTTTTTGCCCGCCGGAGAGATAGATTATCCCTTGATTTACATCAACTAATCTCGACACAGGAACCCTAAGGTTGCGGCATTTACTCACACGAAATGAGGTGTTTATGTCACAGTCTCCCGTTCCCGAGAAGCCGTCGGGCGCACTGATTACCGACTGGCGGCCGGAAGATCCGCAGTTCTGGCAGCAAAAAGGTCATCGGATCGCCAGCCGCAACCTGTGGATTTCCGTCCCAAGCCTGCTGCTGGCCTTCTGCGTCTGGATGCTGTTCAGCGCGGTGGCGGTGAATTTGAATAAGGTCGGCTTTACCTTCACCACCGATCAGCTGTTTATGCTCACGGCGTTACCTTCCGTTTCCGGCGCGCTGCTGCGCGTCCCGTATTCGTTCATGGTGCCGGTCTTTGGCGGCCGCCGCTGGACGGCGTTCAGCACGGGGATCTTGATTATTCCATGCGTCTGGCTGGGCTTTGCCGTGCAGGATACCAGCACCTCGTTTAACACCTTCATCTGTATCTCTCTGCTGTGCGGCTTTGCCGGGGCGAACTTTGCCTCCAGCATGGCAAACATCAGCTTCTTCTTCCCGAAGGCAAAGCAGGGCGGCGCGCTGGGGATTAACGGCGGGCTGGGGAATATGGGCGTGAGCGTGATGCAGCTGGTGGCCCCGCTGGCTATCTCCCTGTCGATGTTTGCCATTTTTGGCGGCAAAGGCGTGGCACAGGGCGACGGCACGATGCTGTTCCTGGAAAATGCCGCGTGGATCTGGGTGCCGTTTCTGGCGGTATTCACCTTAGCGGCCTGGTTCGGAATGAACGATCTCTCGGCGTCGAAAGCCTCCCTGCGTGAGCAGTTGCCGGTGCTTAAGCGCGGCCATCTCTGGATTCTGGGGCTGCTCTACCTGGCGACATTTGGCTCGTTCATCGGCTTTTCTGCCGGGTTTGCGATGCTGTCTAAAACCCAGTTCCCGGACGTCAACATTCTGCATTTTGCCTTCTTTGGCCCGCTGTTTGGCGCCCTGGCACGTTCTGCAGGTGGGGCGATTTCCGACCGCTGGGGCGGCACCCGAGTTTCGCTGTATAACTTCATGCTGATGGCCATTTTCAGCGCGCTGCTGTTCACCACGCTGCCAACGAACGGACAGGGTGGGAACTTCATCGCCTTCTTTGGGGTGTTCCTGATGCTGTTCCTGACGGCGGGGCTGGGCAGTGGCTCGACCTTCCAGATGATTTCCGTGATTTTCCGTAAGCTGACAATGGACAGAGTAAAAGCCGCCGGTGGCAGCGATGAAGTCGCCCTGCGCGAGGCTGCCACGGATACCGCCGCAGCGCTGGGCTTTATTTCGGCCATTGGCGCCATCGGGGGGTTCTTTATCCCTAAAGCCTTCGGCACTTCCCTGGCGTTGACCGGCTCGCCTGCCGGGGCGATGAAGCTGTTCCTCGTCTTTTACATTGTGTGTGTGGTTATTACCTGGGCCGTTTATGGCCGGAAATCCTCTCGCTAATGCATTGACCTTTTTGGTTATCCCTTTGCGCGGCTTCGTCCGCGCTTTTTTTTGCCCGTTACGTTTTCAGCGCTGGTTAATTCGCCGCCTACCCCTTAATACCCAAACCCGGCTTGCAGCTACCCCTTACCCGATAGGTTTTGATTTTTTTGTATTTATATTCAGTTAGTTAGTGATTCTTAAGATCTTACACTTTGGTGGTAGTGGCCGCCGGGCGCCCAAAAACCACACCAGAAGCAGTTGATCGTTATCAAAAATCCCCAGCTTTCGAGGCGTTACCGTCTCGGGCATCAAGCAATGTCGATTTCACCAGAAGAGCCACCAGGCTCCACATCAGGAGTATCCCGATGAGCAAGTTCCTCGACCGGTTTCGTTATTTCAGGCAGAAGGGAGAAACCTTCGCCAATGGACACGGCCAGCTACTCGATACCAATCGCGACTGGGAAGAAGGGTATCGCCAGCGCTGGCAGCATGACAAAGTGGTGCGCTCCACGCACGGCGTGAACTGTACCGGCTCCTGCAGCTGGAAGATTTATGTCAAAAGCGGCCTGGTGACCTGGGAAACCCAGCAAACGGACTACCCGCGTACCCGTCCGGATATGCCGAACCACGAACCTCGCGGCTGCCCGCGCGGGGCAAGCTACTCATGGTATCTCTACAGCGCCAACCGTTTGAAGTACCCGCAGATGCGTAAACGTCTGATCAAGCTGTGGCGCGAAGCGAAAACGCAGCATAACGATCCGGTTGAAGCCTGGGCATCGATCATTAACGATCCCGACAAAGCCAAAAGTTACAAACAGGCGCGTGGCCGCGGGGGATTTGTTCGTTCGACCTGGGAAGAGGTTAACGAGCTGATCGCGGCGGCGAACGTCTATACCGCAAAAACCTACGGCCCGGACCGCATCACCGGCTTCTCGCCGATCCCGGCCATGTCGATGGTTTCTTACGCCGCAGGCACCCGCTATCTGTCGCTTATCGGCGGCACCTGCATGAGCTTCTACGACTGGTACTGCGACCTGCCGCCAGCGTCTCCGCAAACCTGGGGCGAGCAGACTGACGTACCGGAGTCCGCGGACTGGTACAACGCCGGTTACATCATCGCCTGGGGCTCTAACGTCCCGCAGACGCGTACCCCGGACGCCCACTTCTTCACCGAAGTCCGCTACAAAGGCACCAAAACGGTTGCCGTCACGCCGGACTATGCGGAAATCTCCAAGCTGTGCGACCAGTGGCTGGCGCCGAAGCAGGGGACGGATGCCGCGATGGCGATGGCAATGGGCCACGTTATGCTGCGGGAATTCCATCTCGACAAACCAAGCCAGTACTTCACCGACTACGTTCGTCGCTACACCGATATGCCGATGCTGGTGACGCTGGAAGCCCGTGACGGCTTCTATGCCCCGGCGAATTTGCTGCGTGCGGCAGACCTGGTCGACAGTCTCGGCCAGGAAAATAATCCGCAGTGGAAAACCGTGGCGCTGGCTGATCAGTCCGGCGAGCTGGTTGCACCTAACGGGTCCATTGGCTTCCGCTGGGGTGAAAAAGGCAAGTGGAACCTCGAGCAGCGTGACGGCAGCACCGGGGAAGAAACCGCGCTGCGCCTGAGCCTGCTGGGCAGCCACGATGAAGTTGCCGAGGTGGGGTTCCCGTACTTTGGCGGTGAGAGCACCGAGCATTTCGACAACGTCAAACTGAAAGACGTACTGCTGCATAAGCTGCCGGTTAAACGCCTGCAGCTGGCGGACGGCTCAAGCGTGCTGGTGGCAACGGTCTACGATCTCACCCTGGCTAACTACGGTCTGGATCGCGGCCTGAACGATGATAACTGCGCCAGCAGCTACGATGAAATGAAGGCTTATACACCAGCCTGGGCCGAGCAGATCACCGGTGTGCCTCGCCAGGATATCGTGCGCATTGCCCGTGAGTTCGCGGATAACGCGGACAAAACCCACGGCCGCTCGATGATTATCGTTGGCGCAGGCGTGAACCACTGGTTCCATATGGATATGGCCTACCGCGGGCTTATCAATATGCTGATCTTCTGCGGCAGTATCGGGCAGAGCGGCGGCGGCTGGGGCCACTACGTCGGTCAGGAAAAACTGCGTCCGCAGACCGGCTGGATGCCGCTGGCGTTTGCCCTCGACTGGCAGCGCCCGCCGCGCCACATGAACAGCACCTCCTACTTCTATAACCACTCCAGCCAGTGGCGCTATGAGACGGTGACGGCGGATGAGTTCCTGTCGCCGCTGGCGGATAAGTCCCGCTACACCGGCCACCTGATCGACTTCAACGTGCGCGCCGAACGCATGGGCTGGCTGCCGTCTGCACCGCAGCTTGGCACTAACCCGCTGCGCATTGCTGACCGGGCGAAAGAGGCCGGAATGTCGCCGGTGGATTACACCGTTGAACAACTTAAATCCGGCGGCATCCGCTTTGCGGCGGAGCAGCCGGACTCCGGCTATAACCACCCGCGCAACATGTTTATCTGGCGTTCTAACCTTCTGGGCTCTTCCGGGAAGGGGCATGAATTTATGCTCAAATACCTGCTGGGCACCGAGCACGGCATTCAGGGGAAAGATCTGGGCCAGGAAGGCGGGCTCATGCCGGAGGAGGTGGAATGGGTCGATAACGGCCTGGACGGCAAGCTGGATCTGGTGGTCACCCTGGACTTCCGCCTGTCGAGCACCTGCCTGTATTCCGACATTGTGCTGCCGACCGCCACCTGGTATGAGAAAGAAGATCTGAACACTTCGGATATGCATCCGTTTATTCACCCGTTCTCCGCCGCCGTGGATCCTTGCTGGGAATCGAAAAGCGACTGGGAAATCTACAAAAGCATCGCGAAGAAGTTCTCCGAAGTTTGCGTTGGCCACCTCGGTAAAGAGACCGATGTTGTGACGCTGCCGATTCAGCACGACTCGGCCGCCGAACTGGCTCAGCCGTATGGCGTCATGGACTGGAAGAAAGGCGAATGTGACCTAATCCCAGGCAAAACCGCGCCGCACATTATTGCCGTTGAACGCGACTATCCGGCGACGTACGAACGCTTTACCTCCGTCGGACCGCTGTTGGAGAAAATGGGCAACGGCGGGAAAGGCATTAGCTGGAATACCGAAAAAGAAGTCGAGTTCCTGCGCAAGCTCAACTACGTGAAGACCGACGGCCCGGCGAAAGGTCAGCCTATGATCAACACGGCCATTGATGCCGCCGAGGTTGTGCTCAGCCTGGCGCCGGAAACCAACGGCCAGGTGGCGGTGAAAGCCTGGGCCGCGCTCGGTGAATTTACCGGTCGCGATCACACGCACCTCGCATTGCCGAAAGAAGAAGAGAAGATTCGCTTTCGCGACATTCAGGTTCAGCCGCGCAAAATCATCTCCAGCCCGACCTGGTCCGGCCTGGAGGACGAACATGTCTCTTATAACGCGGGCTATACCAACGTGCACGAGCTGATCCCGTGGCGCACCCTGTCTGGGCGCCAGCAGCTTTATCAGGATCACCAGTGGATGCGCGACTTTGGCGAGAGCCTCGTGGTGTACCGTCCGCCGATTGATACCCGTTCCGTGGACGGCATGATGGGCCACAAGTCTAACGGCAACCCGGAAAAAGCGCTTAACTTCCTGACCCCGCATCAGAAGTGGGGCATCCACTCCACCTACAGCGACAACCTGTTGATGCTGACGCTGGGGCGCGGGGGGCCAATTATCTGGCTGTGTGAAGCAGACGCCAAAGAAATCGGCATCGCCGATAACGACTGGGTTGAAGTGTTTAACAAAAACGGGGCGCTGACGGCGCGCGCGGTAGTGAGCCAGCGCGTTCCGGCCGGGATGACGATGATGTACCACGCGCAGGAACGCATCATGAACCTGCCGGGCTCTGAAATCACCGGCCAGCGCGGCGGCATTCATAACTCGGTGACCCGCATCACGCTGAAGCCAACCCACATGATTGGCGGCTACGCCCAGCTGGCCTACAGCTTTAACTATTACGGCACGGTCGGCTCTAACCGCGATGAGTTCGTGGTGGTTCGCAAAATGAAAGAGATTAACTGGTTAGACGGCGAAGGCAATGACCAGGTACAGGAGAGCGTAAAATGAAAATTCGTTCACAAATTGGCATGGTGCTGAATCTGGACAAATGCATCGGCTGCCATACCTGCTCGGTGACCTGCAAAAACGTCTGGACCAGCCGCGAAGGAACGGAATACGCGTGGTTTAACAACGTGGAAACCAAGCCTGGCCTGGGCTACCCAAACGACTGGGAAAACCAGGACAAATGGAAGGGGGGCTGGATCCGCAAAATCAACGGCAAGCTGCAGCCCCGCATGGGCAACCGCGCGATGCTGCTGGGTAAAATATTCGCTAACCCGCATTTACCGGGGATCGATGATTATTACGAGCCGTTTGACTACGACTACCAGAACCTGCACACCGCGCCGGAGGGCAGCAAAGCGCAGCCCGTGGCCCGGCCTCGCTCGCTGATTACCGGCCAGCGGATGAACAAAATCGAAGCTGGCCCGAACTGGGAAGAGCTGCTTGGCGGCGAATTTGAAAAACGCGCGCAGGACCAGAACTTCGTCAATATGCAAAAGGCGATGTACGGCCAGTTCGAAAACACCTTCATGATGTACCTGCCGCGCCTGTGCGAGCACTGCCTGAACCCGGCCTGCGTCGCCACCTGTCCGAGCGGGGCCATCTACAAGCGCGAAGAAGACGGCATTGTGCTGATTGATCAGGATAAATGCCGCGGCTGGCGGATGTGCATCACCGGCTGCCCGTACAAAAAAATCTACTTCAACTGGAAAAGTGGCAAGTCCGAGAAGTGCATCTTCTGCTACCCGCGCATTGAAGCGGGGATGCCGACGGTTTGCTCAGAAACCTGCGTCGGACGTATTCGCTACCTCGGCGTGCTGCTGTATGACGCCGATGCGATTGAGCAGGCGGCCAGCACGGAAAACGAGAAAGATCTGTATCAGCGTCAGCTGGACGTATTCCTGGATCCGAACGATCCGGCGGTCATTGCGCAAGCGCTGAAAGACGGTATCCCGCAGGGAGTGATTACGGCGGCTCAGCAGTCGCCGGTGTACAAAATGGCGATGGACTGGAAGCTGGCTCTGCCGCTGCACCCGGAATATCGCACGCTGCCGATGGTCTGGTACGTGCCGCCGCTGTCGCCGATTCAGTCCGCGAGCGATGCGGGCCAGCTGCCGCACACAGGTATTCTGCCTGATGTCGAAAGCCTGCGTATTCCGGTGGAGTACCTGGCCAACCTGCTGACCGCCGGGGACACCGCGCCGGTGCTGCGGGCGCTGAAGCGCATGATGGCGATGCGTCACTACAAACGTGCTGAAACTGTTGAAGGCGTGATCGACACGCGCGCGCTGGAAGAGGTGGGGCTAACCGAAGCTCAGGCGCAGGAGATGTACCGCTACCTGGCTATCGCTAACTACGAAGATCGTTTTGTGGTGCCGACCAGCCATCGCGAACTGGCCGAGGACTCTTTCCCTGAGCATAGCGGCTGCGGCTTTAGCTTTGGCGACGGCTGTCACGGCAGCGACACCAAATTCAATCTGTTCAACAGCCGTCGGATTGACGCTATCGACGTCTCGAGCAAAACGGAGCCGCATCCATGATTGAACTACTGATTATCTCCCGCCTGCTGGAGTACCCGGATGCTGCCCTGTGGCAGCATCATCAGGAGCTGCATGAGGCGCTGGCCCAAAGCGAGACATTGACGAAAATGCAGCGCGCCAGTCTGGATGGGTTTATCGACTCACTCTGTCAGCGGGAGCTGCTGGACGCGCAATCCAGCTACAGCGAGCTATTCGACCGGGGCAGAGCCACTTCGCTGTTGCTCTTCGAGCACGTTCACGGTGAATCGCGCGATCGGGGCCAGGCGATGGTTAACCTGATGAACCAGTATCAACAGGCCGGGCTGGAAATTGACAGCCGCGAGCTGCCGGACCATCTGCCGCTTTATCTGGAATACCTGTCCCAGCGCACGCGGGCAGAAGCGCAGGGCGGGCTGCAGGACATCGCGCCGATCCTGGCTTTGCTCAGCGCGCGTCTGAAACAGCGTGAGAGCGACTATGCGCTACTCTTCGACCTGCTGATTGCTCTGGCTGAAAGCGACGTCAGCGTCGAAACGGTCCGCCAGCAAATTGCCAACGAAGCGCGCGACGACACGCCTCAGGCGCTGGATGCGGTGTGGGAAGAGGAGCAGGTGAAATTCATGGCCGATGACAGCTGCGGAGAGACCGACATTACCGCACACCAGCGCCGTTTTGCCGGGGCGGTGGCTCCGCAGTACCTGAATATAGCAGGAGGGAAATAATGTATTTTCTCAACGTCTTCTTCTTTGATATCTATCCGTACCTTTGCGGTGCCGTGTTCCTGATTGGCAGCTGGCTGCGCTATGACTACGGGCAGTACACCTGGCGTGCAGCGTCCAGCCAGATGCTGGATCGCAAGGGCATGAACCTGGCCTCAAACCTGTTTCATTTCGGTATTCTTGGGATCTTTGCCGGACACTTCCTTGGCATGCTGACGCCGCACTGGATGTACGAGGCGTTTTTGCCGCTAGAAATTAAACAGAAAATGGCCATGTTTGCCGGGGGAGCCAGCGGCGTGATGACGCTGGTGGGCGGCCTGCTGCTGCTGAAGCGTCGCCTGTTCAGCCCACGCGTGCGCGCCACCACCACTGGGGCCGATATCCTGATCCTTAGCCTGCTGATGCTCCAGTGTGCGCTGGGCCTCGGCACTATTCCGTTCTCCGCCCAGCATATGGACGGCAGCGAAATGATGAAGCTGGTGAACTGGGCGCAGCACGTGGTCACCTTCCGCGGTGGCGCATCTGACTACCTCGACGGCGTGGCGTTTATTTTCCGCGTTCATCTGGTGCTGGGCATGACGCTGTTCCTGCTGTTCCCGTTCTCGCGCCTCGTGCATATCTGGAGCGCGCCGGTGGAATACCTGACACGCAAATACCAGATTGTTCGCGCTCGCCGCTAGTCTGCATGAACGATCACAAGCCCGGTATATGCCGGGCTTTTTACACAATAAACAAATTCGTTTTTTCGGATATGAACGTTGACTTTAACGCCGAGAGCTTTACTATGGCAGCGTTTATTCAAGAGATCTCACCATGACTGCCCTGGCGCCTTTACAGCTTTTTAAACATTTGTCGGAAGAAACCCGGCTGGCTATCACTCTGCTGCTAAGAGCGAAAAGCGAGCTTTGCGTCTGCGAACTAACTGCTGTGCTGGATCTGCCGCAGCCTAAGGTCTCCCGGCATTTGGCGATGCTGCGCGAGGGCGGTTTGCTGCAGGACAGAAGAGAGGGGAAATGGGTTTATTATCGCCTTTCACCCCACATGCCCGCGTGGGCGGCGGCGGTCATTGAGCAGGCCTGGCAAAGCCAGGGCCATGAAGTGCTGGAGCGCTTGAAACGCATCGAGGCGAGTGGGGCTATGGCGCTTTGCCAGTAAAAAAATTTAACTTAACACATTCGTTTTTTCAGATATGATGGCGTTGTTTTACTGAAGTGGGAGTGAACATGTTTTTAGCAGGAACGCTATTTCTTCATGGCAATCGGCGCCCGTGAACTGCTGCGCAAAAACGTTGAGCCTTATGAAGTTTTAGGGCTGGAGAAAGGGCAATTCAGCGAGGAGCGACTCATTGAGTTGATGGTGCAGTACCCGCTGTTAATTAACCGCCCGATTGTGGTGACTGAGCGGGGGACGAGATTTTGCCGCCCTTCGGAACGCGTGCTGGATATCCTGCCTGAAGGGCAGCAGGGTGCGTTCAGTAAAGAGGACGGCGAGCCGGTTGTGGATGAGCAGGGCCAGCGCTTGAAACCGTAAAACCCGCTTGAAACCCTGAGGGGAAGGGTTCACAATACTTCGCAAGGTGATGGCGTTCCACCTTCCCCCAACCGCCTCGTTCAGAGGCTGATGACGCCTGGTATGACTCTTTTAATCCAAGAGGCATGTCAGGCTGGTCAACGTTTACCCCCCGGCTCTGCATGCTTCCCTTAACGGGGCTCGAGCCATGATACATGTTATTGGTCACCTTCATCCCGACAGCGATGCTGTTTGCAGCGCCGTGATGGTTGCTCGCTGGTTAACGCTGCGGGGCCGCACGGCACAGGCGTGGCGCTGCGGCGAGGTTAACCGTGAAACTGAACTGATTTTCTCCCGTGCCGCTCTTCCTCTGCCCGGGCTTCTCTCGTCTTCTCTGAGCAACAAAGACATCTGGCTGGTGGATTTTAACGAGCCGGGGCAAGGGCCAGACTCGCTTATCACCGGCAATATTGTTGGGATCATCGATCATCACCGTTTGGGCGGGCTGATTACCCGGTTGCCGCCGGAGGTGTGCATCAAACCCGTAGGCAGCACGGCCACGGTGATCTGGCAGCTTATGGACGCCCGACTTCGGGCCGGGATCTCTGCCAGCGAGGCTATTTTGCTCCTGGGCGCGCTGCTCAGTGACACCGTCGCGCTACGTTCGCCCACGACCACACCTGAGGATAGGCTGGCGGCGGATGAGCTGGCCGGGCGCATCGGTATCGATTATGAAGAGTTTATTGCCGACCTGCTCACGGCCAAGACCTCTGTGGCCGGGCAGAGCGCGAGGGAGCTGCTGCACAAAGATCTCAAGCGCTTTGACATCAACGGTGTTCGGCTAAAAATTGCGCAGCTGGAACTCTACTCTCTAACGCAACTTGCTCCTCAACTGGATGCTCTGCTGGAAGAAATGAATCTGCATGCGGCCGACGCCGATGTCGATCTTGTCGTGTTGATGGTGACCGATATTAATGCTTGTGCATCTGAACTCTATTTCTCCACCTCTTCATTGATGCCTGGGGCGCAGCCCCGCGTGATGTCGGGCATGATGAGTCGCAAAAAACAGCTTCTCCCCTGGCTGCAAAGCCAGCTCAATCCCGCCAGGAGCCCGCTATGAACCTCTACTCCCACGTTCTCGTACTTATTCAGGGCAAGACCGACGGGCAGGTGCTGATTCAACATGCCGCTCGCCTTGCCGGGGCGCTGCCCGTCCAAATCACCCTCGTCCACATCAGCGAAGACTACCGGGAGATGAATTACGTCTCCGATGCGCGAATGGATGACAACGTTTCTGCCGACCTGATTCAGGCGAAAGCGTTGTTTAGCGAGCTGGTGCACTCGGTCAACGTGCCGGTAAAAACGCGGGAGCTGGTGACGTTGAACCGCTTTGAAGGCGTTGAAAAATGCATTTCTTCACTGGATGTGGACCTGGTGCTGGCCGGGCACCGCAACCGCTGGCTGGGGCAGATCGCTTCTGACTCGATGGAATACGTTAATCATCTGAATGTTGACGTGCTGATTAAACATATCGATGGCAAACAATGAGGTAATCACCATGAATTTTACGCTGGATAAAATAGTTGCTCGTGAAATTTTGGATTCTCGTGGGAACCCAACCGTTGAAGTTGATGCTTATACCACAGAGGGGGTTATGGCCCGGGCCTCGGTTCCGTCCGGTGCCAGCACGGGTTCAAGGGAGGCCATAGAGCGACGGGATGGCGATAAACAGCGCTACAACGGTAAGGGGGTGCAGAACGCAGTGCATTCGATCAATACCGAGATTCATCAGGCACTTGTGGGCGTTGATGCCCGTGAACAGCGGCGGGTGGATGATATTCTGCTGGCGCTGGACGGCACGGAAAACAAGGCACGGTTGGGGTCTAACGCCATTCTCGGTGTTTCTTTGGCCGTCGCGCGGCTTGCAGCTCAGGTAGCCGGCCAGCCGCTGTTTCGCTATCTCGGTGGGCTGAGGGCGAACCTGCTGCCGGTTCCCTGCATGAATATTGTTAACGGCGGGGTGCATGCCCGGGGGCAGGGAGCGGATTTTCAGGAGTTTATGATTGCGCCACATGGTGCGGCCAGCCTGACCGAAGCCGTGCGCCAGGGGAGCGAAGTCTACCAGGCGCTTCGCCAGATCCTGCTGGATAACAATCTTTCTACAGCCGTGGGTGATGAAGGCGGATTTGCCCCGGCGGTGTCCTCTAATAAACAACCTTTGCAGTTTATCGTGCAGGCGATTGAGAAAGCGGGCTACCGGCCAGGGGAAGATATCAGCATCTGTATCGATCCCGCTTCCAGCGAATTCTATACCGAGGGTAAATACCACCTAAGAACGGAAAAAAGCACGCTTAGCGCCGAAGAGATGACGGGCTATTATGCCGATCTGCGGGGCCAGTTTCCTATTGTGCTGCTTGAAGATGGGCTGGCCGAGAATGACTGGGCAGGCTGGAAGCACCTGAACCAAAAATTGGGCAACAGGGTCGAGCTGGTGGGCGACGATCTCTTCGTGACTAACGTGAAATACATCCGACGTGGCATAGAAGAGAACCTGGCTAACGCGGCGCTGATCAAGCTGAACCAGATAGGCACCCTGAGCGAAACCTTCGACGCGGTGGCACTTTGCCAGCAGCACGGCTGGGGAACGTTTATTTCGCACCGCAGCGGTGAAACGACGGACAGCTTTATTGCGGACATGACGGTTGCCCTGCGTGCGGGGCACCTGAAAACCGGCGCGCCTTGTCGGGGCGAAAGGGTAGAAAAATATAATCAGTTGATGCGAATTGAACAGGCGCTAGGCGCACATGCACATTTTGCCGGACGTAGCGCTTTTATTCATAAAAGCTAAAAGCAAAGTTCTTATTTAACAACACCGTATCGTTTAGATCTTTTTGAGGGAAATATGGTTAAATCACTGTTTGCAGTTATTGTTGGCGGCTCGGCTGGGTGTGTTATTCGCTGGCTCCTTGCGTTACGTCTGAATGGCCTTTTCCCTCATTTGCCCCTCGGTACGCTGGCGGTCAACCTGTTGGCCGGGTTGATTATCGGTGGCGCGATGGCTTTCTTTCTGCGCCAGCCGCAGCTCGATCCCGGCTGGAAGTTGTTGATTACCACCGGCCTGTGCGGCGGCATGAGTACTTTTTCAACGTTCTCTGTTGAGCTGTTTTCGCTGCTGCAGGGGGGGAATTATGCCTGGGCGATGGCGTCCGTTTTCGCTCACGTACTGGGTTCACTGTTAATGACCGCGGTCGGTTTCTTTGTCATAAATGCCGTGATGTAATCGGGCTGTACAATCGGCGGGCCTGAGTTTGGCTCGCCTTTTTTATTCTTAGAGAACAACAGAGAAAGGCGTTTTATAAGAGTATTAGCCCGGGTGCCAGGAATAGGGAGGCAGGGGAAGGATGACCGCACAAGCGCGTTCTCACTGACGTGAGTCGAACCTTAATCGAAGCTTCTCGTCCTTCCCCAACGGTAATCTGGATGATTGTGCAAGTTCATAAGTTGGGATTTGTTCTGGAAGATGGTGGCGGGGGAAGGATTCGAACCTTCGAAGTCGATGACGGCAGATTTACAGTCTGCTCCCTTTGGCCGCTCGGGAACCCCGCCAGGGGTTAATGCTTTGAATTTTGAGATGGTGGTGGGGGAAGGATTATTCGTCGCTTCACTCCTCACCCTTCGGGCCGCTGCTTTAGCAGCGTTATCTCGCTTTCGCTCGATTCGAACCTTGGTCGAAGGTTCTCACCCTTCCCGATAAGCGAAAATTTTGTCTCATCTCATCGGTATTACCACATCACTGTGGTGAATAATGGTGGTGGGGGAAGGATTCGAACCTTCGAAGTCGATGACGGCAGATTTACAGTCTGCTCCCTTTGGCCGCTCGGGAACCCCACCACGGGGTAATGCTTGTTACTGGCCTGCTTCGCTGTGGAAGCGGGGCGCATCATATCAAATGAAGCGCCGCTGTAAAGCATTCACTTGAGGAAAATGAATCGTTTGCCGCTTTTTTACGCTGAGCGCCGCAAAGCTAACCAATTCATTTTCTGAGTGATTAGAGAATAATCGTACGGTTGCCGTAAACGAAGACTCGCTGGGCCAGCACTTCGTAGAGCGCCCGGCTTAGCACATTTTTCTCTACGTCACGCCCGGCACGCATCATGTCGTCGGCGGTGTAGGTGTGATCGACGTGGATCACGTCCTGCATGATGATCGGGCCTTCGTCCAGATTATCATTAACATAATGCGCGGTGGCGCCGATAATCTTCACGCCGCGTTCGTAAGCCTGGTGATAAGGGCGTGCGCCGATAAACGCCGGCAGGAACGAGTGATGGATGTTGATTATCTGGTTCGGGAAGCGGGCGACAAACTCAGGCGTCAATACGCGCATGTATTTGGCCAGCACGACGTAGTCTGGTTTATGTGCTTCGATAGCATCGGCCATTTGCATGTCGTGCTCTTCGCGCGTCATCCCTTCGTGGCTGACTAACTGGAACGGAATGTCGAAACGCTCCACTAAGGTACGTAGGGTTTCGTGATTGCCGATGACGGCAGCGATTTCTACGTCCAGGCCGCCATAGGTGGATTTCATCAGCAAATCGCCGAGGCAATGGGCTTCTTTGGTGACCAGAATAACAATGCGACGGCGGCCCGCAGGCGTCAATTCACGAATTGAGCCTTCCGGCAGCGCGCTGTCCAGGTCGGCCATCAGCGTGAAGTCGTTAAAAATGCCTTCAAGCTCGGTACGCATAAAGAAGCGGCCGGTACGATGATCGACAAATTCGTTGTTCTGAACAATATTGAGTTCGTGTTTGTAGCAAATGTTAGTGATTCGCGCGATGAGACCCTTCTGATCGGGGCAGATTGTGCGGAGAACTTTACGTTGTAATGCCTGCATGAAGAGATAAATCCTGTTGAACGGTGTTTGCGAAACAATAATGCTGTTATGCAGCGAAGGCTATCATCCGCAGCATTTTTTATATTTTTTTCCAGAACCGCAAGGGCAGGGGTCATTACGACCGAACTGCGGGCGGAGGCCGTCGATATAGTACCATTGACCGCTTTCCCTGACGAAACGAGAGCGTTCGATTATCGCGCTTTGCTTGCCGTTTTCCTGAAAACGGGCCACAAAGCTGACAAATCCTTCGTTGACATCTTTGCCTTCGGCTTCTTCATATATCGTCAGGCCGAGCCATTCCGTGTCGCCGAAGCCGCTGGATATTTCTGATTTTAACGACGGACGGCGGCAGCTCTCATGCCAGCTTGCAACAAGATAATCCGCATCCTGCTTCACAAAAGCGGTGTAACGAGAGCGCATAAGCTGTGACGGGCGTTGCGGATGCTGGGCCGCGCTTAGGTAAGGCTGGCAACATAAGCTATACTCCAAACCGCTGCCACAGGGACAAAGTTGCAACATAATATCTCCAGGAAAAAATAAACGACGCCAATAATACGACGGCAGCACTTATGTTAACTGAGCGGTGGCGTTGGCGTCACGGAGTGATTACCGGGGAAGATTGACCGAGGCGTGATGAGACAGGTAAAGATCGGCCTGGCATTAGGGTCGGGTGCGGCCAAAGGATGGGCGCACATTGGCGTTATCAATGCGTTAAAAAAAGCAGGGATTCAGATTGATATCGTGGCAGGGTGTTCCGTCGGCGCGCTGGTCGGTGCCGCCTGTGCCAGCCAGCGGTTGCCGGTGATGGAGCGATGGGTGCGATCATTCAGCTACTGGGATGTCCTGCGTCTGATGGATCTTTCCTGGCGTCGCGGCGGGCTGCTCCGCGGTGAACGCGTGTTTAACAATATTCGCAAAATCATTCCAGAAACCGCTATTGAGGGCTGTGGCATGAGATTTGGTGCCGTGGCCACCAACCTGAGTACCGGGCGAGAGCTGTGGTTTACCGACGGCGACCTCCATCAGGCTATTCGCGCCTCCTGCAGCATGCCGGGGCTGCTGTCTCCCGTTGCACACAACGGTTACTGGCTGGTGGATGGCGCAATTGTCAATCCGGTGCCGATCTCGCTCACTCGTGCGCTGGGGGCGGATATCGTCATTGCGGTGGACTTGCAGCACGATGCGCACCTGATGCAGCAGGATCTGCTGTCGGTGAATATGACGCCTGCCGGGGAGGAGAATCTGGCGCAGCCTGCGTCCTGGCGCAGTCGTTTACGGGAGCGTTTGGGAAAAATGACCCACCGCCGGGCCACTGTTACGCCGACGGCGATGGAAATTATGACGACCTCGATTCAGGTGCTGGAAAACCGCCTCAAGCGTAACCGCATGGCGGGCGATCCTCCCGATATTCTGCTGCAGCCCTTTTGCCCGCAAATTTCCACCCTCGACTTTCATCGCGCGTCCGAAGCTATCGCGGCAGGCTACCTTGCGGTTGAGAAAAAAATGGATGAGCTACTGCCGCTGGTTCGTACTCATGATTAAGTTAATACTTAACCCGTTTCTGACAGGCGCTCGTTGCGATACCGTGCCACTATTGAAATATTGCCAGGCAGAGGAAAGCGCATGAGTTACCCGCTGGAAGGAAAGCAGATCCTCATTGTTGAAGACGAGCCCGTTTTCCGCTCTCTGCTGGACAGCTATTTGACGTCGCTGGGCGCGGGCACGCTGCTTGCCTGGGACGGCATGGATGCGCTTGAGAAGCTGGGGCAATTTACGCCGGATCTGCTGATTTGTGACCTGGCGATGCCACGAATGAATGGTCTTGAACTGGTGGAGCACATCCGTAACGAAGGTAATCAAACGCCCATTTTAGTTATTTCAGCGACGGAAAATATGTCTGACATAGCCCAGGCTTTACGGCTCGGTGTGCAGGATGTGTTGCTGAAACCCATTAAAGATCTTAATCGATTAAAAGAGACCGTATTGTCCTGTATCTACCCCACAATGTTTAATTCCCGGGTAGAAGAGGAGGAGCGGCTGTTTCAGGATTGGGATGCGCTGGCACGGGATCCTCAGGCTGCATCCAAGCTGCTGCAAGAACTGCAGCCGCCGGTCCAGCAGGTTATGTCGCGCTGCCGAATAAATTATCGCCAGTTAATTGCCGTCGATCAGCCTGGTCTGGTGCTCGATATTGCGCCACTTTCAGATAATGATCTGGCTTTTTATTGTTTAGACGTTACCCGTGCTGGCGATAACGGTGTATTAGCCGCGCTGTTGCTCAGAGCATTATTCAACGGATTATTACAGGAACAACTTTCGCATCAGGGCCAGCGTTTACCTGAACTGGGTAATTTACTAAAACAGGTCAATCAACTATTGCGTCAGGCAAACCTGAACGGACAATTTCCGCTCATTGTGGGTTATTATCACAGCGGATTAAAAAACCTCATTCTGGTCTCCGCCGGGCTTAATGCCACATTAAATACCGGCGAGCACCAAATCCAGGTCAGCAACGGCGTGCCGTTGGGGACGCTGGGCAATGCCTACCTCAATCAAATCAGCCAGCGGTGCGAAGCCTGGCAATGCCAGGTGTGGGGCTCCGGTGGGCGTTTACGGCTGATGTTGTCTGCAGAATAAACAACGGAACAACTGATTACATTTAGCTTTTTTCCTGGAACCCGGGCGGTGGTAATATCGCGACCAACCTAATCGTATTTGTCTTAAATTAGCCGCTGCCGGAGTAAACGGGGGGCGGTTTTCGTTTTTAAGCTGATATACTCAACTGCGTTTTTAAATTGACGACAAGTGTGAAACTTGAACAGTCCTGGAGGTTTTTTCAATGGCTGCCATTAATTCTAAAGTAAGAAAAGCTGTTATCCCGGTTGCGGGGTTGGGAACGCGTATGTTGCCGGCAACAAAGGCAATTCCAAAAGAGATGCTGCCGCTGGTTGATAAACCGCTGATTCAGTATGTCGTTAATGAGTGTATCGCTGCCGGTATTACCGAGATTGTGCTGGTTACCCACTCTTCTAAAAATTCCATCGAGAACCACTTCGACACCAGTTTTGAACTGGAAGCCATGCTTGAGAAGCGCGTTAAGCGTCAGCTTCTGGAAGAAGTGCAGTCTATTTGCCCGCCGCACGTCACCATTATGCAGGTGCGTCAGGGGCTGGCGAAAGGGCTGGGCCACGCCGTGATGTGTGCGCATCCTGTCGTCGGTGATGAGCCGGTTGCGGTGATCCTGCCGGACGTGATTCTGGATGAGTTCGAATCCGACCTTTCTCAGGACAACCTGGCCGAAATGATCCGCCGCTTTGACGAAACCGGACACAGCCAAATCATGGTTGAACCTGTTGCGGATGTAACCGCTTATGGCGTGGTTGACTGCAAAGGTGCTGCGCTTTTTGCGGGCGACAGCGTGCCAATGGTCGGGATTGTTGAGAAACCTAAAGCTGACGTTGCGCCATCCAATCTGGCCGTTGTCGGACGCTATGTGCTGAGCGCGGATATCTGGCCGCTGCTGGCGAAAACCCCTCCAGGTGCCGGGGATGAAATTCAGCTCACCGATTCTATCGCCATGCTGATGGAAAAAGAGACCGTTGAAGCCTACCACATGAAAGGCGTGAGCCACGACTGCGGCAACAAGCTGGGCTATATGCAGGCGTTTGTTGAGTACGGTATTCGTCATAACACGCTGGGTGCAGACTTTAAAACCTGGCTTGAAGCCACGGTTGGCGCGAAGAAATAAGTTAATTCAACGCAGGATGGTAAGATGAAAGTTACCGTATTTGGTATTGGCTACGTTGGTTTAGTCCAGGCCGCCGTGCTCGCTGATGTTGGGCATGACGTCATGTGCATCGACGTAGACGCAAAGAAAGTGGAAAACCTGAAAAAAGGTGAAATCCCTATCTTTGAGCCAGGCCTTGCGCCGTTGGTGAAGAAAAATTATGAAGAAGGGCGCCTGCAGTTCAGCACCAATGCTGAAGAGGGCGTCAACCATGGCGAAATGCACTATATCGCCGTGGGGACTCCGCCGGATGAAGACGGTTCCGCTGACCTGAAATACGTGACTTCCGTTGCGCGTACCATTGCGCAGTACATGGATTCACATAAAGTCGTCATCGACAAGTCAACGGTACCCGTTGGCACGGCAGACAAAGTCCGTGCGGTGATGGAAGAAACCCTGAAATCTCGCGGTCTGGAGATTAACTTTGATGTGGTTTCTAACCCCGAGTTCCTGAAAGAAGGTGCCGCGGTTGCCGACTGCATGCGCCCTGAGCGTATCGTCATCGGGACGGATAACGAAGAGGTTATTGACCTGCTTCGTGAGCTGTACGAGCCGTTCAACCGTAATCACGATCGCATGATTCTGATGGATATCCGCAGCGCCGAGCTGACCAAATACGCCGCTAACTGCATGCTGGCGACCAAAATCAGCTTCATGAACGAGATTGCTAACCTGGCCGAACGTCTCGGGGCTGACATCGAGAAAGTGCGAATGGGTATCGGGTCTGATTCCCGGATTGGCTACAGTTTCATCTATCCAGGCTGCGGCTACGGTGGCTCCTGCTTCCCGAAAGATGTTCAGGCGCTGATTCGCACCGCAGAGCAGATTGGCTACACGCCAAAAATTCTGCAGGCGGTCGAAGAGGTTAACTATGCTCAGAAGCAAAAGCTGCCTGAATTCGTGACCCGCCACTTTGGCCAGGATCTGAAAGGCAAAACCTTTGCGCTTTGGGGACTGTCTTTCAAGCCTAATACAGACGATATGCGTGAAGCCTCCAGCCGGGTGCTGATTGAGGCTCTGTGGGAACGAGGCGCAGAGATTCAGGCTTTCGATCCAGAAGCCATGGATGAAACTCAGCGTATTTACGGCCACCGCAGTGATTTAAGGCTGATGGGAACCAAAGAAGCGGCCCTGCAGGGCGCTGATGCGCTTGTGGTTTGTACCGAGTGGCAGAGCTTTAAGGCTCCGGATTTCGATCTGATGAAGAAATCCCTGAAGCAGCCGGTCATCTTCGATGGTCGTAATCTGTATGATCCAGAGAGACTGAATAAGCGTGGTTTTGTTTATTACGCAATCGGCCGCGGTGCTTCCATTAATATTGTTTAAATAACGCCCGTCTGTTGTTATTTATCGTGACCGGCACGACAGCGCACCAGAGAGCCTGTACGCTGCCGGTCACGTTCTCCTTCTGGCACCACTCCTAAGATTTTAAATCCCCGCTATTAGGCTCCTACAGGGCTTTTCAGCCGTGTTCCTGCAATATTCTGCCGTGCTCGACGGACAAAACCTTTATAGGGGTTAAGGTAAAGGGTTGTGTTCGTTATTTGAACATCAGGGTGCATTTGAAGCAGAAAGATAAGCGAGCGACTAAACGCTGATAACAATGGGCCGTGTAAATATGAGCGATAAAAGTGGCAGTAATATACTTCACGGCGCGTATGTGGGGCGAACCAGTCTCGGCGTCAGCGAGATAAATAC
This sequence comes from Cedecea sp. AS113, assembly GCF_037152415.1. Classification (NCBI taxonomy): domain Bacteria; kingdom Pseudomonadati; phylum Pseudomonadota; class Gammaproteobacteria; order Enterobacterales; family Enterobacteriaceae; genus Cedecea; species Cedecea sp. AS113. The sequence continues at coordinate 191,894 of NZ_JBBCMI010000004.1, forward strand.
AACGTATGGGATACTCAATAATCTCTCGGCATGAGATCTTCAGGCAGGATTCCCCACTTTGTTCAGGCAAGGATTCAACTCTATGTAGTAACGCCACATTTTTAGTTGATAACGCTTATGGAGTATATCAACCCGAGAAATGGATTACCTTAACGCCAGATAAATCTGCGTCAGGCTTAACCTGATGATTAGCGGGAGAAATTAACTGTACTAAAGGACAGGTATTGTATCTAAAGATATTAAATACGATTCATTAATAAAGAAACGTAAGCTGTTATAGGATTGTTTTACTAAAGTGGTTCATGGCAGGGGCATTAAAATGAAGTGCGTCACAAATAAAAAATCCCGCCGGAGCGGGATCTTAATAAGCAGCACTGAGGGGATTACAGCAGGAAGTCTTCCAGTTTCTTACCTTGCTCATCCATTGCTTTCTTGATAACTGCTGGCGTACGGCCCTGGCCAGTCCAGGTTTTAGTTTCGCCGTTTTCGTCGATGTACTGGTATTTAGCAGGACGCGCAGCGCGTTTCGCTTTACCTGCAGATTTAACAGCAGCAATGCTGTTCAGCAGTTCGTTAGGGTCGATGCCGTCAGCAATCAGCATTTCACGGTATTGCTGCAGTTTACGAGTGCGCTCTTCAACTTCAGCCGCCGCCGCGTTTTCTTCTTCACGACGTTCGTTAACGACAACTTCTAATTTCTCCAGCATCTCTTCCAGAGTTTCCAGGGTGCATTCTCTTGCCTGGGCACGAAGAGTACGGATGTTGTTCAGAATTTTAAGTGCTTCGCTCATTGTAGTAATCTCAAACTTATTATTGGGGGGGTGACGTTTGAGCTAATAATAGAGCGTTATATTAGGTTCTGCAATAGCCGTGAATGTAAGTAATTCAAAATTTGCTGATATATAAGTGGCAGTTTAAATACTGTTAACTTAATTCCTGGCCGCTAAACCACGTGAAATGGCACTTCAAGACTCAATTTTTAGACAACAACCCTGCCATCAAAAGGGTTTGTCATGATGAGGGAAAGATAAAAATTTCGCATTAATCATCAAATATCAAGCGCGGGTATTTAGGCATAGGATGGATAGCGGTCGTTTACAATTTATAATAATTGAGCAGGTGAAGCATTTCATTAGAGGCGATAACCCGTCTGGATCGGCGATCCGTCATAGCTGTTTCATGTATCCGGCGTACCGCTATTACTCAATGTATAAGCGTGATTTATTAATATATCGGATACAATTAACCTTGATGTTTAGCGAGGTAATCCGCCATCCACCACACGTTACAGTGTGGTACAATCCGCCGAAACATAATTTACACTTTTGATTCAGGCAACGGGTGCAATGGCTCAACTCTATTTTTACTACTCAGCAATGAATGCGGGAAAATCGACGGCGCTACTTCAGTCATCCTGGAATTACCAGGAAAGAGGGATGCGTACGCTGGTCTACACCGCCGAAATTGATAATCGCTTTGGTGTGGGTAAGGTCAGTTCGCGTATTGGTCTGTCTTCCCCGGCCCGGCTTTATAATCCGACAACGGACCTGCTGGCCGACATCCGCGCCGAACAGCAATCTGCCCCGATACACTGCGTTCTGGTGGACGAGAGCCAATTTTTATCTAAAGAGCAGGTTTATGCTTTATCTGATGTTGTCGATGAGCTGGATATTCCTGTTTTATGCTACGGGCTGCGAACGGATTTTCGCGGGGAGTTATTCAGCGGAAGTCAGTACCTGCTGGCGCTGTCAGACAAATTGGTTGAGCTGAAAACGATTTGTTTCTGTGGCCGTAAAGCCAGTATGGTGCTGCGTCTCGATCAGGAAGGTCGGCCTTATAATGAGGGTGAACAGGTGGTGATAGGCGGGAATGAGCGCTATGTTTCGGTCTGCCGTAAGCATTACAAAGAAGCGTTGCTTAAAGGCTCTCTACAGGCCATTCAGGGCAACTGATTCACCGACCATAACTTCCTGTAACGCTTCTACATTAAACATGCTGTGCAGGCCTGAGTGACGTATTCAGACAGAAAAAAACCCGCCAAAAGGCGGGTTTTGCATTTTAAGGGATACCGATTAAGCCGTTTTCTTGGCTTTTTTGTCAGCTTTTGCCGCTGGTGCAGCTTCTTTAGCCGCAGCACCTTCAACAAACGGACGGCCGTAGTAGGTATCCAGCAGAATCTGTTTCAGTTCAGAAATCAGCGGATAGCGTGGGTTAGCGCCGGTGCACTGGTCATCAAAGGCATCTTCGGACAGTTTATCCACGTGGGCCAGGAAGTCTGCTTCCTGCACGCCTGCTTCGCGGATGGACTTAGGAATACCCAGTTCAGCTTTGATTGATTCCAGCCATGCCAGCAGTTTCTCAATCTTAGCCGCGGTACGGTCGCCCGCTGCGGTCAGACCCAGATGGTCGGCGATTTCAGCGTAGCGGCGACGAGCCTGTGGGCGGTCGTACTGGCTGAAAGCCGTCTGCTTGGTTGGGTTGTCGTTCGCGTTATAGCGAATAACGTTGGAGATCAGCAGGGCGTTCGCCAGACCGTGAGGAATGTGGAACTGAGAACCCAGTTTGTGAGCCATGGAGTGGCACACGCCCAGGAAGGCGTTAGCAAACGCGATACCGGCGATAGTCGCTGCGTTGTGAACACGTTCACGTGCAACCGGATTTTTAGACCCTTCATTATAGGAAGCTGGCAGGTTTTCTTTCAGCAGTTTGAGTGCCTGCAGAGCCTGGCCGTCAGAGAATTCGCTTGCCAGGACGGAAACGTAAGCTTCTAGCGCGTGGGTCACGGCATCCAGACCACCAAAGGCGCAGAGCGACTTAGGCATATCCATCACCAGGTTAGCATCAACAATTGCCATGTCCGGGGTCAGCGCGTAGTCAGCCAGCGGGTATTTCTGGCCGGTTGCATCGTCGGTAACAACCGCAAACGGTGTAACTTCAGAACCGGTACCGGACGTGGTAGTGACCGCAATCATCTTCGCTTTCACGCCCATTTTCGGGAACTTGTAGATACGTTTACGGATATCCATAAAGCGCAGCGCCAGTTCTTCGAAGTGGGTTTCTGGGTGTTCGTACATGACCCACATGATTTTGGCTGCATCCATTGGGGAGCCGCCGCCCAGCGCAATGATCACGTCTGGTTTGAAGGAGTTTGCCAGTTCAGCACCCTTGCGAACAACGGTCAGCGTAGGGTCAGCTTCAACTTCGAAGAAGACTTCGGTTTCTACGCCAGCGGCTTTCAGCACGGAGGTGATTTGATCGGCATAGCCATTATTGAACAGGAAACGGTCGGTCACAATCAGCGCACGTTTGTGGCCATCAGTAATCACTTCATCCAGCGCAATTGGCAGAGAGCCACGGCGGAAGTAGATAGATTTCGGAAGTTTATGCCACAGCATGTTCTCAGCTCGCTTAGCAACGGTTTTCTTGTTGATCAGGTGCTTAGGACCCACGTTTTCGGAGATGGAGTTACCGCCCCATGAACCACAACCCAGCGTCAGAGACGGCGCAAGTTTGAAGTTATACAGGTCACCGATACCCCCCTGAGAAGCCGGAGTGTTAATCAGGATACGTGCGGTCTTCATTTTGTCGCCGAAGAACTTAACGCGCGCAGGCTGGTTGTCCTGGTCGGTATAAAGGCAAGAGGTATGGCCGATACCGCCCATCTCAACCAGTTTTTCTGCTTTTACTACCGCGTCTTCAAAGTTTTTAGCGCGGTACATGGCAAGGGTAGGGGACAGTTTTTCATGAGCAAACGGCTCGGACTCATCGACTACGGACACTTCACCGATCAGGATTTTGGTGTCTGCTGGTACGGTGAAGCCTGCCAGTTCTGCAATTTTGGCTGCCGGCTGGCCCACAATCGCGGCGTTAAGCGCGCCATTCTTCAGGATGATGTCCTGAACGGCTTTCAGCTCTTTGCCCTGCAGCAGGTAACCGCCGTGGCTGGCGAAACGTTCGCGAACGGCGTTGTATACAGAATCAACAACGATGACGGACTGTTCAGACGCACAGATAACGCCGTTGTCGAAGGTTTTTGACATCAAAATAGACGCGACAGCACGTTTAACGTCGGCAGTTTCGTCTACCACTACAGGTGTGTTACCTGCGCCTACGCCTATAGCCGGTTTACCGGAGCTGTAAGCCGCTTTAACCATGCCAGGGCCACCGGTCGCCAGAATCATGTTGATGTCCGGGTGGTGCATCAGGGCGTTAGACAGCTCGACGGAAGGTTGATCAATCCAGCCGATCAGATCTTTTGGTGCGCCCGCCGCGATTGCAGCCTGCAGAACAATGTCTGCTGCTTTGTTGGTTGCATCTTTAGCGCGTGGGTGCGGGGAGAAGATGATCGCGTTACGGGTTTTCAGGCTGATCAGCGATTTGAAAATGGCGGTTGAAGTTGGGTTAGTGGTTGGCACGATACCGCAGATGATACCGACAGGTTCGGCAATCGTGATGGTACCGAAGGTGTCGTCTTCAGACAGCACACCGCAGGTTTTCTCATCTTTATAAGCGTTATAGATATATTCAGAAGCGAAGTGGTTTTTAATCACTTTATCTTCGACGATACCCATACCGGATTCAGCGACGGCTAATTTAGCCAGGGGGATTCGAGCGTCGGCAGCGGCCAGGGCGGCAGCACGGAAAATCTTATCGACTTGCTCTTGAGTAAAGTTGGCATATTCACGCTGGGCTTTCTTTACGCGCTCTACGAGGGCGTTCAGTTCCGCGACATTAGTTACAGCCATAATGCTCTCCTGATAATGTTAAACTCTTTTAGTAAATAAGCTGCGCGAGTCGACAGTATAGCCAGCAGCCACCGAATGCGTGTTTAAGACAAAAAACTGTCATAAAAATGACCTGGATTCATGCGCTGATTTACTAAAAGAGCCTCATCTGAATAAGCCGTGTTAGTGGAGAAACCTGCTTTTCAGATGTGTCCAAGAGTACTCACTTCTGAGTAGGTTTTTCGTGATCTAAATCACAACTAATCGATGCTGACACCATTCAGCAGGCGGTACCCAGGTGATTGATAAATCTTTAAAAATTTAGTCACAGCAATGTCAAAACAAAGTATCACAAATTCAACATTCGGGTAACAGTTCGCCATGATGCTAAAATAAGTTGTTGCAGGCATCGATTAAGCAGGGAAATAGCGTAGCGGCAGGGGTGTTTTTCCATTACATTACGCCTGCTTTTGCTTTGTTCATTTGCGGAGTTTTGTGTGGCTCAATCCTTTTTCGACCTGCCAACCTATATTAAGTTTTTTATCGGGATGTTTGCTCTGGTCAACCCGGTAGGGATCATTCCCGTATTTATTAGTATGACCAGTTACCAGAGTGCCGCAGCAAGAAATAAAACCAACCTCACGGCCAACCTCTCGGTGGCGATTATTCTCTGGACCTCACTTTTTTTGGGTGACGGTATTCTGCAAGTTTTTGGTATTTCAATTGATTCATTCCGCATTGCCGGCGGCATTCTTGTGGTGACCATTGCTATGTCAATGATCAGCGGCAAGCTGGGTGAAGATAAACAGAATAAGCAAGAGAAATCGGAGAGCGCGATACGCGAAAGCGTGGGGGTTGTTCCCCTGGCATTGCCGTTGATGGCGGGGCCGGGTGCCATCAGTTCAACGATTGTCTGGGGAAGTCGCTATCACAGCTGGGGGCACCTGCTGGGATTCTCCCTGGCTATTGCGCTGTTTGCATTTTGCTGTTGGCTGCTGTTCCGCATTGCACCGTGGCTGGTGCGCATACTGGGGCAAACCGGGATCAACGTGATTACCCGTATTATGGGCCTGCTTCTGATGTCTCTGGGGATCGAATTTATTGTCACCGGGGTCAGGGCTATCTTCCCGGGCCTGACAAGTTAATTCCGCTGCCGCTTTCAAATGAAAAAGCAGAATCTCTATTCTGCTTTTTTTCTTTCCGTAGAAGAAAATTTTACCTGCCCGCTATCCCCATTATTGCAAAAGTAAATGCGAATCTTTCATAAGAAAATGCTTTGGAAAACCGTGTATTAGAGGTTGACGTTGTAACAAGCTGTACAGAAAAGTGGCGATCGAAATGATATTTAGCATCCGTTATGCAATCAGGCTTGCTGCGGGTTTATTGAGATGATATTAGTAATTCATGCCTTCCCGCAGAGGAATGTGCTAAAAAATAATCAATTGTTAATTTTTTGTGAGTGATGAAGCAGGCGATAAACCGACCTCCTCTCTAATGCAGTGATAGTATACTAACCCCATGATAATAAAGATTATGATTGGGTTTTTATAAACATCCTTCCTGCATGACGCTCCCCACAATCTCTCCATAAAAGAGAAATGGTTAACAAATTTGCAAATTGTATTGGCGGGTATCTGAAGCTTTTGATACTTTCCGGGCAAAACAATTCGCTGAAAAATGTTTCTTTTCTAGATGAGAATGATTTCGCAGCGTAATCATGTCCTGCGAACCACTAAATCATGGCCGTCGACCACGCAATCGGCGGCAGAAAGAATCGACGTAATGAGGTCGCCGAATCGAGCGGCCCGAAAATAAAGTCGGTGATAGCGAAGTAGTAAGGAAAGCAGTATCCCGTACGGACGTTTAACGCTCCTGCGCTGTAAGGGACCCCTGAGGGGAAGAGGCCGACTTTCGGGTCGGTAATTATAATGAGTGGAGTACCAACACAATGACAAATATCACTAAAAAAAGCCTGATTGCAGCGGGCATTTTAACTGCGCTGATTGCTGGCAATGTCGCGATGGCGGCAGATGTTCCGGCGGGTGTGCAATTGGCAGAGAAACAAGATCTGGTTCGTAACAACGGCTCAGAACCTCAATCTCTTGATCCGCACAAAATCGAAGGCGTGCCAGAGTCCAATATCAGCCGTGACCTGTTCGAAGGTCTGCTGGTAAGCGATCTGCAGGGCCACCCGTCTCCGGGTGTCGCAGAGTCCTGGGACAATAAAGATTTTAAAGTCTGGACTTTCCACCTGCGTAAAGACGCGAAATGGTCCAACGGCGAACCTGTCACCGCGCAGGACTTTGTTTACAGCTGGCAGCGCCTGGCTGACCCGAAAACCGCCTCTCCTTATTCCAGCTACCTGCAATACGGTCACCTGACCAATATCGACGATATCATTGCCGGTAAAAAGCCGACCAGCGATCTGGGCGTGAAAGCCATCGATGACCACACTCTGGAAGTCACCCTGAGCGAGCCGGTGCCGTACTTCTACAAGCTGCTGGTTCACCCATCCGTTTCTCCGGTACCGAAAGCGACCGTTGAGAAATTCGGCGACAAGTGGACCCAGCCTGCCAACATCGTGACCAACGGTGCTTACAAATTAAAAGATTGGGTGGTGAACGAGCGTATCGTTCTGGTGCGTAACACCAACTACTGGAATAACGGGAAAACCGTGATTAACCAGGTGACCTACCTGCCAATCTCTTCTGAAGTAACAGACGTTAACCGCTACCGCAGCGGTGAAATCGACATGACGTATAACAACCTGCCGATTGAGCTGTTCCAGAAACTGAAAAAAGAAATTCCAACTGAAGTTCACGCCGATCCGTACCTGTGTACCTATTACTACGAGATCAACAACCAGAAAGCACCATTTACCGATCCTCGCGTTCGTGCGGCGCTGAAACTGGGCCTGGATCGCGACATCATCGTGAACAAAGTGAAAAACCAGGGCGATCTGCCGGCTTATGGTTATACCCCGCCGTATACTGATGGCGCGAAACTGACCCCGCCAGAGTGGTTCACCTGGTCTCAGGACAAGCGTAACGAAGAAGCCAAAAAACTGCTGGCTGAAGCAGGTTACACCAAAGACAAGCCGCTGACCTTCAACCTGCTGTACAACACCTCCGATCTGCACAAGAAGCTGGCTATCGCCGTGGCGTCTATCTGGCAGAAAAACCTGGGCGTGAACGTCAAGCTGGAGAACCAGGAGTGGAAAACCTTCCTGGATACCCGTCATCAGGGGACCTTCGACGTGGCGCGTGCGGGCTGGTGTGCGGACTATAACGAACCGACTTCCTTCCTGAACACCATGCTGTCCGACAGCTCTAACAACACCGCGCACTATAAGAGCCCGGCGTTCGACAAGATTATTGCCGACACCCTGAAAGTGACCGACGAAGCCCAGCGTACCGCGCTGTATGAGAAAGCTGAGCAGCAGCTTGATAAAGACTCAGCCATCGTCCCGGTTTACTACTACGTTAACGCCCGTCTGGTTAAGCCGTGGGTGGGTGGTTACACCGGTAAAGACCCGATGGATAATGTCTACGTAAGAGACTTGTACATTATCAAACATTAATGGCAATTCGTGGGGCAGGACCCACCGGTTTCGGCCGGTGGATAGATTCTGCCCCATCGTGTCTTATTTACATCGCACTGCAAAGGCACAGGCCAGAAGGTACGGGCAATGTTGAAATTTATTCTACGTCGTTGTCTGGAAGCAATTCCGACACTCTTTATTCTTATCACTATTTCCTTCTTTATGATGCGTCTCGCACCGGGGAGTCCTTTTACCGGCGAACGTACGCTGCCGCCAGAAGTCATGGCGAACATCGAAGCGAAGTATCACCTTAACGATCCGATCACCACGCAGTATTTCAGCTATTTAAAACAGCTGGCGCATGGGGATTTTGGGCCGTCATTTAAATACAAAGACTATTCGGTCAATGACCTGGTGGCCTCCAGCTTCCCGGTATCCGCAAAATTAGGTGCAGCGGCTTTCATCTTTGCCATTGTGCTGGGTGTGACGGCGGGCGTGGTTGCGGCGCTGAATCAAAACACCAAATGGGATTACACGGTAATGGGCTTTGCCATGACGGGGGTGGTTATCCCCAGCTTCGTGGTGGCGCCGTTGCTGGTACTGATCTTCGCTATCACCCTTAAATGGCTGCCCGGTGGCGGGTGGAACGGGGGGGCGCCGAAGTACATGATACTGCCGATGATAGCCCTGTCTTTGGCGTACATCGCGAGCATCGCGCGTATTACCCGCGGCTCAATGATTGAAGTCCTGCACTCTAACTTTATCCGCACCGCACGTGCCAAAGGCCTGCCGATGCGTCGTATCGTGCTGCGCCATGCCCTGAAACCTGCGCTGCTGCCGGTCCTGTCTTACCTCGGACCAGCGTTTGTGGGCATCATCACGGGCTCCATGGTGATTGAAACAATTTATGGCCTGCCGGGCATCGGTCAGCTGTTTGTTAACGGGGCGCTGAACCGTGACTACTCACTGGTTCTCAGCCTGACCATTTTGGTCGGCGCGCTGACGATTCTGTTCAACGCGGTAGTTGACGTGCTGTATGCCGTTATCGACCCGAAAATCCGTTACTAAGCTGGAGTGGCCATAATGTTGACTAAGAAAAACAGCGAGGCGCTGGAAAACTTCAGTGAAAAACTGGAAGTTGAAGGTCGCAGCCTGTGGCAGGATGCGCGTCGCCGTTTTATCCATAACCGCGCGGCGATCACCAGCCTGTTTGTCCTGGCTCTGATTGCGCTGTTCGTGGCTTTTGCGCCAGTTCTGTCGCAGTTTACCTACTTTGATACCGACTGGGGCATGATGTCGGCGGCCCCTGATATGGCATCCGGTCACTATTTCGGGACCGATTCGTCCGGTCGCGATCTGCTGGTGCGTGTTGCCATTGGGGGACGTATCTCCCTTATGGTGGGTATTTCTGCTGCGCTGGTGGCGGTTATTGTCGGGACGCTGTACGGCTGCCTGGCGGGCTATCTCGGCGGCAAAATCGACTCCGTGATGATGCGTTTGCTGGAGATCCTGAACTCCTTCCCGTTCATGTTCTTCGTGATCCTGCTGGTGACCTTCTTCGGGCAAAACATCCTGCTTATCTTCGTGGCTATCGGCATGGTGTCCTGGCTGGACATGGCGCGTATCGTGCGCGGCCAGACCCTGAGCCTGAAACGCAAAGAGTTCATCGAAGCGGCACACGTAGGCGGTGTTTCGACCATTAACATCGTTCTGCGCCATATTGTGCCGAACGTGTTGGGCGTGGTGGTGGTTTACGCCTCACTGCTGGTACCTAGCATGATCCTGTTCGAATCTTTCCTGAGTTTCCTGGGCCTCGGCACGCAGGAGCCTCTGAGCAGCTGGGGAGCGCTGTTAAGCGACGGTGCAAACTCCATGGAGGTATCACCGTGGCTTCTGCTGTTCCCGGCAGGCTTCCTGGTGGTTACGCTGTTCTGTTTTAACTTTATCGGCGATGGCCTGCGTGATGCCCTCGACCCGAAAGATCGTTAAGGAGTCCCTCCATGAGTACTATTGAAACCTCTCCGGTGGCCGCTCCACTGAACAAATCTGAGGTCCTGCTGGACGTTAAAGACCTGCGTGTGACCTTTGGCACACCCGACGGCGACGTCACGGCAGTAAACGACCTCAACTTTAGCCTGCGTGCCGGTGAAACCCTCGGCATTGTCGGTGAGTCCGGCTCGGGCAAATCCCAAACGGCCTTCGCGCTGATGGGCCTGCTGGCGGCCAATGGTCGTATCGGCGGCTCTGCGAAATTCAACGGCAAAGAGATCCTGAACCTGCCGGAGTCGCAGCTTAACCGCCTGCGCGCCGAGCAAATCTCGATGATTTTCCAGGATCCGATGACCTCGCTGAACCCGTACATGCGTGTGGGCGATCAGCTGATGGAAGTGCTGATGCTGCACAAAAAACTCGGTAAGGCGGAAGCGTTTGAAGAGTCTGTGCGGATGCTGGATGCGGTAAAAATGCCTGAAGCGCGGAAGCGTATGCGCATGTTCCCGCACGAGTTCTCCGGCGGGATGCGCCAGCGCGTGATGATTGCCATGGCGCTGCTGTGTCGGCCAAAACTGCTGATTGCTGACGAACCAACTACCGCACTGGACGTTACCGTTCAGGCGCAGATCATGACGCTGCTGAACGAGCTGAAGCGTGAGTTCAACACGGCGATCATCATGATCACCCACGACCTGGGCGTTGTGGCCGGGATCTGCGACAAAGTGCTGGTGATGTACGCCGGGCGTACGATGGAATACGGCAACGCGCGCGACGTCTTCTACAAGCCGGTACACCCGTACTCAATCGGCCTGTTGAACGCGGTACCGCGTCTGGATGCGGAAGGTGAATCTCTGCTGACCATTCCAGGCAACCCGCCGAACCTGCTGCGCCTGCCGCAGGGGTGCCCGTTCCAGCCTCGCTGTCAGTTTGCGATGGAAGCGTGTAATAGTGCTCCGCCACTGGAGCAGTTTGGTGATGGCCGCCTGCGTGCCTGCTTTAGACCGGTGGAGGAATTAGCATGAGCACCGTTGCAGAAGAGAGAAAAGTTCTGTTAGAAATCGCTGACCTGAAGGTGCATTTTGACATCAAAGATGGCAAACAGTGGTTCTGGCAGCCTTCCAAAACCCTGAAAGCCGTGGATGGCGTGACGCTGCGCCTGTACGAAGGGGAAACCCTCGGCGTGGTGGGCGAGTCCGGCTGCGGTAAATCGACCTTTGCCCGCGCCATCATTGGCCTGGTGAAAGCGACCGATGGCCGAGTAGCGTGGCTGGGGAAAGATCTTCTGGGCATGAAACAGGAAGAGTGGCGCGATGTGCGCAGCGATATTCAGATGATTTTCCAGGATCCTCTGGCATCGCTGAACCCGCGGATGAACATCGGCGATATCATCGCCGAGCCGCTGCTGACCTATCATCCAAAAATGCCTAAGCAGGAAGTTCGCGACCGCGTGAAGGCGATGATGATGAAGGTCGGCCTGCTGCCAAACCTGGTCAACCGCTACCCGCATGAGTTCTCCGGCGGCCAGTGCCAGCGTATCGGTATCGCACGCGCGCTGATTCTTGAGCCAAAACTCATCATCTGTGATGAGCCGGTCTCCGCGCTGGACGTGTCCATTCAGGCGCAGGTGGTTAACCTGCTACAGAAACTGCAGCGCGAAATGGGGCTGTCGTTAATCTTCATCGCCCACGATCTCGCGGTGGTGAAGCACATCTCCGATCGCGTGCTGGTCATGTATCTGGGCCATGCGGTGGAGCTGGGCACCTACGATGAGGTGTACCACAATCCGCTGCACCCTTATACCAAAGCGCTGATGTCGGCGGTGCCGATCCCCGATCCGGATCTGGAGAAGAACAAAACTATCCAGCTGCTGGAAGGGGAGCTGCCGTCGCCCATCAATCCGCCATCAGGCTGCGTGTTCCGCACCCGCTGCCCGATTGCCGGCCCGGAATGCGCCAAAACGCGTCCGGTGCTGGAAGGCAGTTTCCGCCATGCGGTTTCCTGTCTGAAGATTGACCCGCTATAATCTCGCCTGGGGCCAGCACCGCGCTGGCCCTTTCTTTTTGCGAGGATCACCGTGCCAGGCAACATTTTATCACTTCGTGCGCTGCTTTACCGCTTTCTGTTCGATCAAAATACCCGCTCAGGGCGCCGGTTCGAGGCGTTTTGCGGCCTGCTGGCGCTGCTCAGCGTGGCCGTTGTTTTTACCGAATCCAGCGTCGGGAGCGATCCCCGGCTAACCTACGGCGAATGGCAGCTGTTTATCTGGCTGGAAATCATCTTCACGCTGCTGTTCACCTGTGAATATCTGCTGCGAGTGCTAACGTGGCCGCAGCCCATCCGCTACGTGTTTAGCTTCTGGGGCATTATTGACCTGGCGACCATGCTGCCGCTGTATGTCCTGTGGCTTTGGCCTGAGTTTGCTATTCACTACTATTTTGCCTGGCGGGCAATGCGCGCCATTCGCGTGCTGCGTATCCTCAAACTGCTGCGCTACATGCCCGCGCTCAAAAGTCTGTGGCGCAGCCTGATTAACGCCAGCAATCAGCTGATCCTGTTCTATTCGTTTATTGCCATCGTAATGGTCGCGGCGGGAGCGCTGATGTACGGCATAGAAGGGAAGGCCAACGGCTTTACCAGCCTTGGCGTAGCGGTTTACTGGGCGGTTGTAACGGTCACCACTGTCGGCTATGGCGACATTGTGCCGCATACTGCGCTGGGGCGTTTCGTGGCCTCGCTGCTGATCCTGATTGGTTATTCGGTGATAGCCATCCCCACCGGGATTTTAACGGCGCAAATGTCGCAGGATATGCAAAGAAGGCGGTCAGTAAGGGAATGTACGCGCTGTCATCAGCAGGATCATGCCAGCAACGCGCATTACTGCAAAACCTGCGGGGAGCATCTCCCGCCCAATGAGAAGTAGTCACAGCGCGGCCTGAGGGCCGCGCAGGGAGGATTACTCACGCCACAGGATGTGGCAAAGCTTGTGGTCTTTCTCGCGGCACAGCAGGACGCGAGCGAAGATATCGTTCAGCTCGCCGCCGTCGGTATCCGCCAGCCCGATAACGACTTCTGCAAAGAAGTCAGGGTTCAGGTCGAAATCGACGTGCTCCTGCCAGTCTTCGGCCGGGTCAAACAGCTCCGCACCGCCGCGCTCCTCGAACTGTAGATTGAAAAGAATAATGTCGGCAGGATCGAGATTATCGCCCGCCAGCTCGAGAAAAATATCGTACGCCTGTTCTAAAGTCTCGTCTTCGGTCAGGCGGTTATTCAGATCCATTTCCATCTCTACATCCACTTATCGAGGGCTGATGCGCCACGTTTTACAGCAACGGACTAAAGAAGTAAAACAGTCGCTCGGTCATTCGCTGCCAGAGCGGGCGTTTTAACCATAAATGCGCGTCCAGCAGCCGCGAGCGTGAGATATAGTCGTCCTGCACCGCAGCTAAATCACCGGCAAAACCTTCATCATCGATGACCAGCGTAATCTCAAAATTCAGCCACAGGCTGCGCATGTCCAGGTTAACCGTGCCGACCAGGCTGAGTTGCCCATCGACCAGCACGCTTTTGGTGTGCAGCAGCCCGCCTTCAAACTGGTAAATTTTCACGCCAGCGGCAAGCAGTTCAGTGAAGAACGCGCGGCTTGCCCAGCCCACCAGTAAAGAATCGTTTTTACGCGGCACGATGATACTCACGTCCACGCCGCGCTGCGCTGCCGTGCAAATGGCGTGGAGCAAATCATCGCTCGGTACGAAGTAGGGGGTCGTCATGATCAGGTATTCACGTGCGGCATAAACGGAGGTCAGCAACGCCTGATGAATCAGATCTTCCGGGAACCCTGGCCCTGAAGCGATAGTATGAATGGTGTGGCCGCTGGCCTCTTCAAACGGCATGATATTCTCATCCGGCGGCGGCGGAAGAATACGTTTCCCGGTCTCTATCTCCCAGTCGCAGGAGTATACGATGCCCATTGCGGTGGCGACCGGGCCTTCCATACGCGCCATCAAATCGACCCACTGACCCACATTCGCATCCTGCTTGAAGAAACGGGGGTCAACCATGTTCATGCTACCGGTATAGGCAATATAGTTATCGATCATCACCATCTTACGGTGCTGGCGCAGGTCCATTCGACGCAGGAAAACACGCATCAGGTTAACCTTCAGCGCTTCGACTACTTCGATGCCCGCGTTACGCATCATATTGGCCCACGGGCTGCGGAAGAAGGCGACGCTACCCGCGGAGTCGAGCATCAAACGGCAATGAATGCCGCGTCGCGCTGCCGCCATCAATGATTCTGCCACCTGGTCGGCCATGCCGCCGGGTTGCCAGATATAAAACACCATCTCGATGTTATGGCGTGCCAGTTGGATATCGCGGATCAGCGCCTGCATGGTGTCATCCGAACTGGTTAGCAGCTGGAGCTGATTGCCCTTCACGCCGGCAATCCCCTGGCGGCGCTCGCAAAGCTGGAACAGCGAGCTGGCGACCTCGCTGGTTTCTGAGGCAAAAATATGCTTACAGTTTTTCAGCTCTTTAAGCCACTTAGCGGTAGAAGGCCACATGGCGCGCGCGCGCTCTGCCCGGCGTTTACCGAGATGCAGTTCTCCCACGGAGAGATAGGCAATAATCCCGACCAGCGGCAGAATATAGATGATCAATAGCCAGGCCATTGCCGAAGGGACGGCGCGGCGTTTCATCAATATACGCAGCGTAACGCCGGCGATAAGCAGCCAGTAGCCGAGAATGACCAGCCAGCTCACCACGGTATAGAAGGTTGTCATGCCTTAAAAATCCTTTTGAAACCGAAGAGTTGAGAGTGTACGCAGAACTTTCACTGCTTAACACTAAAAGTATACGCAAAACGGATGGTTTGCCCGGCAGAAGGTTCTATAATGGCGCGTCTTTTTTAGGAAATTGAGTCGTAGACATGAGACGTAGCAGAACGGAAGTTGGGCGTTGGCGTATGCAGCGTCAAACGCAGAAGCGCAGGGCGCGTTGGCTGGAAAGCCAGTCACGGCGCAATATGCGCATTCATGCTATTCGTAAGTGCCTGGTTAACCAGCAGCGTAATTCATTGCTGTTTGCCATCCACGATCGCTGGGCATAAGATCCGGGCACCGCGTGCGGTGCCCATTAAATCCATTAGGAAATAAACCTTCCCTTTACCCTGAATTTATATTTCCAAAGGGCGGAAGTTTGTTTTTAAAATGATCGCGATCATCATTTTAATTAAAATAGACGGCATAATTCACGGAATTTTCTTACCTTGACAGGGTGCCGCAATAAGTGATTAGCGATTTAATTAAAAAGGATTTTTCTTATACCAGGAGAATAAATTTTCTGTTTGTCATTATTCTTGCCGTGCTGGTGATGTTTAGCTCGGTGCTGGCCTGGATAAACTATAATCATCAAAAAAACACGTTGGATGATGAAAGCGAAGGTTTTGTTCATAATATTGCGATGTTCTATATCGAGCAGCAGCTGAAAACTTTAGAGAATGCATTGTGGCAAAGCGCTACCCTATTAAATAATAAAACCGTTGATGCTCTGGTTAATGCTGAAAATGAAGTTTTGGAGAAACAGCTCACAACATCTATTGCGGTGTTGCCAGCTATTTCAGGTTATATCATTGCCACACGTGATGGAAAGTATAATAGCATACCAAATTCCTATGTTGATAATCGCCTGGACCTGTCAGGACGAAACTGGTACGAAAGCCTCAGCGTAAAAAGTTCTTTTGTGAACTATTCGAATATTTATGCTAATGCAGTTGATAAATCACCGGTAGTGACCATTGCCAAACTGCTGCACGACGATAAAGGCGAGCGGTACGGGATGTTCGCCATGGATCTGAATTTGATCAATATGAGCTATCCGCTACGACAGTTGGAGAGTCCGAATCCAGGGCACTTCTCGATTGTTGACCGTCAGGGAAGAGCGGTGCTTGATGCAGACAGCGATGCTATCGGCACGGAGGTTGTCTCGCCGGCGGTGGTGCAATGTATGACAAATGGCCTGGGGTCATTTCACGATAAAGCAAGTCACAGGCAGTATTACTACTACTCCTTTTCAAACCCGGACTGGTTTGTTGTTTATGCTGTAAAAGACAGAATCATTGATGATGCCGTTTTATATTATATCTGGATCATTTTGGGCGGATTTGTTTTTTGCCTGACAATTTATCTATTATTATGGTTCTTTATGCATCAATCGATAAAGTCGATGGTGATTGATATTATTTCGATGATGCGTTTTGGCCGTCTGGATATGAAAGGCGGCGTCGATAAACAAATTATGAATGAAATAAACGAAAGCAGTCAGCAAATAAAAAGTGCAAAAAATGCTTCGCTAACGGATGGTCTCACAGGGTTGCTTAATCGCCGTAGCTTTGATAATGACATTAATTACCTATTAGCCCGGGAAGCACCTTTTAGTCTTGGCATCATTGATATTGATAACTTTAAAAAAATAAACGATCACTACGGGCATCTGGTCGGTGACACGGTGCTAAAGGTCATTGCCGATATGGGCATGGGTTTACTGGACGATCGCGCCAAGCTTTATCGCTACGGTGGAGAGGAAATTGCCTTTATTTATTTTTCCGACAATCAGGTTAAAGCTATGGAAATTATGGAAGGCTGGCGTAAAGCGGTCGAAAGTAAACTCTGGCGTGAACAAGGATTAGTCGTCACCTTTAGCGGCGGTGTTTGCCCATGGCGAGGTGAGGATTATGAAGCGCTGATTGAGAAAGCCGACAGGTTGCTCTACAAGGCGAAATCCAGCGGAAAAAATAAAGTCGTGATCTCGACCAGCTAAGGAAGCCTGCCAAAAGGAGTAGTTACATGGAGAAAAGCGTTGAGTTCATCGTTAATCGGGTGATGAAGAATAACTTCGGCATGGCTTTTGAGTCGTTACTGCAGCCGATTTTCGACACATCAGGTTTTACCTGTGTCGGCGCCGAGATGCTCATTAGAGGCGTGCATCGGCGGGCACTCGTCTCCCCAGACGTGTTTATTAATCGACTGGAAGAAAACGGAGGGATTGTGTCGCTGGGCGAACATGTTATCTCCTCGGCATTTAGCTATATGACGGACGTCATCGTGCCGCATAACGGGAGTTATTTATTGCACCTCAATCTTTCGCCAGTTCAATTGAATGATGCTGGTTTTGCCGATCGGATAGTCGAGCTGGTGGCTCAGCGCCCTGTGCCAGTGCAACGCATTGTCTTTGAGATAACCGACAACAACATTCTGCTAGATGATACCGGGCGCGAAAACGCCACTCGCCTTCGTGACGCCGGTTTTTTACTTGCGTGGGATGATATTCACAGCGTTGAACAGCTTCAAAGCCGACTGGCTCAGCTAGAAACAGACTTCATAAAGCTAGACCGTGCCTGCTTCAGGGCCACATCCGGCGAAGAAACGCTCAATATTATCCGCCGTGCTCAGGAGAAAGAGGTGGATGTTATTGCGGAAGGGGTAGAAACCTTTTCGCAGATGCAAGTGCTGTTCAATAGCAATGTCAGGCTGGCGCAAGGTTATCTTTTCTCACGGCCCCTGAATCAGGACAGTTTTCGCCAGAAGCATTTACAGCTGACAGAGTAACACGCTAATGAGCCTGCAGCCTGCAGGCTCGTCTGAAGGCAAATCAGAATACTTTCTTGTATGGTTTTACTTCAACTTTAGCGTACACGCCTGCGGCGATATACGGGTCTGCATCAGCCCAGGCTTTCGCCTCTTCCAGAGACGCAAACTCGGCAATCACCGTGGAACCGGTAAAGCCGGCGCTGCCAGGATCGTTGCTGTCAACCGCCGGCATCGGGCCTGCGGTCAGCAGACGACCTTCGTCACGCAGCACCTGAAGGCGAGCCAGGTGGGCAGGGCGAACGGACAGGCGCTTTTCCAGTGAATCGGCAATATCTTGGGCATAAATGACGTACAGCACGGGCACACTTCCTTCTTGATGTTGGGTTGTAAACCACGGTAAGTGAACCTCGGGCAGACTGCAATTGAAAGATAAACAGGATGTTAAATCCTTGAGAAAATAGCGGGAAACTCGCGCAGACAGCAGGAAAAAGTGCGCCTTTGGGCAATGCGTTGTTGAATATGATTGTTATTTGCATTTAAAATTGTCGTCTCTTGAAAGACACTGAAACCATTATGACGTCAATGACCCTGGAATTACCTCGCCGCTTTCCGTGGCCGACTCTTCTCTCCGTCGGGATTCATGGTGCCGTTGTGGCCGGGTTGCTCTACACCTCGGTACATCAGGTTATTGAGTCCCCAGCACCTTCGCAGCCGATCAGCGTCACGATGGTTGCGCCTGCTGATCTTGAGCCTCCTCAGCCTCAGGTTGTTCAGCCTCCGCCACAGCCGGTCGCGGAACCCGAACCGGAGCCAGAGCCGATACCCGAGCCGCCGAAAGAGGCGCCCGTTGTTATTCACAAGCCTGAGCCTAAGCCAAAACCGAAGCCTAAACCGGTGAAAAAGGTTGAGCAGCCGAAGCGAGACGTTAAGCCGGTTGAGCCTCGTCAGACTTCTCCATTTGAAAACAATGCGCCCGTGCAGCCTGCGCCAACGGCAGCGGCGAAACCAGCTCCTGCATCGCCTGCACCATCGGTGAACACCGGGCCGCGAGCGATCAGCCGCGACAGGCCGCAGTACCCTACGCGAGCTTTTGCATTGCGCATGGACGGCAACGTTCGCGTGAAGTTTGATGTCGATGCCGATGGCCGGGTGAATAACGTTGAGATCCTCTCCGCCCAGCCTGCAAACATGTTTGAACGTGAAGTTAAGCAGGCGATGAAGAAGTGGCGCTATGAGAGCGGGAAGCCAGGGCAGGGCATTACCGTCAACATTAAATTCCGCATTAGCGGCGGCGCAAGCATGGATTAATAATCATCACCCACCTTTTAAAAAAGCCACGTATGAGAATACGTGGCTTTTTTATTTCGTGACCTGTTTTGCCTAATGTTGCAGGACAATTATTGTTTAAATATTCATCAGCTAAACGATTCCAGAAAAATAATAAATGAGTTATTTCATTCCTTATCTTAAATTCAATAATCAAACTTAAGGTAAATTAACTACTAATATTAATAGGGTGTTTATTTAAGACTTTTCTTATTTATTGCTGCGCTGGCATACTAAAAGGAAATGACAAAAATAGACTCTTCCTTTATGCGCCATTATTATAAGGCCGCCTTTTTGTGCGTGCTTTTTTACTCCGAATTAAACTATGCTGCGCCGCTGACGCCTGCCGACCGGGACACTATTCTCCAGCAGCAGCAGGATTTGCTGTTGCAGAACAGGCAGCAGCGAGAGGAGATCCAGCGTAGCCTCCAGCCCCGACTGGCAAGCCCTGTGGCCCAACCTGACCAGGGACCCTGCTTCACCATTCGCCATATTGATATTGAAAATGCCACGCTGCTTTCCGACCCGGCCCGGAATCGCCTAATTACGCCCTATATTGATCGCTGCCTCGGCATGGCGAAGATCAATCAGCTAACCCGGGATATATCTGACTGGTATATTAGCCGCGGATATATCACCAGCCGGGCATTTTTGACCGAGCAGGATCTTTCGGGGGGAACGCTGCATATTGCCGTGCTGGAGGGCAGGCTGCAGGCTATTCGTATTGAAGGGGCTCCTTCACGCCAGCTAAAAATGGCGTTTCCGGGACTGGAAGGGAAAATACTTAACCTGCGCGATATTGAGCAGGGGATGGAGCAAATAAACCGGTTACGCACCACGCCGGTACAAATTGAAATATTACCGGGCGAGAAGGCCGGGGAATCAATTGTCAATCTCACGGCCACGCCTGAATTTCCATTTTCCGCAGCCGTCGGGTTTGATAACAGCGGGCAAAAAAGCACCGGCACCGGGCAGCTCACCGCCTCGCTGACCGCCAATAATCCGCTGGGGCTGGCTGATAAATGGTTTATCAGCGGTGGGCGCAGCAGCGATTTTGCCAGCGACCATGATGCCCAAAGCTTTCAGGCCGGGGTCAACGTGCCATGGGGTTATAGCCTCGTTGATTACAGCTACAGCTGGAGCGACTACCTCACCACCCTGGATAACAAAGGTTATCTGTGGCGTTCGACCGGGCGAGCCGAAACGCATCGCCTGAACTTCTCCCGCGTGCTTTACCGAAACGGTGACTTAAAAACCGCCGCCTCCATCGGCCTGACTCACCGTATTAGCCGCAACTACCTGAACGATGCGCCGTTGCTTAGCAGCAGCCGGAAGCTCACCAGCCTGCAGTTCGGCCTTAACCACACGCAGAAAATCGCAGGCGGCGTGGCAACTCTGAACCCGTCATTCAGCCACGGCGTGCCGTGGTTTGGGGCCGAAAACGATAACGGCAAGCGGGGCGATGTGCCAAAAGCCGAATTCAAAAAATGGAGCCTGAGCGGCAGTTTTCAGCGTCCGCTGACGCAAAAAATTTGGTGGTTAACCAGCGTCTACGGCCAATGGTCGCCCGATCGACTTTACGGCAGCGAGCGCTTAACGATAGGCGGTGAAAGCTCCGTGCGCGGCTTTAAAGAGCAATACCTTTCCGGCGATAACGGGGGCTATCTTCGCAAGGAACTGAACTATGCCCTGTTCAGCTTCCCTTATCTGGGCGAAGTCAGCCTGAACGCTGCCGTAGATGGCGGTTGGCTGCGCAATGACAACGAAGACAGGCAGGCATCCGGCACGCTTTGGGGTGCCTCCGCTGGCCTCACTGTCGCCGGGCGTTTCTACTCCAGCCAGTTCACCGTTGGCACACCACTTCACTATCCGGGCTATCTGGCACCGGATCATCTCGTGATTTATTACCGCCTGGGCCTGGCGATTTAAGGTAAAAATATGGATAAGCACCCGGTTGGATTAGCGCCGCGCCTGTTAAGTTACCTCATCATCTGCCTGATTGCCGGGCAGCCGGTCTTTCCGGCGGTGGCGGCGACCATCAACCCGGTCACGCCGGGTACGCAGATGGATCAGGCCGGAAACGGCGTCCCGGTAGTTAACATCGCCACGCCCAACCAGGCAGGTATTTCCCATAACCAGTTCCAGGACTATAACGTCGGAAAAGAGGGGCTGATCCTTAACAACGCCACCGGGCAGATGACGCAAACTCAGCTCGGGGGGATTATTCAGAACAACCCTAACCTTCGGGCCGGCCAGGAAGCGACCGGCATCATCAATGAAGTCATCGGCGGCAATCGCTCACAGCTGCAGGGTTATACCGAAGTGGCGGGCAAGGCGGCCAACGTGATGGTCGCTAACCCCTACGGCATTACCTGTAACGGCTGTGGATTTATCAATACCCCCAATGCCACGCTGACCACGGGCAAACCTCAGTTTGATGCGGCAGGTAACCTGCTGGCGCTGGATGTCAGCAAAGGTACCATCACGGTCGAAGGCCAGGGCCTCGATGCCAGCAAAACCGATGCGCTGTCGATCATTGCCCGGGCAACGGAAGTCAACGCCGGTATTCACGCCAAAGATCTTAAGGTGACCGTGGGCGCCAACCGTGTTTCATCCGCGGGCGCGGTCACGCCGATAGCCGGAGAAGGTGCCGCGCCCGTGGTTGCCGTGGATACCGGCGCGCTGGGCGGCATGTATGCCAATCGTATTCACCTTGTTTCCAGTGACAAAGGCGTGGGCGTCAACCTGGGGAACCTGAACGCGCGCCAGGGCGACATCACCCTGGATGCCAGCGGCAAGCTGGTGGTAAATAACAGCCTTGCAAGCGGGGATCTCTCGGCTCAGGCGGATAGCGTCGTGCTGAGCGGCGAGCATAAAAGTGGGGGCGCAACGCAGGTTAATAGCCGCTCTGACATCACCATCGCCAACGGTAAGTTAGCCAGCAACAGGGAAATCACGCTGAACGGCAGCGGAAAACTGACGCTGAACAACGGCCAGCTCACCGCAGGCAATGACATTGCTCTCAATGCCGGGGCGGTAAGCATGGACGCGGCCAGCGAGGCCAACGCGGGCGGCGCGATCCGGGCCAGCGCGGGGGCAGACATGGGCAATGCCGGGAAGCTGACGGCGGGGCGAGACATTGCTTTATCCGCTGGCCAGGTAAGCAACAGCGGCCAGATTACGGCCAACGGGGACCTGAACGCCAGAGCCAGCAGCCTCAACAACAGCGGGAACGTACAGGCACAGCGTAATATCCAGCTCGACCTCGGTTCGTTCACACACAGCGGCCAGATGCTGGCCGGGGCAGGACTCACGGCCACGACCGGGGATGCCTGGATAGACGGCATGTTGAGCAGCGGCACCGACCAGGCGTGGACCAGTCGCAACACCTTCAATATTGGCCGGAATGGTCAACTGCTGAGCAGCGGCAATCTTGCGCTTGAGTCCGGAACGTTCAGTAATGCGGGGACGGTGAATGGTAAGCAGGCGGTCGCATTAAGCAGCCAGCAGTTTTACGGCCAACAGGGAAGCTCGCTGGCAAGCGGGGGCAACCTTGAGCTGGTTACGCAGCAGCTACAAAGCGCCGGGCAAATCACCTCGCAAAAAGATCTGACGTTCAAGGGCGGGCGATTTGAAACCCTTGCCGGCGGGCAATTGCAATCTGAAGGCAATATGCTGCTGCAGGCTAATAATAGCCTCACGCTGAGCGGTACGCAGGCCGCAAAAGGTGCGCTCGTGATTAACACCGGCACACTGACACACAGCGGAAGCACCAAAGGTAATACCGTTACGCTTGGCGCCCGTCAGATCGACACCAGCGGAAATATTCAGGCTGATGGCGCAATGTTGCTCACCGCAGACAATATTGTGCAACAGGCCGGTGGTGCCCTGCTGGCGCAAAACAACTTACAGCTTAATGCCCTGAACTTTACCAACCGGGGCTCGCTGGACAGCGATGCGCTGACGCTGGCCATCGTCGGGAATATCGACAACCAGACAAGCGGCAAAATCACCGCACGCAATGGACTGAACAGTACCTCCGATAGCTTTAACAACGCCGGGCAGGTAGCGGCCTCCGCGCTTGACGTCGCTGCGCAGACCGCCCTGACCAACACCGGCAGCATGCTGGCTGAGAAAAACCTGAATGCAACGGCGGCACAGCTAAAAAACACCGGCCAGCTTGAGGCGGCCTCCCTCGCGCTGCATGGCACCACGCTAGACAACGGCGGCCTGATTCAGGGCGGTCAGAATCTCACGTTAACGGCTGCGAACCTGGCTAACCGAAGCGGCGGCAAAATCATCAGCGGCAGCGGCCTGGCGCTCAGCATCCCGCAGCTCACCAATGCAGGCCTGATTTCCGTTCAGCAGGGGCTGGCCATTGATAGCCTGATGCTGGTTAACAGCGGGAATATTGAATCTCAGGCGATGACGCTGAAAGCGGGCCAGCAGGTAGACAACCAGGCCAGTGGAGCACTGCTGGCGAAAGATGCGCTCTCGCTCACGGCTGGCAGCTTCAATAACGCCGGGAGCCTGCAGGGAAAAAATCTCGCTATCGGCGCAGGGCAATGGAATAACAGCGGGCTGACCCGCGGAAGCGAGAGCTTAACGGCAAGCGTTAGCGGGGAGCTGAATAACGGCCCACAAGGGAAAATCATCGTCGGCCAGCCGGACGCTCAGGGCGTCATCGCCGGCGGTCAGTTTGATCTCAACGCCGGGAGCGTGACCAACGAAGGCTGGCTGCAAAGCGGTGGCGGGGCGAACGTGACCGTTCAGGCCCTGGTGAACGCGGGGGTGATTTCCGCTAACCAGGGCGCAACCCTCGAAGGGCTGACGCTCGATAACCGGGGCCGCATTGAAGCGCAGGATCTTCAGCTAAAACTGCGTGACAAAGTGAATAACTTTGCCGGCGCCGTGCTGGTGGCAAAACGCAACCTGCAGCTTTCTGCACCTGAGTTAGATAACGCCGGCCAGTTAATTGCCGACAGTACCGTTCTGGATGCACAAAACGTCACTAACACGGGCTTGCTGCAAGGGGATTCCGCGCTCAAAGCCACGGGCGACACCTTCAACAATGCCACGGGGGGCACCGTGCTGGCTGAAAGGGAGCTGACGCTTGCCGCTCGCCAGATGACCAATGCGGGAGAGATTCAGGCCGACAGCGCGACGCTCAATGCCGGCCAGATGACCAACAGCGGCAAGCTGCTTGGCTTGTCCATCCTCAACCTGACCGCGACTGATAACCTGGCCAATACCGGTAAAATTCTCGGCAAAGACAAACTCCTACTGACCAGCGGCAGCCTCGAAAACCAGGGCACGCTGGCGGCATCTGATCTCAGCGTCGACAGCCAGCGTAACGTCAACGGCGGCCTGTTGCAGGGCGAAAAATCGCTGCGTCTGGGTGCCACGGTGCTGAACAACCTCGCGCAGGGGAAAATTATCAGCGGCAGCGGGTTGTCGTTGTCTATCCCTGAGCTGAACAACGCCGGGCTGATTTCGGTAGCGCAAGGGCTGACGATCGACGGGGTCAATCTCAGCAACAGCGGGAACATTGAAGCCAGCGACCTGAACCTGGGGCTGACGCAAGGGCTGGATAACCAGGCCAGCGGTGTGCTTCTCGCCGACAACACGCTCTCGGTGACAACGGCCAAAGGCAGTAACGCCGGGAAACTGATTGCCAACAATACAACCCTGACGGTTGATGACCTGACCAATAACGGATTGCTCCAGGGTAACCAGGCCATTAGCTCCCGGGGCAAGACGCTGACTAACGGTGGCCCTGGCCAGCTATTAAGTGATGGAAGCATTGCCGTGAATGCTGCGCGTCTGGATAACGCCGGCCGACTGCAGGGGAGAAATATTACGCTCACCGGCGGGCAAAACGGCGGTGAAAATACAGGGCAGATCCTTGGCCGTGACGCGCTGAATATTTTATTCGGCGGGGCGTTCAACAACGGCGGCCGGCTGATTAGCCAGAACACTCTCGGCCTGACGACCGGGCCACTCAGCAATGCCGGCATTATTGCAGCCTCTACTTTGGACATTGATGCCGGGTCAGCCCAGGCAAACAATAGTGGCTTGATTCAGGCCGACGGCAAACTCACCTTCACCGCCGCTGCCCTGCAAAACGATAAAGGGGCAACGGTGGCCGCGGGCGATGACGTCACTTTGACCCTGCCGGTGTTAAATAATGCAGGCAGCATTTCTGCAGTCAAACACCTCCAGCTCAACGGGGGACGTTTAGATAACCTCGGCGCCATCGACGCCCAAAATCTGGATTTCGACCTGAGCGGGCAGTTAAATAATCTGGCCGGAGCCTCACTGCTGGCGGACAACCGGCTGGCAATGACCGCTCACGGCTGGACTAACGCCGGGCAAGTTATCGGTGACAACGTCACGTTCTCTGTTCTGCAGGGGCAAAACGATGGCCTGCTGCAGGGCGACAGCAGTTTGAAGCTCAACGCCACTCAGTTTGGCAACGGCGCGGCAGGCAAAGTGCTGACCGGCGGCTGGCTCGATATGCAAGGCGACCAGCTGAGCAATCAGGGATTGCTGCAGGGGCAAACATTGACGCTGCAGGGCACAAATCTCAGCAATACGGGGTCGCTGTCCGGCAAAGACAGGCTGTCGATTAACACCGATAAATCGGTCACTAACGACGGGCAGATGCTGAGTCAGGGAGAGCTGCAGCTTTCCACCGGCCAGCTGGATAATAATGGCGTGCTGGCCGCGACAAAGGTCGGTGTTCGGGCCGACACGCTTAATAACCGGGGAACGCTGCAGAGCAACAGCGGGTTGGATCTCCACAGTGCCGTTGTGACAAACAGCGGCACGCTGCTGGCTAAGCAGGGGCTGAATATCACCGGCACCAGCCTCGACAACGGCGGTATCGTTCAGGGGGACACGCTCACTCTTGCCTTGCAAAACGGGCTAACCAACCAGGCGACAGGGAAACTGCTGGCAACCGGCACGCTTGATTTCAGTGGAGAGTCGCTGAGCAATAGCGGTGCGGTGGCAGCGGATAACGCGCGCCTGGCGGTAAACATTTTCAATAACGGTGGGCTGGTGCAGGGCAATAATGGCCTGTCGCTGTCCGGTGCAGGGGCAAATCGCCCTCAGACCATGCTGCTGAGAAGTTTTGCCGCAGCGCCACCTCCGGCCGTTCGTGTCCTGAATAACCTGAGCGGCGGGAAGCTGCTGAGCGGCGGCCAGCTCGACATTGCCGCTAATGATGTGAGCAACGCTGGCACCGTTCAGGCCCGCGACAATCTGACCTTCACCGCAGGAAGCCTGAATAATCAGGGTACACTTTCGGCGGGCAGTTTAGCGCTCGATATCGCCGGACAGTTGAATAACCAAAGCGGCGGCAAATTACTGGCGGCAGATACGCTGCAAGGCCTGAGCGAAACCCTGGCTAACGGCGGCGTGATTGCCGCAGGCAAGCTCGAACTCGGCAGCAACCGCATTGATAACCAGGGCGTGCTCCAGGGCGACACTGCGCTGGCGCTGAATACTCCGCAGCTCAACAACCTGGCCGACGGGCAGATCGTGAGCGGCAGCTCGCTGAACCTGACCATTCCGCAGATGGTCAACCTGGGCCTGATCTCCGTGAAGGAGGCGCTTGCGCTGTCAGGCGCGAGCCTGGATAACCAGGGCATGCTGCAGGGCGGCAGCCTGGCGCTGAACTTTACCGACAACATCCTCAACCGCAACGCGGCCAAACTGCTGGCAGAGAAAGGTCTGTCTCTGCAAACGGCCAATCTTAACAATCAGGGCACGCTGGCAGGTGACACCGCAGAGATAACGACCAATACCCTGAACAACGCAGGCTTGATGCAGGGCAATACGGCGCTGACGCTGGCCTCGGGTACGCCATCCACGCTGACAGTCACGAACCAGAATAACGGGAGAATACTGACCGGCGGGGCTCTGGCGCTTAACCTGTCGACGCTCGCCAATCAGGGAACCCTGCTGGCTCAGCAGGGAATGACCGTCCATGCCGATACCGTGGACAACCAGGGCACGATGCAGGGGCAAGATCTGACGGTTAACGCTTCCACGGTGAATAACTTGTCCGGCGGCAGAATGCTCACGGGGGGGCAGTTGGCGCTTAATGGCCAACAGATCGCCAATGCCGGCATTATGCAGGGCCAGACCCTGGGCGTGAAAGCGACTAACTGGGACAATAGCGGCAGCGCGCTCGGCCTCAACGGGCTGACGGCTCAGGTTGATAACGAACTCATCAACGGTGGGCGTTTGCTCAGCCAGGGCGTGAGCCAGATAACCGCCGGAACGTTAACCAACACCGGCGCAGTGTTGAGCGAGGGGGACTTAACCCTCAGCGGCGGCGCGCTGCTGAACCGCGGCAATATTCAGGGCAGCAATCTCACGGCCAACAACGGGGCGATAGACAACGCGGGTTCGGTGATTGGCCTGAAATCGCTGACTCTGCAGCCTCAGCAGGACATCAACAACCGGCTGGGCGGCGCCATGCAAACCCAGGGCGCCATGCTGGTGTCCGGGCAGAACGTCACCAACGGCGGCCTGTGGCAGGCGCAGTACCTGAAGCTGAACGCTCTGCAACTGCAAAATAACGGCACGCTGCAAAGCACCGGCAACCTCGATCTGGCGCTGGTATCCGGCCTGACGAATACCGGTGCCATAACGGCCAATAACGCGGCCACCGTTACGGCTCCGGGAATAACAAACCAGGGGCAAATACAGGCTAAAAATCTTGCTCTCAGCGGCAGCTCGCTCAATAACAGCGGCAATATCAGCGGCGTTGAAGGCCTGGGGATCTCGCTGGGCGGTAACCTGGATGTGCAAAGCGGCGCGAAACTGCTGACCAATGGTTTGCTGACCGTCGGGGCCAATATCATCACCAACCTCGGCCACGTTCAGGGCAACGCGGTGACGCTCACCGCCGCCGCACTAAACAATCAGGGACGTATAGAAGCGAATTCCGCCCTCACCGGCACGCTGAGCGGAGGCCTGGATAACGGACAGAATGCGGTCCTGCTCAGCCAGGGCAGCCTGGATCTTGGGGCGCAGCAGCTAACCAACACCGGCACCGTTCAGGGGAACGGCAATACCCAGATCGATCTGCGTGAGCGCGGCAACAACCAGGGGCAGCTACTGAGCGGCGGTCTGCTTACGCTCAACGCGCCTGGGTTTACCAACGGCGGCTGGGTGCAGGGTTTCGCACTTATGCTGAATGCGGGCTCGCTCAGCAACAGCGGGACGGTGCTGGCGCAGCAGCAGGGGACGATCGGCGGCAGCTATATCCTGAATAACGGCATGTTACAGGGGGGCAGTTTAACCGTTAATCCAGGACAACTGGACAACAACGGCACCGTGTATGCCACACAGAACCTGGGCATCACGGCCAGCCAGGTTAACAGCGCTGCCGGGGCGCGGCTGCTTAGCCAGGGCAATATGGGGATCAACGCCGGGAATACCAGCCTGCAGGGGCAGGTCGCGGCGCTGGGCAACCTGTCGCTCAACAGCCAGGGCAGCTACAACCAGCTGACCACGCTGGCGGCCGGCAATACGCTGGCGGTCAGCAGTCAGGGCGATATTAACGTCAATGGCCTGCTACAGGGCCAGGGCGTGCAGCTCTCTGCCGCAGGCACGTTGAATAATAACGGGCAGGTCCGGGCGGGCTACGGCGAAAGCCACCTCAATGCCGGGCAGCTGAATCTGAACGGCGCAGGTAGCGTGCAGGCGGGTGGGACGCTGCGCCTGACCAGCCAGAACGGCATCAACAACGCGGGCTTCGTCGGCACCGCCGGTGATTTAATTGCCAGCGCGGGCGGGACGCTGCTCAACAGCGCCCTGCTGTATGCGGGCAATAACATGAGTCTGTTTGCCAACAGCATTCGCAACTATCGCGGCGATATTCTGGCGGGCAACAGCCTGTGGATGCAGCGTGATGCGGCGGGCAATGCCAACGCCGAAGTGGTGAACACCTCCGGAAGTATTGAAACGCAGAATGGCGATATTTCTATTCGCACCGGGAATTTATTTAACGGCTATATAAATTTTGTAGTGAATAAAACATCAACAAACTCTGAGAACAATCGTGATGTTTTTCCTATGGGGGCAAGTTATGGTACTGACAATAAAGGTCCGTATGTAAAGTTTGGTGTTTTCTTTGATATTCTCCAGGACGAAATTTACCCAGGTGGTAATTTTACAGAATCTTTGACTGTTGATGCCACCGGTGTCGCTGCGAGGATTTCTTCAGGAGCAAATATAGCTTTAATTTCAGGTCAGTTAACAAATCAGGCTAGTAATATTATAGCTAAAAAGAATATCAGATTAAGCGGAACGAGTCTGGATAATCTGAGTTATCAAACGGGGATGTCAAGCCGGGAGGTGATTTATGTGCTTGACAGCTACAGAAGTACATCAGGTGATACGGTTGAAGCGACTTACAGACCTAAAATATCTGAAGCTTCATCAACTAATGGTCAAATTTATCGGGCTAGTATACTGGCAGGTGGAGATATTAATGCCAGTTTTAGTAACCAGTTTGATAATTCATATATCACCTCAAATTCAGCCGGCTACACGCCAGGCCGCAGCAAGCCAGAGCTTAATTTAGCCGGTGGTCCTGGTGTAACTGGTGGCGCTCAGGCCACCGATCTAAACACGGGCACCAATAATACGGTGGCCGCGCCACAGGCAATGATCAATTTGCCTGGAACCGGGATTGGCAACATCGAAAATCCAATCGGAAGCGGCGGATTAGCCGCCGTGGATAGCCGGCCGCAGAATAGCGCGGACTATGGTCAGGCAGGCGGTAAGATCGCGGATATCAATCTAAGTCAGCAGGGCGGGCCAGGTATCGATTTAGCGGGCAACGCGACGGGCCTGGCGGATTCGAAGGCGAATGGTGGCAATCTAACGCCTGTAAACGGTGAGCTCGTTGAGCTGACCAAACAGCAATCGGGCGAGCCCTCTCGTCATAAAAATGATGATATTGCCGCCGCTGCCGCTCAGGTGATAGCGCAATCCAGCGGAGGTAAAACACCGCCTCCGCCGGGCTATGATTATCGCCCCATTGAACTGACGAACATCTCGGATATTACCTCGAAGCTGACGGCCAGTGGGTCGCCAGTTAAGCTCAGCGATTATCCGCTGCCTGCCAGCGATAACGGCTATTTTGTCGCGAATAAAGATCCGAAAAGCCCGTATCTGATCGTCACCAATCCCAAGCTGGATAGTCTTGGACAGCTGGACAACAGCCTGTTCAATGATATCTACAAGCTTGCCGGGATGGCCGGACCAACCGCACCGCAGGAAACGCGCGCCACTTATACCGATACCAATAAATTCCTGGGCTCGGATTATTTCCTGGCTCGACTGAACCTGCGCCCGGAATATGATTACCGTTTCCTCGGGGATGCGGCTTTTGATACCCGCTATGTCAGTAATCAGATCCTGAATCAGACCGGCAACCGCTACGTGAACGGCATCGGCTCCGATCTGGAGCAAATGCAGTACCTGATTGACCATGCCGCTCAGGCTCGCGATAAACTGGGTCTTAAGCTGGGTGTCAGCCTGTCCGCTGACCAGGTCGCGGCGCTGGATTCCAGCATCCTGTGGTGGGAAAACGCGGTAATCGACGGGCAAAATGTCCTGGTCCCTAAACTGTATATTTCCCCGAAGGATGTCACGGTGAATAACGGCAGCGTCATCGCCGGGAATCAGGTGATCCTCAACGGCGGCAATATCACCAACGACGGCAGCACGCTGCAGGGCAAAGCGCTGCTGAGCGCCAGCAGCCAGAACGCCATCAGCAATATTAACGGCGGGGCAATTAACTCGGGCGGTAGCCTACAGCTCAGTGCGCTGGGGGATATTAATAATGTCAGTTCAACTATATCAGGTCAAAAAGTTGCCCTTGAAAGTGTGTCCGGACAAATTGTTAACAAGACAACGGCAAATCTTTGGGATGCGGCAAATGTTGGAAAGGGCTGGAATCGGCAAGGGCTAGAGTTAGTACAAACAGATTTAGGTGCTTTGGCTTCTATCAACGCCACCGATTCTCTCATTCTTAGTGCAGGGACGGATATTCTTGTTACCGGTGCTTCTCTAAGAGCTGGCAGCAATATGGCACTTAAAGCGCAAAATAATATTGTCATTGAAAGTAATCAGCTTGTTGAACGAGAAAGGCGAGGTAGTAATCTCAACGAAAATATTACTCAACAGAGTAGCTCAATCACCAGCGGAGGAACGCTTAATCTGCAAGCGGGTTGGGATATTGCGGTTAAAGCCAGCAACCTGTATGCAGAAGATAACGTCGGCTTACAGGCCGGCAGGGACGTTAACTTAGAGGCGGCGGAATCTACCCACCGCGACCAATACACCGCGAAGAAAAAGGTCGATATCAACGAGTCCGTGCGCCAGCAGGGCACGGAGATCGCCAGCGGCGGGAACACCACAATTATTGCCGGGCGCGATGTTAACACCGAGGCCGCGCAGGTGACGGCCCACGGGGATATCGGCGTGGGCGCAGGGCGGGATATCAACCTGGCCACGGCCACCGAGAGCGACTACCACTACGACGAAGAAACCAAAACCAAAAAAGGTTTCCTCAGCAGCAAAACCACGCACACCATCAATGAAACCAGCTCGACCCGCGAAGCCGGAACGCTGCTGAGCGGCGACAACGTGACGCTGAAAGCCGGTAACGATCTGCTGGTGAAAGGCTCCTCCGTGGTGGGCGACGGCAATGTGGCGCTGAACGCGGGCAATAACGTCGATATCGTGGCTGCGACGGAAACTGACACGGCCTGGCACTACAAGGAGACCAAAAAGAGCGGCCTGATGGGCACCGGCGGGATTGGTTTTACCATCGGCAGCAGCAAAAGTACCCACGATCTGCGTGAGCAAGGCACCACCCAGAGCCAGAGCATCAGCACCGTAGGATCTACCGGCGGCAACGTCAGCGTCAATGCAGGTGGAACGGCGCATATTGGCGGTGCCGACCTGGTCGCAAGTAAGGATCTGTCAGTCGCTGGCGATAGCGTGCTCATTGAGCCGGGGCACGACAAACGTACCCGCGATGAGAAATTTGAGCAGAAGAGCACCGGGCTGACCGTGGCGCTGTCCGGGGCGGTGGGAGACGCGGTCAACAGCGCGGTAGAGACCGCCCAAACAACCAAAAATGAAAGTGACGGCAGACTGGCTGCCCTGCAGGCCACGAAAACGGCGCTGGCCGGGGGCCAGGCCTATCTGAACGACCAGAAAGCGGGGGCAGACAAAGATCCTGACAATGGCATTCGGGTAAGCGTCTCCCTGACCACGCAAAAATCGAAATCTGAGCAGCACGCCGAGTCGGACGTAGTGAAAGGCTCGACCCTGACGGCCGGGAATGATCTGAGCATCACCGCCACCGGAAAAGGAAACAGTGCGGACAGCGGCAATATCCTGATTGGCGGCAGCCAGCTTAAAGCGGGCGGCGATACATCGCTTTCTGCGAGCCAGGATATTGTCCTGGGCGGGGCGGCCAATACGCAGCTGACGACCGGCAAAAACAGCAGCAGCGGCGGCGGGATTGGCGTTGGTTTCGGCGTGAACAGCGGTTCGGCGGGGCTCAGCGTCTTTGCCAACGTCAACGCCGCCAACGGTAAGGACAAAGGGAACGGCACCAGCTGGACGGAAACCACGCTCGACAGCGGCGGCGCGGTGTCGCTCACCAGCGGCCGGGACGCCATTCTGAACGGGGCCCAGGTCAACGGCGATAAAGTTATCGCCGACATTGGCCGGGACTTGCTGATCGGCAGCCAGCAGGACTCGAATAGCTACGACAGCAAGCAAACCAGCATGGCCGCAGGCGGCAGCTACACCTTCGGAGGCGGTGGTGGTTCTGGCTATATCAGCCTCAGCCAGGACAAGATGAAGAGCACCTATGACTCGGTGCTGGAGCAAAGCGGTATTTTTGCCGGAAACGGCGGCTTTGACATTACCGTGGGCAACCATACACAGCTGAACGGGGCGGTAATAGCCAGCCGGGCCGGGGCGGATAAAAACAGCCTCGATACCGGGACACTGGGCTTCTCTGATATCGGCAACAAAGCCGACTATAAAGTCAGCCACAGCGGTATCAGCCTGTCCGGTGGCACGAAAATATTCCCCGGATCAATGCTGGCCGCTAACGGCCTCGCGAACGTCGGCACGCTGCTGGCCGGAATGAACGGGAAAGGTCACGCCGAAGGCACCACGCAATCCGCCGTGGCGGGTGGTAGTATCACGGTTCGTGACAAGGCAAATCAGCAGCAGGACGTTGCCACGCTGAGCCGCGACACTGAACATGCCAACGGCAGTATCGGGCAGATCTTTAACAAAGAGGAAGAGCAAAAACGCCTGCAGACGGCGCAGCTGGTGGGTGAGATCGGCGGCCAGATGACCGGCGTGGTGGCCACCTATGGCGACCTGCAGGCGCTGGATGCCGTGCGTGCCAAAGATAGCAAATACGCCAGCATGAGCGCTGCAGAACTGCGTAATACGGAGGACTACCAGAAAGCCTTTGGCGACTACGGCATCGGCGGTAAATACCAGATGATAGCGCAGTCGGTGAGCGGCATTCTGGCGGGCGCCGCCGGGGGCGATTTCAATAAAGCCCTGGCGGGTGGCCTGAATCCGGTGATGGCGCAGGCTATTAAGGGCACCACTGAAGGCAATGAACCTGCCAATCTGATGGCGCACGCGGTCTGGGGCGCTCTGGCGGCGCAGCTCTCAGGCGGCAATGCGGCGGCAGGCGCGGCGGGGGCATTCAGCGGCGAACTGGCGGCCAGGCATATCGCCGCAGAGATGTTCCCGAATACAAAACCTGGGGATTTGAATCAGGACCAAAAACAGCTCGTTAGTCTGCTGGGCACCATGGCGGCAGGGATCGCTGGCGGCGTGGTAGGGAATAGCACCGCGTCAGCAACCACGGGCGCGCAGGCCGGGAAGAATGCGGTTGAAAATAATCTCCTGGGTGCTACCTCATCCGACAAACTAGACAAGGCAGTTGAGAGAATTAAGAACGGTGATAAAACATTAGCTACCGCGAATGAACTGATTATGCTGGAAAATGCGAATAGCCGCAGTGATGCGCTTGTATCCAAATTCACCAAAGATCCTTCGCAAATGGACAGTAACGAGCGGGCGGAACTGGCGGGCTACCTGCGCGTCTATGCCAGTGAAATGGAGAAGGCGTACGGGTCAGCAATTGCACAGCAACTGGTTACAGGCCTATTGTCCGGTCAGAATTATATGAAGCGTAGCCCTGATTCCGAGGCAATGGCCAGTGCTCAAAAAATAATGAATACCTGGGGTTACCATAAATCGAATGCCAGTATTGGCGATGCACCGCTGATGTTTGGAAGTAGCGTACTGGGTATTACGGTGAAAGGTATGGCGGCTAATGTGGCAATAGGTACAGCGGTTAATACTGGTGTTCAGCTTAGTGGGAAAGATCCTTTCAGTTATGTGGATGCAATTATTGCGGGTATAACTGCTGCCGTGACTACAGGGAAAGGTATTGTAGTCTCGACACCTATTAATATGGGCGGTGCTGCTATTGGGAGTAGTATTAAGGGTGAAAATCCGACTAACTCTTCGATTGGTGCTGGGGTGGGTAATATTGTAGGTGGAGTTGGAGGTGAAATAATCAAAGGTGTCGCTTCAAAACTTGGAAAAGATAGCGTATCTGATTTAACAGGTACAGTTATCGGGGGATACATCAGTGAGAAAGCAGGAAGTGCTGTAAAAGACACTCTTGATAAAAAGGATGATGCCAATGCTAAAAAATAGCTTTATCAGATTATTTAAATTGATATTGGGTTGCTTAGTTTTATTCTTAGTTGCTGATGCTGTGTCAGTACTGCTTGCATCATTAATTGTTTATGCCAAAAAAGATTATTTTTTATTCAACTGGAGAGGTGTTTTTTCATCATTTTTTGAATCTGGATATATTGGTGGTCTTATTTTGGGTGTTGGGCTTTGGATTAGGTCTTATTTACAAGAACGAAAAGATAAATAGATTTAATTGAGTAAACCAGAACTCATTGTTCCTTATTCTGCTGTTTTCGGCGTCGAACACCGAAACGATCAGTGGCAACAACAGCAGCCACTGCGGTAGCGTGGGCGGTTGGTATAGATTATAGCTCTAGCGGCGCGGGAGCAACGTGTCGGCAAGCGTGAACGTCAGCCGGGGACATAATCAGTATGCCGGAAGATCTCTAAATATGAATGGTCCGTTTTGCCGGGATGCTTACAAACCGGCAGTGCAAAAAACCTGAAAAAGAAAAAGAGCGTGAAAAATGATTCCGTATATCAAATTGTTAATTTATTCTTGCATTTTTTGTATACTTTTTTGCTTTCTTTTAGGGGCTGGAACATCGTTCCTTATATACATTAAGAATGGATACTTTCTGATTCCTGATGGACAGATAAAGAGAGCTATTGTTTTTGGATTCATCGCAGGGATAGCGATTACATCGGCTACAATAGTTTTCAATTTGATAGATAAATTTAACACTCAAAAATAGTCCAGGCGTTCAATCGTTATGATGTTGATGAAGGCGAGCCCATCAGCAATGATGATATGGAAAGTTGAATTAATACGCTGAAACAACAGGCCATACGGGCAAGCTGTGGCTGTGAGAGTTGAATGGGTAACATACGCTCAGGCCGACAGAGAAAACCCGCTAGCCGGGGGCTTCTCTGGCATTAATCCCTTTAAGATAACGGGCGAAGCTATTCACATCCACGCAGATAAAAATCGCTTCGTGGATGTGAAACCCGGCTAAAACTTCATCCGCTAAACGTCATCTCTGCCACCCATTCGGCTTCGGGCTGCTGGTACAGCGCCCAGAACGTATCGGCCACGCCGGTGGCCTCGGCGGAGTCCGGCTCAATCAGCGCCGCTACCGTGACGGACCCCACGTGCACGCCATGCGATCTGGCATACGGGAAAAGCCCCAGCGTCAGGGCGCGAACGCCTGCTTTGCCAATGCTGATCGAAATGAATTCCGGGTTAGGGTGCACTCCCCAGCCGCCACCGGTGAACAACAGGGCGCCACGTCCGCGGGCAAACATAGTTTTCAATGCGGCCTGGGAGGCAGCCAGCGCCCCGCCGATATTGACCGCAAGGTCGGTGTTAAAGGTGGCGATCTGCTGGTCGAGCACTGATCCCGGGTGCAGATGTGCCGCGTTGTAGTGCACCACGCCGAGGGTGCCGAATTCGGTCTCAGTCTCCTGTATTAAAGCTGCAACGGCATTGGCATCGGCGGCATCGACAACCTTAGCGTACGCCTGGAAGCCTTTGCTGGCGAGGCGCGCCGCAAGTTCGCCAAGTTTCGATGCATTCCTTGCGGCTAAAATCACCACAAAACCTTCACGGGCGAAGCGTTCCGCCGTGGCATAGCCGATCCCCGGCCCGGCCCCAATGCTAAGAAAAGTTTTCATCATTTACTCCTCAATAAGTTCGCGAGCACTGTATCATCTGCATAAATGTAGATAATTCATCACTGGAGCAATTGCTTAATGCAAAATATGCAGGAATTCAGCGAGCATCTTAAAATTGACGAGCTGGCCGCCTTTGCTGCGGTGGTGGAAAACAACGGTTTTGCCGGAGCCGCGCGCGTGATGGACCGTAACGCTACCGTGATATCCAGAAGAATTCAGCATCTTGAATCCCGGTTGGGCACCCGGCTGTTGGCTCGTTCCACGCGTCATGTTGTGCTGACTGAGGCCGGGGAGCTTTTTTACCGCCGCGTGCGGGGCATCCTGGATGAGTTACGCAATGCTCAGCTGGAAGTCAGTGAATTCACGGCTGCCCCGGTTGGAAACCTTAAAATCTCTCTGCCGCTGACCTTTGGCCGACGCTGGATTACCCCCAAACTGTCGGCCTTTTTAGCCCAGTATCCCGGCATTCACCTGGACGTCAGGTTTACCGACAGGCTGGTGGATCTGGTGGCCGAGGGCTACGATGTGGCCATCCGCGTCGGGCGTCTGACCGACAGCGCGTTGATTGCCCGCACGCTGGGGCAGTTTGAATACCAGCTTGTCGCTTCCCCGGCCTGGCTGGCACAGCGCGAGATCGCTTCCCCCGCAGACCTCAGCGGGCATCATTGCCTGGGGCTGGTGAGTCATGCCAGCTGGCCAGACTGGATTCTGGTGAACGGTGACAGCAAAGCCACCGTGAGAATTAAGGGCCCGCTGCAGACGGACAATTCAGAAGCCCTGTTGCAGGCGGCGGTGGATGGGTTGGGGATTGCCCTGGTGCCAGACTGGCTTATCACGACTGAGCTTGCCCACGGGCAGCTGGTTCGGGTGTTACCGGCCTGGAAAGGCCAGAATCGGGGCGGCGTCTACGGAATTATGCCGCCGGGTAGATTGATTCCGGCCAAAACGCGCCTGTTTATTGATTATCTTCTGCAGGAAATGGGGGAAAAGCGGTCGGTCGCGTGAGGGGAAAATAAACTGCCCGGCGTAACCGGGCAGGAGTGTTACTCGGCTTGAGGTATCGCGCGAGGCTTGCCTTCTTTATCCACGGCGACATAGATAAATATCGCCTCGGTGGCTTTGTAGCGCTGGCCGATAGGCTCGGAAGAGACTTTTTTCACCCAGACTTCCACGTTGATGGTGATGGACGTTGTCCCGCGCTTAACGCAGCGGGCGTAACAGCACACTACGTCTCCCACCGCCACCGGTTTCAGGAAGGTCATGCCGTCCACACGCACGGTCACCACGCGGCCATGAGCGATTTCTTTGGCCTGAATGGCGCCGCCCATGTCCATCTGCGACATCAGCCAGCCGCCAAAAATATCGCCGTTGGCGTTGGTGTCCGCTGGCATCGCCAGGGTGCGCAGCACTAATTCACCTTGCGGTAATTCGTTCGGCATTACTGCTCTTCCTTTGGCATATGACGGTAGATGTAGACGCCGCTCAGCAGGGTAAAGACCAGCGTGATGGCGGTCAGCCCGAACACTTTAAAGTTAATCCAGATGCTTTCCGGGAGCCAGAACGCCACGTAAATATTCAATAAACCACAGGCGATGAAGAACAGCGCCCAGGCGATATTCAGGCGAGTCCACACCTCGGTTGGCAAAGTGATTTCTTTGCCCAGCATGCTCTGAATCAGCAGCTTGTTCATGCCGAACTGCATCACCAGCAGCGCCGCGGCGAACAGGCCGTAAATCAGCGTGACTTTCCACTTAATAAATTCGGCATTGTGGAAGTAAATGGTCAGGCCGCCAAACACGGCAACCATCACGAAGGTGACCAGCGTGGTCTTTTCCACCTTGCGGTACTTCACCCAGCTGTAAACCAGGGCGAGGGCGGTGGCGATGATCAGCGCCCAGGTGCCGACAAAAATGTCGTACATCTTATAAAAAGCAAAGAAGACAATCAGGGGCAGGAAGTCGAGAAACTGCTTCATAATCTGTTCCGTAAAGAGGTGACTCCTGACTATAACGCGCGGTCAGGAGTCGGGGAAGGTTATTGACGTATCAACATGTACAGGCGGAATAAGTAGATCAGCAGCACGGCTGAAATCAGGTTGCTTATGGTATTCGCAATCACGGCCCCGGCTTCCGGCGACAGCGCAGCAAAGCTGGATGCCAGCAGCAGTAACGCCGTTTTGGCCGCCAGCCAGCCGACGACCGCAGGGGCAACAAGGCGCATGTTGGCCCACACCAGGCGCAGGCTGCTGCGCATAGAGCGGAAAATCCCGATTTTATCCTGCACCAGCATTACCGGCGCAAGCGAAAGCAGGATAGCCAGCAGCACGCCGGGCACAACCACAAGCATGATCCCGATTTGCACCAGCAACGTGGTCAGGAAGATCAGAATGAACATTTTTGGCAGCACGGGCGCAGAGGCACCAATCGCGCGCAGGGCGCTTACGCGCTGGCCTGCAGAAACGATTTGCATCAGCACCATCATGCTGGCCGCCAGAATAGCGTTGCCAATCAGGCCCGAAAACGTGGAGGCTGCAGACGCTTTCAGTAACACTTGCTGCTGTTCCAGCGACATATTCTGCACTAAATCAAACAGCCCGACGCTGCCCGCCAGGTTATCTCCCTCACTCAGAATCGCCATTTGTTCTTCGCTGGGCGAGAACGCACGGCCAATAATCACCGAAATTAAGGCGCAAAGTAACGCAATCAGCAATATGGTAACAAACTGATTACGCAAAAAATTCCCCGTGTCACGGTATACGGAACCTGCCGTGATAGACATGCACTCTCCTTGATGTTGCTAACGGTTATCAATCTGGGGGCAATTGTACCCTGGATGAGGCTGCCGTGGCACCACAAAGACTTTCTATAAGCGGTTGAATAGCGTCAGTTCCGTACAGGGGCACCAGGCCGTAGCGGGCTCGTGCCCGGTTGCAGGCATCGTTGGTGACGCCGTCTTCCCCGGACATCGCAAACTCGCGGCACGGCGAAGGACGATTTTCATAAATGCTGCATCTGACCCGCTGACCTGGTTCGCCCTCCAGCGCTACGCAGCGGCTGTTGCGCTGGTTAGTGCCGCTCATGCAGCGCAGAAAAGGGGTAACCGGCTCGGTTAAATGCGAAGGGACCAGGCCGCCGGCGTCGTCGGCTTCAGCCCAGTAGAAAGAGACACGAAAGTAAGCACAACAGGCACCACAAGTCATACAAGGGTTATCGCTCATCTTGCACCTGCAACTTCTGATTTCACGTTTCAACGGTTGAGGAGAACACCCAAATTAGCCAAGTCAGGGGTTTTTACAAGGGGTGGATGGGGAAGAATTTTCAGGATGTGATTATTAACAAAGTTGATCTGGTTTAGGTTTGTTGTTTTTCACTGCGCTACCAAAAATTAATCCAGATCATTGAATGTTAAATTAGAGGATAAAGTGTGATCGGTGTTAGATCACTTTGTACTTCTTTCTGAGTATATTCAGCCCGCTGTTAAAAACCATAACAAGGGAAGGGCTATGAAAAAACTCACACTGGCATTACTGGCGATGGGATGTCTGTCCGGTGCGGCGTCGGCGCATCAGGCGGGGGAATTCTTTATGCGTGCGGGGACCGCGACGGTTCGACCCACCGCGGGCTCGGATGACGTGCTCAAAATGGGCGGCTTTAAAGTTGATAACAATACGCAGCTGGGGCTGACCTTCGACTATATGGTCACCGATAACATCGGGATTGAGCTGCTGGCGGCGACGCCGTTCCGTCACAAGGTCGGGCTTGGGCCAACCGGCGATCTTGCCACCGTGCGCCAGCTGCCACCTACGCTGATGGCGCAGTGGTACTTTGGCGATGCGGGTAGCAAAGTGCGGCCTTACGTGGGCGTCGGCGTAAACTACACCACTTTCTTTGATGCAAGCTTCAACGACACCGGCAAAAGCGCGGGCCTGAGCGATCTGAAAGTGAAAGATTCGTGGGGCGCTGCGGGTCAGGTCGGGCTGGATTATCTGGTGAACGAAGACTGGCTGCTGAACATGTCCGTCTGGTATATGGACATCGACACCACGGTGAAATTTAAAGCCGGGGAAGACCAGCAGAGCATCAAGACGCGCATCGACCCGTGGGTGTTTATGTTCTCTGCGGGCTACCGCTTCTAAAGGCTGTGATCGGGCTGGCCTTCAACGGGCCAGCCCGGTGAGGTTTATTCCTCCCGGAAGGGATTAATGGCTATCACTCCCGATACCAATGCCGTGCCTTTAATCCAATCGTTCCGGCAGTTTGATCGTATAAAACAGAGTTATCAAAATAGGTGATAATCCCGCCGTTGATGGTGTTCAGGCTGTGTTTGGTCAGATTGACGATGTGATGGATGTAGCGTCCGCCGTCGTTAGCGACCTTAAAGTGCTGGCCAAACAGGCTGCCATCGGCCAGCCTGAGCGTGTAATGCACGGGCGTGCCCTCTGGGCATTTGTCCTGTGCCTGCGGATCGGCGCTGAAGTAAATAAAGCCTTCGGAGCCGCTATCAATGATGTTTTTCCCGCAGACTTTTTC
Organism: Cedecea sp. AS113; assembly: GCF_037152415.1. NCBI lineage: Bacteria > Pseudomonadati > Pseudomonadota > Gammaproteobacteria > Enterobacterales > Enterobacteriaceae > Cedecea > Cedecea sp. AS113. Next base: position 233,052 of record NZ_JBBCMI010000004.1, read on the forward strand.
CCCGGTATCAAGCCGTTCCAGGCAGCCATCGATCTCGCTATCTTTCCAGTAGTGATGTGTATCCCCCGGTTTTGGCGGCTGAGCCGATAATGCGATTTGTCTGAACCCGCTGGTTTCGGCATTCAGCGGGTTAATAATCAGCTTACCGGGCTCGCTGTCGTGCGGGCGAGGGAGAATCACTATCCAGCGCTCACCCAGTGCTAACAGGGGATTAGGCGCATTGTTACGGGTCATGCCGATCCCAAGAATAGCTTTGTAGCCAGCGCTAACGGGGTCGCCGCCCATACGAAATTGATCGATAGGCGCTTTGGAGGCAATGCAATGTGGCCGGATGGCATTGCACTGGGCGGATTCAACCAGCTGAATGACGGTTGGTATGTTCACGCCCTCAAACCCGACCTGCGTCCTGACAAGCTCACCATCCAGCTGCACGCCGCTGGAATATTGCACGTGTTCAGGCTTGTTGAGCCGCTCTACATTGTCGACGTTGAGTACGCCCGGCATCACGCGGAGGCCGACCGAACCGGTATCGAGCATGGTTTCCACCGGTTTACCGCCAATGGTCAGCGTCACGCTATAACGCAGGCCATCGTTGGCCATCAGTTTGGCATGAACGGGCACGACTATGCGGGGGAGTGCCTGGGCAAATGCCTTAGGTAAGCCGAGCGTGAAAGAGAATAATACGAAAGCAAAGCCGGTTGTGGTTCTGGAAATCTGCGAGAAAAGAGTGGTGTCAGGCACGATGTGCGATCCTGTGTATGCATAGCAAAATGTTTTTATTCTTATCGCTGACTGTCGCCAGCGTCAGAACGTGCTTTCCGCTCCAAATTTTTTGGTGTGAGTGCCAACCCGACAAAAGAGGGGTGACTGCTTTAGGGTCGTCTTCCTGCGATCCTCGTTTCCCAGAGGCGATAAAATACAAAGAGTAAAGTCGCAATGCATGCGGTTTTTGCTGTCAGCCGCTAAAAGAAGGCGGGGAGGATGAAAATGGTCTGGAGAAAGGCGCAGGCATAGCGGCCATCATATTGAAAATAATGAGTAATCAATAATTATATAAAACCACTATGCCTGATATTTAAGATACTTCTGGCGTACCCCTTACATTCTACTTACCCGCGCGTGGCGGCTTTCATGTTCTGCACGAACTGTTTCAGTTCGCTGAGCATTACTTCAGGCTGTGCCAGGTTCTTTTCGATGATTTTCACCACCGCAGAGCCTGAAATCGCGCCTGCAGCACCGGCGGCAATGGCATCGCGTACCTGAGACGGTTCGGAAATACCAAAGCCTTGCAGAGGCGGCGCGGCCTGATACTCACCCAGTTTCTCAATTAAATGATGCAGCGGAAGCTGAGCGCGCGTTTCGGTGCCGGTAACGCCTGCACGGGAAAGCAGGTAAGTGTAACCCCGGCCATGAGCCGAAATTTCGCGCAGCAGCGTTTCGTCGGCGTTTGGCGGGCAGATGAAAATAGGCGCGACGTTGTGGCGCATTGCGGCATGGCGGAATTCAGCGGACTCTTCCACCGGCACGTCGGCAACCAACACAGAATCCACGCCCACTTTGGCGCACAGCGCATAAAATTCGTCGATGCCACGGTTAAAGACCAGGTTGGCATACATCAGCAGACCAATCGGGATCTCCGGGTATTTTTGGCGGATCGTCGCCAGCATTTCAAAGCACTGGGTTGGCGTCACGTCAGAGGCGAAAGCCCGCAGCGCCGCGCCCTGGATGGTTGGGCCATCCGCCAGCGGATCGGAGAACGGAATGCCCAGCTCGAGCGCGTCCGCGCCGCCCTCAATCAGTGCATCAATAATTTTCAGCGAAAGCTCAGGGGTTGGGTCGCCCAGCGTCACGAAGGGAACGAATGCGCCTTCCTTGCGGGCCTGCAGCTGTTCAAACAGATGATGATAACGTTCCATTACATTTCCCCTCGTGCTTTCAGAATATCGTGGACGGTGAAGATGTCTTTGTCGCCGCGGCCAGAGAGGTTCACTACCAACAGCTGCTCTTTTTCAGGGTTCTCGCGCATCATTTTCAACGCATGGGCGAGGGCGTGAGAAGACTCCAGCGCAGGAATAATCCCTTCGCTGCGGCACAGCGCTTTAAAGGCATCCAGCGCTTCGTCATCGGTAATGGAGACGTAATCGGCGCGGCCAGTGCTGTTCAGGTACGCGTGCTGCGGCCCCACGGACGGGAAGTCCAGCCCGGCAGAAATAGAGTACGACTCTTCAATTTGCCCTTCGTCGGTTTGCATCATCGGCGACTTCATGCCGAAGTAGATCCCCACGCGGCCGTGCTTCAGCGGCGCCCCGTGTTCGCCGGTTTCAATCCCGTGCCCGGCTGGCTCAACGCCAATCAGGCCCACGCTGGTTTCATCGATAAAGTCGGCAAACATGCCGATGGCGTTGGAACCACCGCCCACGCAGGCGATTACCGCGTCAGGCAGGCGACCTTCTTTTTCCAGAATCTGCGCTTTGGTTTCTTCGCCGATCATGCGCTGGAATTCACGCACGATGGTCGGGAACGGGTGCGGACCTGCGGCGGTGCCGAGCATGTAGTGCGCGGTTTCATAGCTTGCAGACCAGTCGCGCAGCGCCTCGTTACAGGCATCTTTCAGGGTGGATGAGCCGCTGTGCACCGGAATGACTTCGGCCCCCATCAGGCGCATACGGAAGACGTTTGGCGACTGGCGCTCGACGTCTTTGGCTCCCATATAAATACGGCATTTCAGGCCGAGCAGGGCGCTGGCGAGGGCAGAAGCTACGCCGTGCTGACCCGCGCCGGTTTCGGCGATGATTTCGGTTTTGCCCATACGCTTGGCAAGCAGCGCCTGGCCCAGCACCTGGTTAGTTTTGTGCGCGCCGCCGTGAAGCAGATCTTCACGTTTGAGATACAGCGTGGTGTTGGTACCAGCCGTAAGGTTTTTGCATTTGGTCAGCGCCGTTGGGCGGCCCGCGTAGTTCTTCAGCAGATCGGTAAACTCCGCCTGGAACTCAGCATCGCTTTGCGCCGCCACGAAAGCTTCTTCGAGCTGGCGCAAAGCAGGCATCAGGATCTGCGGCACGTACATCCCGCCAAATTCACCAAAATAAGGGTTCAGTAAAGTCATGGTATCTCTTCCTTAGTAAGCCCGCAGGGTCCGGAAGACCGCAGCCAGCTTGTTAGCATCTTTTATTCCCGGCGCACTTTCCACGCCAGAGTTGAAATCCAGTCCCGCGCAGCCGGCTTTAGCCGCTTCCACGCAGTTATCCGCTCCGAGGCCGCCCGCCAGAATCACGTTGTCCAGCTTTTGTCCGGCTAACAGTCGCCAGTCAAAGCTTTGCCCGGTGCCGCCCTGGCCGTTATCGAACACGTATTTGTCAACGTGCTGCAGATTCCGCTCAGGAAGCGTGTCGGCTACGCTCAACGCTTTCCAGATTTGTGTTTTCTCCGGCAGCAGCGCTCGCAGCTCAGTAATGTATGCCTGGGTTTCAGCGCCGTGAAGCTGAACTGCGCTCAGTGAGAACGTCTCTACTTTCTGCACAACTTCTGTTACCGGCGTATTTCTGAATACACCCACGTAGCGAAGCGGGGCGGAGGCAATGACTGCAGCGGCTTTCTCATCGCTGACAAAACGCGGCGAAGTCGGGACGAAGATCAGGCCACCGTAAATAGCTCCGGCTTCCTGAGCCGCACGAGCATCTTCCCCCCGCGTCAGGCCGCAAACTTTGTTTTCACCCAGCAACACGCGGCGTACCGCGGCGTTCAGGTCATCCTCGCTCATCAGCGCGGAGCCAATCAGGAATCCGTTGGCGAAGTGGCTGAGTTCACGAACCTGAGCGTAATGATTAATGCCCGATTCGCTAATTACCGTGACGCCGTGGGTCAGACGCGGGGCCAACTGGCGAGTGCGGTCCATGTCAATGGACAGATCGCGCAGGTCGCGGTTGTTGATGCCGACCACTTTGGCCCCGAGCGCGATGGCGCGCTCCAGTTCTTCTTCGTTGCTAACTTCGGTCAGCACGCCCATGTTCAGGCTGTGGGCCACGGCGGCCAGTTGGCGATACTGTTCATCGTCCAGCACCGAGAGCATCAGCAGGCAGGCGTCCGCCTGGTAAAAGCGCGCCAGATGAATCTGGTAGGCGTCGATAATAAAGTCTTTGCACAGCACCGGCTGGCTGACAATGCCGCTGACGATCGGCAGAAAATCGAAGCTGCCCTGGAAGTATTTCTCGTCGGTCAGCACCGACACGGCAGAGGCATAATGCTTATAAACACCGGCGATATGAGCCGGGTCGAAGTCATCGCGGATCGTCCCTTTGGACGGGGATGCCTTTTTGCATTCAAGAATAAAGACGGTGCGGGCCCCCTGCAGCGCGTCATAGAAGTTCCGCGTGGCGGGCACAATCTCATTCTGGAAGCTCGCCAGTGGCTGCTGCTGTTTGCGGGCTTCGACCCACAGCGCTTTGTCAGCCACGATACGGTTTAAAACGGTCTCCTGCATTCCCTTATCCTCTTCCTGCGAGCGCGGTGACGCGGTCATATGCGGCCCCGCTGCGCAATACATCCAGCACTTTTTTGGCGTTAGCCTTCAAGTCTTCATGGCCGTGCAATCGCATCAGCATCGCAACGTTAGCCGCGACGGCAGACTCGTGCGCGGTCTCACCTTTACCTTGTAGCAGGCGAGTCAGAATGTCACGGTTTTCTTCCGGCGTGCCGCCCGCCAGTGCTTCCTGGTGATAGGCCGGAAGGTCGAAATCGGCGGCGGTCAGCTGGTAGCTTTTGATTTCACCCTGATTCAGTTCGGCGACCAGCGTCGGCGCATGGAGCGACACTTCATCCATGCCGCCGCTGTGAACCACAGCTGCGCGTTTATAGCCGAGGACGCGCAGGGTTTCAGCAATCGGCAGCACCAGTTCCGGGCTGTAGACGCCGATCAGCGCCAGCGGCGGATGCGCCGGGTTAATCAGTGGCCCCAAAACATTGAACAGGGTGCGCGTTTTCAACTGCTGGCGAACCGGCATCGCGTGGCGGAAACCGGTGTGGTACTTAGGCGCAAACAGGAAGCAAACGCCCAGCTCGTCCAGCGCTTTACGGGAAGCATCCGCGTTCATTTCCAGGTTGATGCCAAACGCTGCCAGCAGATCGGAGGAACCCGAACGGCTGGAAACGCTGCGGTTGCCGTGTTTGGCGACCTTTAGCCCGACCGCGGCGGCAACAAAGGCGCTGGCGGTGGAGATGTTAATGCTGTTGCTGCCGTCGCCGCCGGTGCCGACGATATCGGCAAACTCGTAGCTCGGGCTTGGGAACGGCGCGGCGTGCTCAAGCAGGGCAGATGCGGCGCCGGCAATTTCGTTCGGGTGTTCACCGCGCACCTTCATGCTGACCAGCGCGGCCGCCAGCTGTTCTGGCTTCAGCTCACCGCGAACGATGGCGGAAAACAGCTGGTGGCTCTCTTCGCGGCTCAGGGTTTGCGCCTGATAAAGCTTGTCGAGGATCGGCTGCAGCGTATTGGCCTGCTTCAGCTTCTGCAGCGCCCAGTCGAGGGTCTGCTCCAGCAGGCGAGCGCCGTGGCTGGTGAGAATGGATTCCGGGTGGAACTGGAAGCCCACAACCCGGTCAGCCTCGTGGCGAACCGCCATCACCATGCCGTCGAAATGCGCGTTGATGGTCAGGCCGGCAGGGATGTTGCTGCCCACCAGGGAGTGATAGCGCGCCACCGGCAGCGGGTTAGGCAGCCCGGCAAACATCGCTTCGCCGTCATGGGAGATAGAAGAGGCTTTGCCGTGCAGGATTTCGCCCGCCTGGCCGACGTAGCCGCCGTAAGCCTCCACAATGGCCTGGTGGCCGAGGCAAATGCCAATAATCGGCAGTTTACCGCGCATTCGTGTCAGTAATTCCGGCATGCAGCCCGCTTCGCTTGGGGCACCTGGCCCAGGGGACAGCATCAGCACCGGGTTATCCATGGTGGCCAGGCGTTCGATCAGCGTTTGTGCCGGGACGTGGTTACGGTAAATCACCACGTTGTGGCCGTTCGCGCGCAGCTGGTCCGCCAGGTTATAGGTGAATGAGTCGATATTATCGAGCAGCAGAATGTCAGCCATTAGAAAATCTCCTGGGCGTGATGCGCGGTAGCAATGGCGCGCAAAACAGCGCGGGCTTTGTTGCGGGTTTCGTCGGCTTCGGACTGCGGGTCTGAATCAAGGACAACGCCAGCGCCGGCCTGCACGGTGGCTATGCCGTCTTCGACGTAGGCTGAGCGGATGACGATGCAGGTATCGAGGTCGCCGTGGGCGGTGAAGTAACCCACCGCGCCGCCGTAGCTGCCGCGACGAACGCCTTCGGCCCCGGCAATCAGCTGCATCGCACGCACTTTCGGCGCGCCGCTCAGGGTGCCCATATTCATACAGGCGCGGTAGGCGTGCAGCACGTCCAGGTCGTGACGCAGCTCGCCGACAACACGGGAAACCAGATGCATCACGAAGGAGTAGCGGTCGACTTTGGTTAAATCCGCCACGTAGCGGCTGCCCGGCGTACAAATGCGGGCAAGATCGTTCCGCGCCAGGTCAACCAGCATCAGGTGTTCTGAGAGTTCTTTATGGTCGGTACGCATTTCCAGCTCGATGCGGCTGTCCAGGTCTCGATCCAAGGATCCGTCGGCGCGGCGGCCACGAGGGCGGGTGCCGGCAATCGGGTAGATCTCAATCTGGCGATTCGTCGCATCGTATTTGAGCGAGCTTTCCGGGGAAGCGCCGAACAGTGTGAAATCGTTGTCCTGCATAAAGAACATGTACGGGCTTGGGTTGCTCTTCTTCAGCGTCTGATAAGCCGCCAGCGGTGACGGGCAAGGCAGCGAGAAGCGGCGGGACGGCACAACCTGGAAAATTTCACCGATGCGAATGGCTTTTTGCATCTGGCGCACAACTGCCCCGAACTCTTCGTCTGTCTGATTGACATCGCAGCTCATGTTCTCAACTTTCTGCACCGGCAGGGCAGCAGGCTCTTCACTGATTTGCTGGCGCAGCTGTTCGGTGCGTTTCTGCAGGCGTTGTTTTTCGCTCACGGAAGGCGTAAAGAGGCTGGCCTGAATGCGGGTTTGTTTTTTCTGATGATCGATGGTCAATAAGGTTTCGGCCAGGTAGAAGCAGTAGTCCGGGCAGCGGTTGTCCTGTTTAAGCTGCGGCAGGTCCTCAAAACCGGCCACCAGGTCGTAGGCAAACAGACCGCCGAAGAACATCGCATGGCGTTCATCCGCGGGCACGCTCACCAGTTCCTGCATAATGCGGAATGCGTCAAAGACCGACAGCGAGCACAGGCGCGCGTCTTCATCTAATAACGTGCTGACCGTTGGGAAGCGAAGGGTGCGGCCATCCGGGAAGTGCTCGTTTTCGACACCAGCCGGCAGGGCGGCATCCAGCAGAGGCAGCAGGGAAGCGCCGTTAGCAGACAAGGCCTGTAAGGTGACGGTGTCACCTAAGGCCGTAATGCGCATGGCGCTATCGACCAGCAGCAGGCTTTTTAAGTCGTCTTTGCTGTCGATGTCTGCGGACTCCAGCAGCAGCGTCGCAGGGCGCGCACCGCACAGCTGGTGGAAAAGGGCCGTTGGGTTTTCACGGTAGGCAGCTTCGCTGCTCAGGAGTTCAAGTGCCGGTTTTTGTGTTTGCATTTTAGTTCTCAAATTTTGTTCAAAAAAAAGCCCGCATCGTTGGCGGGCCTGGTATCTGTGCTGTTAAACAGCGTACGCGATCGCACCGCCCGAGTTCAGGGAGTACGCCACCAACCGTGCAGGGAATTCATCGCTTTCATTTCAGATACCTCGTCATGTGAACTTTCGTACTAGTAAACTGGTTCGCGGCTGTATTGTCAATACTGATTTTTTAAAATAGCCGATTATCGTTATCATGGGCCGCTAAATTTCTGTTTATCCATTCTGGAGCCATTTTGAGCGAGCCCACCCTGGCCACGATCCACGATTTACACAGCCACACTACCGCCTCGGACGGCCTGTTGTCTCCTGAAGCTTTGGTTAATCGCGCCGTAGATATGCGCGTCACGGTACTTGCCATTACCGATCATGACACCGTGGCGGGTCTGCCTGCCGCAAGGGCTGAAATCCAGCGCCTGAATTTACCGCTACAGTTAATTAGCGGCGTTGAAATCTCCACCGTCTGGGAAAATCACGAAATCCATATCGTTGGCCTGGGTATTGATGAACAGCACCCGGCGCTGAAGCTTTTTCTTGAACAGCAAAGTGAACGCCGCAGCCAGCGCGCCGTAATGATTGCCGAACGTCTGGATAAAGCGCGTATTCCCGGTGCGCTGGAAGGGGCAATGCGTCACGCAGGCAGCGGGGCAATTACCCGCGGGCATTTCGCTCGTTTTCTGGTCGAGCAGGGCAAAGCCAGCAATATGGGCGATGTTTTCAAAAAGTATCTGGCTAAGGGGAAAACCGGATACGTTCCGCCCCAGTGGTGTACAATAGAACAAGCTATTGATGTGATTCATCATTCTGGCGGGCAGGCGGTGCTGGCGCATCCAGGGCGCTACGGCCTGACCGCAAAATGGCTAAAACGACTGCTGGCGCACTTTGCCGAACACGGTGGCGATGCCATGGAAGTTGCGCAGTGCCAGCAGGCTCCCAACGAACGTACACAGCTTGCGAGCTACGCTAAGCAGTTTAATCTGCTGGCGTCGCAGGGGTCTGATTTTCATCTACCCTGCGCGTGGATTGAACTGGGCCGTAAGCTGTGGCTACCGGCGGGCGTTGAGCCCGTCTGGCAGCACTGGGAGCAGAGCCGCATCGCTAAAGAGAGGGCAGTATGAGTCAGTTTTTTTATATCCACCCGGATAACCCGCAGCCGCGCCTGATTAATCAGGCCGTCGATATTATTCGTAAAGGCGGGGTCATTGTTTACCCTACCGATTCCGGCTATGCGCTGGGCTGCAAGATTGAAGATAAGGGCGCCATGGAGCGCATTTGCCGCATTCGTCAGCTCCCTGACGGCCACAACTTTACCCTGATGTGTCGGGATCTGTCGGAGCTGTCGACATACGCCTTCGTCGACAACGTGGCATTCCGTCTGATTAAAAACAACACGCCGGGGAATTACACCTTTATCCTGAAGGGCACCAAAGAGGTTCCCCGTCGCCTGCTGCAGGAAAAACGTAAAACTATCGGTTTGCGCGTGCCGTCAAATCCGATTGCGCTGGCGCTCCTTGAAGTGCTGAATGAGCCGATGCTGTCGACTTCGCTGATGCTACCGGGTAGCGAGTTTACCGAGTCCGATCCTGAAGAGATCAAAGATCGCCTCGAGAAAGTGGTGGATCTGGTTATCCACGGCGGCTATCTGGGGCAGCAGCCCACCACGGTTATCGATCTGACTGAAGACGCGCCGGTTGTTATGCGCGAGGGCGTCGGGGACGTTAAACCTTTCCTGTAAGGAAATCGCTATGGCCCGATTTAACATTGATGTTCTGGCTTCTCAATGCGGCGTGACGCCCGCCAATATTCGTAGCTGGCAGCGTTATGGGTTGATCAAGCCGCAGGTGGATGAGAACGGGCACCGTTTTTTTGATTTTACCCACTGTTCGCAGGTCGCCGCGATTGTTGGCTGGCTTGAGAAAGGGGTAGCTCTGTCGGATATGCTGGCGCTGCTGAAAGGCGAGAAAATGTCTCCGCCTTTCAGATGGCTCGACGTTCAGGAAGCCCTGCTGGCGCAGTGTGAGGCGATGCAGCCGGCGAAGTTGAGGGCGCTTATCTGGCGCTATGGCCGCGAAGTCCCGCCCGTTATTTTTATTGATGAGGTTATCCGCCCGCTGAGACTATGGCTTAACGCTGATGCACAGCAGGAACAGGCGATGAATAGCGCATTGCTTGATACGGCGCTGATTGAATATGCGACGTTCGTCCTGGCCAGCGGGCGTAAGCGCCCGGGCGGCAGTCTGTTTATTCTGGCGCTGTCGCTAAAAGATCCCGTCGAGCTTTGGCTGGAAGGGATCCGTTTTGCCAGCGACGGTTTTTGCGTTGAGGTCCTTGACCGCGGCATTCCCTGCCCGGATCTTAGCCGTATTCATGCGGACCACATTATGATTTGGGCCGATAAGGCGCTGGATGCTAACCAACAGGCACAGTATCACCGCTGGCTGAAGAGCGGAATTCCTGTTTTTCTGGGAGGCAGTGAGGCCGCCAGAGGAAATAAAAATGTGGCTACTCCGCGCAATTGTGCTTCCGGCGAGCAAGCTGCACTGCTGGATACTCAGAGCCAGCGGTGAGCAAATCTGGAAACGGGTTTTCACTCCATTTACGTTAAAATTCGTGTAGTATGTGCGGCCACGATGCTGTCAGCGGTTTTCCTGCATTGCCGGGCAGCCATTCAAATTCGTATTTATACTTCATCAGGCCCATGCCTTTTGATTTCAAAGTATCTGAGACGCCTGTGAAGGCGACACCCGAGGAAGCTCAATGAGCGAAAAGTTACAAAAAGTGCTGGCTCGCGCTGGCCATGGTTCCCGTCGTGAGATTGAAACCATTATCTCTGCAGGCCGCGTAAGCGTTGACGGTAAAATTGCCACGCTGGGCGATCGCGTTGAAATTACCCAGTCGCTTAAAATCCGCATCGATGGTCATTTGATCTCCATCCGTGAATCAGCGGAACAGATCTGCCGCGTGCTGGCCTATTACAAGCCGGAAGGTGAGCTCTGTACCCGCAGCGACCCGGAAGGGCGCCCAACCGTTTTTGACCGTTTACCAAAGCTGCGCGGTGCACGTTGGATTGCCGTTGGGCGTCTGGACGTGAATACCTGTGGTTTACTGCTGTTCACCACCGACGGGGAACTGGCAAATCGCCTGATGCACCCAAGCCGTGAAGTGGAGCGTGAATACTCCGTACGCGTGTTTGGCCAGGTGGATGACGACAAAGTAAGACAACTGTCTCGTGGCGTGCAGCTTGAAGATGGCCCGGCGGCGTTCAAAACCATCAAGTTCACCGGCGGGGAAGGCATTAACCAGTGGTATAACGTGACCCTGACCGAAGGCCGTAACCGTGAGGTTCGTCGCCTGTGGGAAGCTGTCGGTGTTCAGGTGAGCCGCCTTATTCGCGTGCGTTACGGTGACATTAAGCTACCGAAAGGCCTTCCGCGCGGGGGCTATACCGAGCTTGATCTGGCGCAGACAAACTACCTGCGTACGCTGGTGGAACTGCCGGAAGAAACCAGCAGTAAAGTGGCGGTAGAAAAAGATCGCCGCCGCATGAAAGCGAACCAGATTCGTCGTGCCGTGAAGCGTCACACCCAGGTGACCGGCGGTAACCGCCGCGCCAGCAGCAGCCGTAATAACGGCAGCGGCAGCTAAATCTTAACCCCTCTTTTGAGGGGTTTTTTATTAGTAATCAATACCCATCTGCGCCTTCACCCCGGCGTCAAACGCATGCTTAACCGGGCGGAGTTCGCTCACCGTGTCGGCCATCTCCAGAATATCGCGGTGGCACCCGCGGCCAGTCACAATCACTGTCTGATTCGCCGGGCGGTTAGCCAGCGCGCTTAAGACGTCTTCCAGCGGCAGATAATCATAGGCCACCATGTAGGTCAGCTCGTCGAGGATCACCATATCCAGCGTGGCGTCTGCCAGCATTCGTTTGCCGTGCTCCCACACCGCAAGACAGGCGGCGGTATCCGTTTCCCGGTTTTGCGTTTCCCAGGTAAAGCCTGTCGCCATCACCTGAAACTCAACCCCGTGTGGCTCCAGCAGATTACGTTCGCCGTTCGGCCACTGGCCCTTGATAAATTGAATGACGCCGACTTTTTGGCCGTGGCCTACGGCGCGGGTAGCGGTGCCGAATGCGGCGGTTGTTTTACCTTTCCCGTTACCGGTGAAGACTATCAGGATCCCGCGCTCCTGCTGGGCTTCTGCAATGCGCGCATCAACCTTTTCTTTCTGGCGCTGTTGGCGCTGCTGATAACGCTCTTCGCTCATTCTGAAATCCCCGGTTTACGGTTAGGCTGGGCATCAAAACTCATGCCGGTCTTACGGCGGCTGTCGTCGCCCATTAGCCAGAGATAAAGCGGCATTAAATCCCGGGGCGTTTTCAGTTTAGCCGGATCTTCCGTGGGGAAGGCGCTGGCGCGCATTGCGGTGCGAGTACCGCCTGGGTTGATGCAGTTTACGCGCAGGTTGTGCTGCTTATACTCCTCCGCCAGCACCTGCATCATGCCTTCCGTCGCAAACTTCGATGCGGCGTAAGCGCCCCAGCCAGCGCGGCCCTGGCGACCCACGCTTGAGGTGGTGAACACCAGAGAGCCAGATTCGGATTTAAGTAATAAAGGAAGCAAAGCCTGAGTCAGGAAAAAGGTCGCATTGACGTTCACCTGCATGACGGCCTGCCAGGTGTCGGGATCCTGCTTGTCCATCGACACGACATCGCCAAGAATACCGGCATTATGCAGGACGCCATCGAGGCGAGGAACCAGCGCACTTAGCTTGTTAGCCAGCGCATGGCAATCTGCCGACGTGGCGGTAGCCAGATCGAGCGTGAACCAGTGCGCAGGGAGCAAACCGTGAGACTGGATCTCACCGGCGACGGCGCGGAGCTTTTGCTCATTGCGCCCCAGCAAAATCACCGAAGCACCAAATCTGGCATAGGTGAGTGCGGCGACGCGGCCGATGCCATCGCTGGCACCGGTCACTAAAATAATGCGATTTTTAAGTAAATTATCTTGCGGCTGATAGTGCACGGTTTTACTCCTCGCGTGATGCAATATGCTCACGTCTTATTTCTCGTTAAGTTACCTGGCTTTATGCCTTAAAGACGGGCGTATTTCAATCAGTCAGCCGGAGACAATGCTAAGGATTAACATTTTGCAAAAATTTCCCCGAGCCAAATCTTTTAAGGATGCCCTCGTGCTGCCTTTATAGTTACTTACAGACGAACGTGTGCCCGCTCGGGTACACTGCGGAGATTAACAATGCTTGGTGATAAAGGCGGTAAATGTGGATCTGATTGCTGACTATGGACTTTTTTTGGCTAAAGCGGTGACCATCGTGGTGGCAATTGGTGCCGTTGCACTTATCCTGGTGAACGTTGCGCAACGTAAGAAACAGGGCCGGGGTGAACTAAGGCTGACGAATCTGAGCGAGCAGTATCAGGATGTACAGCAGGAGATGCAGGTCGCTATGCTCGACCCGCATCAGCAGAAGCTGTGGCTTAAAGAAGAAAAGAAAAAGCTTAAGCTCGAAGCGAAGCAGGCAAAGGCGCGGGCTAAACGTGGCGAAAAGGCCAGTTCAGGCAAGCCGACGCTTTACGTCCTCGACTTTAAAGGCAGCATGGATGCCCACGAAGTCAGCTCGCTCCGTGAAGAAATTACCGCCGTGCTATCGGTAGTTAAACCCAAGGATGAAGTTTTGCTGCGGCTGGAAAGTCCTGGCGGAGTAGTTCATGGCTACGGGCTAGCGGCATCACAGCTCCAGCGCTTGCGGGACAAAGCCGTGCCTTTAACCATTGCGGTGGATAAAGTGGCGGCCAGCGGCGGCTATATGATGGCGTGTGTGGCCCAGCGCATTGTGGCCGCGCCCTTCTCGATCATCGGCTCGATTGGCGTTGTCGCGCAAATCCCTAACTTCCATCGCCTGCTTAAGCGCAATGACATCGACGTGGAGCTGCACACCGCGGGGCAGTACAAGCGCACGCTGACCCTGCTGGGTGAGAACACTGAGCAGGGGCGTGAGAAGTTCAGGGAAGATCTCAACGAAACGCATCACCTGTTCAAACAGTTTGTCAGCAGCATGCGTCCGGGCCTTGATATCGAATCAGTGGCTACGGGCGAGCACTGGTACGGTACCCAGGCGAAAGAAAAAGGTCTGGTTGATGACGTGGCGACCAGCGACGATCTGCTGCTGGGGATGATGAAAGATTTTGACGCTATTAATGTACGTTATTTGCAGCGCAAAAAAGTGATGGACCGTTTCACCGGTAGCGCGGCGAACAGCTTAGATCGCCTGCTCTTACGCTGGTGGCAGCGTGGTGAAAAACCACTGCTGTAAAGCAAAAAAGCGAGGCGTTTAAGCCTCGCTTTTCGTTTAGCCCTGCAGCGAATACTTTTCTGACAGGACGTGGGCCAAGTGTTTAAACATATTAAACACCGCCGTACTCTTCGGCGTGGGCAAACCTTGTTCGTCCAGGAAGTATTCTCCACTAAAGACCAGCACGCCGTTTTTTTGCTCCACGCCGGTGGCTTCCATTCCGTGCAGGAAATCCTCATGTTCACGAATGATTTTGTTCGCCTCTGCGAGGAGGGATTCGCGGTCAATAGGCTGAGTTGTCTCTTGCATGATGTTCTCCTTAAAAAACTGGCGCTAGTTTACGTCCGCTTGAGGGAAAAGGGCAAATTTTCCCTGTAAACCCTGTGGCCTTAAAAAAGTTAACCGTGCTGGCGGGATCCGGTATTGCATGCTAATAAAGTTGCGTAACATATTTTATCAGGTAGAGTGTGACGCTTTCGCAAATCTGGCAACAGAATTGCTTGACATTCGACCAAACTTCCGTCGTGCTATGCCACTTGTTTGAGACTTTAGGCCTTCAATACCCGACGAGTGAGCCGTGGGTGTTGCAGGTTATTGAAAAAAAGAGTTGATCTCCTTCTACGCTGCCGCAATATAAAAAAGCGCGTCGCCAGTGGAAGGTGAAAATTTGCGACGTATTCCTGGAAGAATTAAATAGGTAAAGGTGAAAATGGGTAAAGCTCTCGTTATCGTTGAGTCCCCGGCAAAAGCCAAAACGATCAACAAATATCTCGGAAACGACTACGTGGTGAAGTCCAGCGTCGGTCATATCCGTGATTTGCCGACCAGTGGATCAACCACCAAGAAGAGCGCTGACTCTACCGCCGCCAAAGGGGCCAAAAAGGTCAAAAAGGATGAACGCGGAGCGCTCGTCAACCGTATGGGTGTCGATCCCTGGCATGACTGGGATGCTCATTACGAAGTGCTGCCTGGCAAGGAGAAAGTGGTCTCCGAGCTGAAATCACTGGCAGAAAAAGCAGACCACATCTATCTCGCAACCGACCTTGACCGCGAAGGGGAAGCCATTGCCTGGCACCTGCGGGAAGTTATCGGTGGCGACGACACCCGCTACAGCCGCGTGGTGTTTAATGAAATCACCAAGAATGCGATTCGTCAGGCGTTTGAAAAGCCCGGTGAACTGAATATTGACCGTGTGAATGCCCAGCAGGCGCGCCGTTTTATGGACCGCGTTGTGGGCTATATGGTGTCTCCGCTGCTGTGGAAAAAAATTGCGCGTGGCCTGTCTGCCGGGCGCGTTCAGTCCGTGGCCGTTCGCCTGGTGGTTGAGCGTGAACGCGAAATTAAAGCGTTCGTCCCGGAAGAGTATTGGGAAATCGATGCCAACCTGTCGACGCCGAAGGGCGATGCGCTGCCGGTACAGGTGAGTCACCATAAAGACAAACCGTTCCGTCCGGTTAACCGCGAGCAGACCATGGCGGCCGTTAGCCTGCTTGAAAAAGCGCGTTACACCGTTCTGGATCGTGAAGACAAGCCGACCAGCAGCAAACCGGGGGCGCCGTTCATCACTTCCACACTGCAGCAGGCTGCCAGCACCCGCCTTGGCTTCGGCGTGAAGAAAACCATGATGATGGCGCAGCGTCTTTACGAAGCGGGCCACATTACCTATATGCGTACTGACTCTACTAACCTGAGCCAGGACGCGGTGAGCATGGTACGCGGCTACATCGAAGAAAACTTCGGTAAGAAATACCTGCCGGCGGATGCCAATCAATACGCCAGCAAGGATAACTCTCAGGAAGCGCACGAAGCGATTCGTCCTTCTGACGTGGCCGTGCAGGCGGAAGCGTTAAAAGACATGGAGGCGGATGCCCAGAAGCTTTATCAGCTGATCTGGCGCCAGTTCGTCGCCTGCCAGATGACGCCAGCGAAATACGACTCCACCACGCTGACGGTGGAAGCCGGTGAGTACCGTCTGAAGGCGCGTGGCCGCACGCTGCGCTTTGATGGCTGGACGAAAGTGATGCCTGCGCTGCGCAAGGGGGATGAAGATCGCACCTTACCGGCGGTGAATCCGGGCGAATCTTTGACGCTGGTTGAACTGCTTCCAGCCCAGCACTTTACCAAGCCGCCCGCGCGTTTCAGCGAAGCGTCGCTGGTGAAAGAGCTGGAAAAACGCGGAATTGGCCGCCCGTCCACCTACGCCTCTATCATTTCAACCATTCAGGATCGTGGCTACGTGCGCGTTGAGAACCGCCGTTTCTACGCCGAAAAAATGGGTGAAATTGTCACCGATCGCCTGGAAGAGAACTTCCGCGAGCTGATGAATTACGACTTCACGGCGCAAATGGAAAACAGTCTTGACCAGGTGGCCAATAACCAGGCCGAGTGGAAAGGCGTGCTGGACAACTTCTTCACTGATTTTAGCGGCCAGCTTGAGAAAGCGGAGCAGGATCCGGAAGAAGGCGGTATGCGTCCGAACCAGATGGTTCTGACCAGCATCGACTGCCCAACCTGCGGCCGTAAAATGGGGATCCGTACCGCGAGTACCGGCGTGTTCCTCGGCTGTTCTGGCTATGCGTTACCGCCGAAAGAGCGCTGCAAAACCACCATCAACCTGGTGCCGGAGAACGAAGTTCTTAACGTGCTGGAAGGTGACGATGCGGAAACTAACGCCCTGCGTGCCAAGCGTCGCTGCCAGAAGTGCGGCACGGCGATGGACAGCTACCTTATCGATCCGAAGCGTAAGCTGCACGTGTGTGGCAATAACCCGACCTGTGACGGCTACGAAATCGAAGAGGGTGAATTCCGCATCAAGGGGTATGACGGCCCAATCGTTGAGTGTGAGAAATGTGGCTCCGAAATGCACCTGAAAATGGGGCGTTTTGGCAAGTACATGGCTTGTACTAATGACGAGTGTAAAAATACCCGTAAGATCCTGCGTAACGGCGAAGTAGCGCCACCGAAGGAAGATCCGGTGCCGCTGCCAGAGTTGCCGTGTGAGAAGTCTGACGCGTATTTCGTGCTGCGTGATGGCGCCGCTGGCGTCTTCCTGGCCGCGAACACGTTCCCGAAATCTCGTGAAACGCGCGCCCCGCTGGTTGAAGAGCTGCATCGCTTCCGCGATCGCCTGCCGGAGAAGCTGCGCTATCTGGCCGACGCTCCTCAGGAAGATCCAGAGGGGAATAAAGCGTTCGTTCGCTTTAGTCGTAAAACGAAGCAGCAGTACGTGGCTTCTGATAAAGACGGTAAAGCGACCGGCTGGTCAGCCTTCTTCGTTGACGGCAAATGGGTCGTTGGTAAGAAATAATTCTGCCTGAACCTGTGAAAACCGGAGCCTGTCTCCGGTTTTTTTATGGCGCCTTATATAACTCGTTTATTATCTTTTTATCCCATCTATACAAAGTAGCTATAACTGATATAGTGAGTAAAGCAATGTCAATTTTCGTTTTTTCTGCGTCTTAACCCCGCCCATTGCGCCGGGGCCTTTGACCCTGGACGGTAAGCTATGAAATTACAGCAGCTGCGTTATATCGTTGAAGTCGTAAACCACAATCTTAATGTCTCCTCGACGGCGGAAGGGCTCTATACCTCTCAGCCGGGGATCAGTAAGCAAGTTCGTATGCTGGAAGACGAACTGGGAATACAAATATTTGCCCGAAGCGGAAAACACCTGACCCAGGTTACGCCAGCGGGGCAGGAAATTATCCGTATCGCCCGTGAAGTGCTGTCGAAAGTCGACGCCATCAAATCCGTTGCCGGAGAACACACCTGGCCTGACAAAGGCTCGCTCTATGTGGCGACAACCCACACACAGGCCCGTTATGCGCTGCCTGGCGTGATTAAAGGCTTTATTGAGCGTTATCCTCGGGTTTCACTGCATATGCATCAGGGCTCGCCGACGCAGATTGCAGAGGCGGTTTCCAAAGGCAATGCCGATTTTGCTATCGCCACCGAAGCGCTTCATCTTTACGATGACCTGGTGATGCTGCCTTGCTACCACTGGAACCGCTCCATTGTGGTTACGCCCGATCACCCATTGGCTTCGAAAGAGTCGGTTAGCATCGAAGAGTTGGCGCAGTATCCGCTGGTCACCTACACCTTTGGTTTTACCGGCCGTTCCGAGTTGGACACTGCTTTTAACCGCGCAGGGTTAACGCCGCGAATCGTCTTTACCGCCACCGATGCCGATGTGATTAAAACCTATGTTCGCCTGGGACTCGGAGTAGGGGTCATTGCTAGCATGGCGGTAGATCCGATTTCAGACCCGGATTTAGTCCGTATCGAAGCCCAGGGCGTATTTAGCCACAGCACGACGAAAATAGGTTTCCGTCGTAGCACTTTCCTGCGCAGTTATATGTATGATTTTATTCAGCGTTTTGCGCCACATTTAACCCGTGACGTGGTGGATACCGCCGTGGCATTACGCTCGAACGAAGATATTGAAGCGATGTTTAAAGATATAAAATTACCCGCCAAATAATTCCCCAGGGTATCTTCGGCACATCCGAAGATACCCGAGTCATTATTAAACAAGAATTAAACGCATTTCTTCGTCTATTCCCATTCCCGTAAATAAGCCACATCCTGCTAATGGTTATTGTGTCGCAATTAAGAGACACAGCTAGTAAATAATTCGTGGTTGCGCAAACCTGGCGTTTCGATTATTTATTTCAGGTCAAAAGATTAAATCTTTTCTCCTGCTTATTGCGCAATTTTTCTGGCTTTTGAGCTAGAGTTTCTTTAGGATTAATCCCAACTGGCGATTAGTTATACCGATTGTTTAGAAACGTTACGATAAGTGGTGTCGATTGTATGAGGCTAGCAATGTCTTCAGGCAGTGAGGAATCGCAGCAGGATCCATCCCTGAAACGTAAGGCATGGATGGCGGTGTTTTTGGTGTCAGCCTTGTTCTGGCTGGTTGTGGCGCTGGTTGCCTGGCATTTTTGGGGGTAGCTATGTCTACTCGGGATAGGGGTCCTGCACCTAAAGTTGTGGCCCGCAACAGCGGCAAACCACGAAAAGACGTTAAGAAAGAGGGAAGCACGCCACCTGAAGGCTGGACGCTGACGAAACAGCAGCAGGCCTTTATTGATTTGTTTTCTGAAGACGATAGCAAAAAACAATAAAATCGTTATTGAATTGTTTATTTTTTCTGCGGAATTAAACGTGCTTTTTATTTACCGCAGGGCAACCTGTTATTCACTAATAATTACACACAGCAATACATTTTGGTGATTGCTTAATTAAGCAGTCTTGTTGCATATAGTCACATTGAGTTAACTCTATGAATAATCACAATGCCGTGAAATATTGGTCATGGATCGGTGCTTTCACGCTGTCTGCCTTGTTTTGGGTAGAAGTGCTGCGTGTCTTCGCGAATTAATCTTCGTTGAGTGGCTGAGCGCCGCTGTCTTACTGCTTCGAATAATCCTCCCGATTCGCCTCTCGCCCCGACATTCCGTTGGGGCGTTTGTTTATTCACGGTTTATTCCCTTCGCCTCATTTATCAATTTGGGTTGTTATCAAATCGTTACGGCAGGTTTGTGTTATCTTTAATAGTGACCCTGCGAATAATCAGGGCACTCGCTATCCCTGTCATAAAGGAGGAGCTATGTCGTTAACCCTACGCGAAGCCAGTAAGGACACTCTACGGGCGCTAAATAAAACCTGGCATTACTACAGCTTGCCGCTGGCCGCAAAAGAGCTGGGGGATATCAGCCGGTTACCTAAGTCGCTAAAAGTTTTACTGGAGAACCTGCTGCGCTGGCAGGATGAAGACTCCGTCACCCGCGAAGATATTCATGCCCTGGCCGGCTGGCTGAAACAGGCCCACGCCGACCGCGAAATTGCCTATCGTCCTGCCAGGGTACTGATGCAGGACTTCACTGGCGTACCGGCGGTGGTCGATCTTGCCGCAATGCGTGAGGCCGTTAAGCGCCTCGGCGGTGATGTGGCGAAAGTTAACCCGCTTTCCCCGGTCGATTTGGTGATTGACCACTCGGTGACCGTCGACCATTTCGGCGACAACGATGCCTTCGAGGAAAACGTTCGTCTTGAAATGGAGCGCAATCACGAGCGCTATGTCTTTCTACGCTGGGGCCAGCAGGCCTTCAGCCGTTTCAGCGTTGTGCCACCCGGTACCGGCATTTGCCACCAGGTGAACCTTGAGTACCTGGGCAAAGCCGTCTGGAGTGAAGAACAGAACGGCGAACTTGTCGCTTACCCTGACACGCTGGTTGGCACCGACTCGCATACCACGATGATTAATGGCCTTGGCGTGCTGGGCTGGGGAGTGGGCGGTATCGAAGCTGAAGCGGCGATGCTGGGCCAGCCGGTATCTATGCTGATCCCCGATGTGGTCGGCTTTAAGCTTGAGGGCAAACTGCGGGAAGGGATCACCGCGACGGACCTTGTGCTGACCGTCACCCAGATGCTGCGTAAACACGGCGTAGTGGGCAAATTTGTTGAGTTTTACGGCGACGGGCTTGATTCGTTGCCGCTCGCCGACCGGGCAACGATCGCCAACATGTCTCCAGAATACGGTGCGACCTGCGGTTTCTTCCCGATCGACGGCGTAACGCTGGAATATATGCGCCTCAGCGGGCGTAGCGAAGAGCAGGTGGCTCTGGTTGAAGCTTACGCTAAGGCGCAGGGCATGTGGCGCAATACGGGAGATGAACCCGTGTTTACCAGCACGCTCTCTCTAAACATGCATGACGTTGAGGCAAGCCTGGCCGGGCCAAAACGCCCGCAGGATCGTGTCCCGCTCGGCGGAGTGCCAAAAGCGTTTGCCGCCAGCAACGAACTTGAAGTCAACGCTTCCCACAAAGATCGTCATCCGGTCAGCTACACGCTGGCGGGCGAAGAGCATCAATTGCCGGATGGCGCCGTGGTGATTGCCGCTATCACCTCCTGTACCAACACGTCAAACCCCAGCGTGCTGATGGCGGCAGGGTTGCTGGCTAAAAAAGCCGTCAGTCTGGGGCTGAAGCCGCAGCCTTGGGTGAAGGCCTCGCTTGCGCCGGGATCTAAGGTGGTCTCGGATTATCTGGCGAAAGCCAAATTAACCCCATACCTTGATGAGCTGGGCTTTAACCTGGTGGGTTACGGCTGTACTACCTGCATAGGCAACTCTGGTCCGCTGCCCGATCCTATCGAGCAGGCGATTAAAAAAGGCGATCTTACCGTGGGCGCGGTGCTTTCCGGCAACCGCAACTTCGAAGGCCGTATTCACCCGCTGGTGAAAACGAACTGGCTGGCCTCACCGCCGCTTGTCGTCGCCTACGCGCTGGCTGGAAACATGAACATCGACCTGACTAAAGAGCCATTAGGGCAGGATAAAAATGGCGCTGACGTCTACCTGAAAGACATCTGGCCGGGCAGCCAGGAAATTGCTGCGGCTGTCGCGCAGGTGACTACCGAGATGTTCCACAAAGAATATGCTGAAGTGTTTGAAGGTACCGAAGAGTGGCGCAGCATTGAGGTGGCGCGGTCGGCCACCTACGGCTGGCAGGACGACTCAACCTATATCCGACTGTCGCCGTTCTTTGACGAGATGGGCGCCGAGCCAAAACCAGTGGAAGATATTCACGGGGCTAACGTGCTGGCGATGCTGGGGGATTCAGTCACTACCGACCATATTTCCCCGGCGGGGAGCATTAAACCTGACAGCCCGGCGGGGCGCTACCTGCAGGGGCATGGCGTAGAGCGCAGAGACTTTAACTCCTACGGTTCGCGTCGTGGTAACCATGAAGTCATGATGCGCGGGACGTTTGCCAACATTCGTATTCGCAACGAGATGGTGCCAGGCGTTGAAGGCGGCATGACGCGGTTACTGCCGGGTGAAGAAGTTCTGTCTATTTATGACGCTGCAATGCGTTACAAAGAGCGGGGCATTCCGCTGGCGGTGATCGCCGGGAAAGAGTATGGCTCCGGTTCAAGCCGCGACTGGGCGGCCAAAGGCCCTCGCTTGCTGGGCGTCCGGGTGGTCATTGCCGAATCGTTCGAACGTATTCACCGCTCGAACCTTATCGGCATGGGCATTTTACCGCTGGAGTTCCCTCAGGGCGTCACGCGAAAAACGCTGGGGCTGACGGGGGAGGAAAAGCTGGATATTAGCGGGTTAAACCAACTGAAACCTGGCGCCAGCGTGCCGGTTACGCTGACCTTTGCCGACGGGCGCCAACAGGTCATTGATTGCCGCTGCCGCATTGATACCGGCAATGAGCTGACCTATTTCCGTCACGACGGCATCCTGCATTATGTGATCAGGAATATGCTGAAGTAAGAAACGACAAAGCCCCTGAAAAGGGGCTTTTTTACGAGATGAGCGTCTTTACTCAGACAGCAGATGGCCCATTTTGGCGGCTTTAGTGTCGAGATAATGCGCATTTTTCGGGTTACGGCCGACGATGAGCGGTACGCGCTCAACAATGTTGATCCCGGCTTCAGTCAAAATTTCGACTTTTTTCGGGTTGTTGGTGAGTAAACGCACGGCATCCACGCCCAGCAGCTTGAACATGTCGGCGCACAGCGTAAAGTCACGTTCGTCGGCGGCAAAGCCGAGCTGGTGATTAGCCTCTACCGTGTCGTAGCCTTTATCCTGCAGCGCATAGGCCCGGATTTTATTCAGCAGCCCGATATTACGGCCTTCCTGGCGATGGTAAAGCAGCACGCCACGGCCTTGTTCAGCTATGTGGGTTAACGCGGCTTCAAGCTGGAAGCCGCAGTCACAGCGCAGGCTGAACAGCGCATCACCGGTCAGACATTCGGAGTGGACGCGCGCGAGCACGGGCTCTTCACCGCTAATATCCCCGAAAACCAGGGCAACATGATCCTGCCCCGTTGCCACTTCTTCAAAACCCACCATCAGGAAATCGCCCCAGGGGGTTGGCAGTTTGGCTTCTGCCACACGTTTAAGCTGCATGTGATTCTCCAGGTACTTATTTTGACACCGTGGTGTCTGCCAGAAGTCTGGCCTGTACGTTAATGTCAGATATTTTGCCATAACGCGCGGTCGTTCGCTTCATTGACAGATTAAAAAGCCATTTTTGCCAATGACGGCATCGCGGTTTAACCTTCCTGGGCATTTTTCGGTTATTCTTTAAAGGCTTTCATTATCATGAGGTTTTCATGCAGGCAATAGCAAAACGCATCACCGCAGGCACAACGCTTCTGTTAATCATGCCGTTAATCGTCTGGTTCAGCGGCTGGGAATGGGCCCCAGGGGGCGATGAAAGCGTGTTAAAAATGCTTTATTGGGTCACTGAGACCGTGACGCAGCCCTGGGGAGTCATTACGCATGTTGTGCTTTGTGCCTGGTTTCTGTGGTGCCTGCGTTATCGCCTTAAGCCTGCGCTGATGTTATTTGCTATCCTCGCTGCCGCTATCCTTATAGGTCAGGGCATTAAGTCCGTTATCAAGAACAAAGTGCAGGAACCCCGGCCATTCGTCGTCTGGCTTGAAAAAACTCACCATATCACTACCGACCAGTTCTACACTTTAAAGCGTACTCAGCGTGCGGAACTGGTGAAAGCGCAGCTGGAAGGTCAGGATGAAATTCCCGGGTGGTTACGTAAACACTGGCAGTTTGAAACCGGCTTCGCTTTTCCTTCTGGTCACACGATGTTTGCTGCCAGTTGGGCGCTGTTGGGCGTAGGATTACTTTGGCCGCGCAGGCGGACGTTTACGCTGGTGGTATTGTTGTTATGGGCAACGGGCGTAATGGGAAGCCGACTGTGGCTGGGCATGCATTGGCCACGTGACCTGGTTGTCGCCACGATTATCTCTGGTTTGTTAGTTATTCTGGCGACCTGGCTGGCGCAGCGCTGGTGTGGGCCGCTGACTCCGCCTGCAGAAGAAGACCAGGAAATAGCCGAACGGCATGAAAAAAGTTGAGAATAGTGTTTTAACCCCCATTTCTTATGCATTCGGGGAGGTTAATGGATTCCCCGGTTTCGCCTGAAATGGTAGTTTATACCTCCGGGACTCATTTTTGGCATAGCTAAGCCAGCTGTGACCACATAACGGGATGTCATGTGAAATATTTACTCATTTTCTTACTGGTACTTGCCATCTTTGTGGTGTCTATCACTTTAGGGGCGCAAAACGATCAGGTTGTGAACTTTAATTACCTGTTAGCGCAAGGCGAGTACCGGGTGTCTACTTTGCTGGCGACGCTGTTTGCGGCAGGGTTTATTCTTGGATGGCTGATTTGCGGTCTGTTCTGGCTGCGCATCCGTGTGTCCCTGGCCCGTGCTGAGCGAAAAATTAAACGTCTTGAGCAACAGGTTACCCCTACTACTGATGTTTCGGCGCCCGTTGTGCCGGCCGTGAAGGAATAATCTTTTATGTTGGAACTGCTGTTTCTGCTGTTACCCATTGCAGCCGCTTATGGCTGGTATATGGGGCGCAGAAGTGCGCTGCAAGACAAACAGCAGGAGGCCAGTCGCCTTTCTCGCGACTATGTCGCCGGGGTGAACTTCCTGTTGGCTAACCAGCAGGACAAAGCGGTTGATCTGTTCCTCGACATGCTTAAAGAGGACACCGGCACCGTTGAAGCTCACCTCACGTTAGGGAATCTCTTCCGCCAGCGTGGCGAGGTTGATCGGGCTATCCGTATCCACCAGTCGCTGATGGAAAGCGCGTCGTTGAACTACGACCAGCGTCTGCTTGCCGTGCAGCAACTCGGCAAAGACTACATGGCCGCCGGGCTTTATGACCGCGCCGAAGATATGTTCAGCCAGCTTATCGACGAAACCGACTTCCGCATCAGCGCGCTGCAGCAGCTGCTGCAAATTCACCAGGCAACAAGCGACTGGCAGAAAGCCATCGACGTGGCCGAACGGCTGGTTAAGCTCGGCAAAGACAAACAGCGTGTGGAAATCGCGCACTTCTACTGTGAACTTGCGCTGCAAAACATTGGCAATGACGACACGGACAAGGCCATGTCCCTGCTTAAAAAAGGGGCGGCTGCAGATAAAAATTGTGCCCGGGTCTCCATCATGATGGGGCGTATTTTCATGGAAAAAGGCGAATATGCCAAAGCGGTAGATTCGTTAAAACGCGTAATTGAGCAAGATAGCGAACTGGTCAGCGAAACGCTGGAGATGCTGCAGGTGTGCTATCAACAGCTAGGCAAACCTGACGAGTGGGAAACTTTCCTCAAGCGTTGCGTGGAAGAAAACAGCGGGGCAGTGGCAGAGCTTATGCTGGCGAGCATTCTCGAGCAGCGCGAAGGCGCTGAAACGGCTCAGATGTATATCAACCGTCAACTGCAACGGCATCCAACAATGCGGGTATTCCATCGTCTGATGGATTACCACCTGCATGAGGCGGAGGAAGGGCGAGCGAAAGAAAGCTTGATGGTACTGAGGGATATGGTGGGCGAGCAAATTCGCACCAAGCCCCGCTATCGCTGTCAAAAATGCGGCTTTACTGCCTACACCATGTACTGGCATTGCCCATCCTGCCGCGCCTGGTCAACGGTGAAACCAATTCGCGGGCTGGATGGGCAATAGCCCGCGTTTTTTAAAAACCCATACTTTAGTTACAACATACTATTAAATGCTTCATCGTCCCCAGCTTCAGCATCGTGCAACTTTCGCTTAGCAGGGGGCAATCGCGGCTGTAAATTTACCTGGCTGACGAGTAGAATGCTGCCGTTTAACTTTTTTGCGCCGCGCTGGTGCCCAACAGTCAGAAGGTTTTGCCATGAATTCAACTGCGTCATCCTCCTCCCGTGTTGCCACTGAATCGCCGATAGTCGTTGCTCTTGATTATGATAATCGCGATAGCGCCCTGGCCTTTGTCGACCGTATCGACCCGCGCGACTGCCGTCTGAAAGTTGGGAAGGAGATGTTTACCCTGTTTGGTCCACAGCTGGTGGGCGACCTGCAACAGCGCGGGTTTGATGTCTTCCTCGATCTGAAATTCCACGATATCCCGAACACCACCGCGCGGGCCGTCACGGCTGCTGCAGAAATGGGCGTGTGGATGGTCAACGTTCATGCTACGGGTGGAGCCCGAATGATGCGCGCCGCAAAAGAAGCACTTGCCCCATTTGGGAAAGATGCGCCGTTGCTGATCGCCGTTACCGTTTTGACCAGCATGGAAGCCAGCGACCTGGCCGATCTGGGCATTACCGCCAGCCCGGCAGACTATGCCGAGCGTCTGGCGACGCTGACCAAAGAGTGTGGCCTGGACGGCGTAGTGTGCTCTGCGCAAGAGGCGGTACGTTTTAAGGCGGCGTTAGGCCGAGAATTCAAGCTTATTACCCCAGGCATTCGCCCGATGGGCAGTGATGCCGGCGATCAGCGCCGCATCATGACACCGCAGCAGGCTCTGCAAGCCGGAGTAGACTTTATGGTCATTGGGCGTCCGATCACCCAATCTGCTGACCCGGCGCAGACTTTGCGCGATATTCGCGCCTCGCTGGCGCAGGGGGCTTGATGAAAGACAATAATAGCCGGCTGGTTTACTCCACGGAAACCGGGCGTATAGACGAACCTAAAGTTGAAGTTCAGCGCCCAAAAGGCGACGGCATTGTGCGCATTCAAAAGCAGACCAGCGGCCGCAAAGGGAAGGGCGTATGCCTGATTTCTGGTATTGATGCCGACGATGCGACGCTGGCAGCCATTGCTGCGGAGCTGAAAAAGAAATGTGGCTGCGGTGGCGCGGTCAAAGACGGCGTGATTGAAATCCAGGGCGATAAGCGCGATTTGATAAAATCATTGCTTGAAGCGAAAGGCATGAAAGTGAAACTCGCGGGCGGGTAATTCGGAATAATATTAATTATTGGGCCACGGCAAATACCGTGGCCTTTTATTTTTACTGCTGTTAGTCAGACCTGAAAATTAACACGTAATGAATTCGTCAAAGCGAGTTAGCTTTTGCTGGCGTCCTGCCTTATTTACCCACCTGGTGACCGATAATACCGCCTACTGCCGCACCGCCAAGCGTACCCAGCGTGCTGCCGTCGGTCAGTACTGCGCCACCCAGCGCACCGGCACCTGCGCCGATTGCCGTGTTGCGGTCACGCTTAGACCAGTTAGAACATGCACTCAGGGACATTGCGAGGGTAATAGCCAGCATTGCAGCGGCCACTTTTTTGTTATTTAAGGTCATCATACTTTCTCCAGAATAATTGATTCACGGAAGCCAGTCTCAGGTAAGTATAGTAAGAATTCACCACTTTACCGGGCGGTTCGTGAAACGATGTCGCGATATAAGCTTAAAAAAGGGCAGGTGCGTTTATTACTCCCTGTTATATCGCTAAATTCTATTCTATTTTTTCCGTATGATTAACACAGGTAAAAACTCTTAATTCCAGCGTGGGAATATTCTGAGAGAGAAGAGGCCCGCGCGCGGCACGGGCAGCAGAGACTTAGACGGCGGCGTAGGGGTCAACAATATCCACCTGCAGGTGGACTGCTTTCAGTTGCTCCAGCGTCTCCTGGCTAATTGCGGCGTCGGTGATAACGCGGTTGAAGCGTGAAATCGGGCCCAAAGTATACGGATGCACGTTGCCAAACTTGCTGCTGTCCGTCAGCACAATGGCCTCGCTACCTTTCTCCAGCACAGAATTCACCACGTCGGTACGCAGCATATCGCGCCCGGTAAAACCGGTTTCCGGCAAGAAACCGTCGATGCCGATAAAAGCCTTACTGAAATGCAGCTGCTGGATAAACTGGCGGGTAAGCGGCCCGACCATGCTTTCGCTTTTCTTCTGATAGATCCCGCCGACCAGAATGACTTCACAATCGGTGTCTTTCAGCAAATGGGCAATGTAGCTGCTGACGGTGATCAGCGTGACCTTTTTTTGCTCCGCCAGAGTACGGGCGAGAAGCGCGTTGCTGCTGCCGTTTTCGATAAACACGGTTTCACCATCACTCACCAGCGAGGCGGCATATTGCGCAAGCTGCAGCTTGAGGGTGTAGTTGTTCATCATGCGAGTTTCAACATCATCGCTATCCAGCGGGACGGCAAAACCATGCGTGCGACGAAGGTAATTATTTTTTTCAAGCAGGTTCAAATCCTGGCGGATGGTGACTTCTGAAACGCCGGTTGTTTTCGCCAGAGAGGCGACGCTAACCCGGCCTTGATCGATAACCATCTGCAGGATAATTTGTTGTCTTGAGTTCATGTCAGCCAGTAGTCAGGCGGGGGATTAACCCCGCCTTCTCGTCAAAGAGTATGTTCCGTGCGGGCTATAATATCATCCTGCGCGTCAGGAGATAAGGCCGTAAAGAAGGCCGAGTATCCTGCAACCCTTACCACCAAATCTCGATATTTATCAGGATTTTGTTTGGCATCAAGCAGTGTTTCGCGGGAGACAATGTTGTACTGAACGTGCCAGCCCTTGTGTGATTCGAAGAAGGTGCGCAGCATAAACATTAATTTTTCACGATCGCGTGGATTATCTAACGTTGAAGGATTCAGTTTTTGGTTCAATAAAACACCGCCGAGGATTTTATTGGTCGGCAGTTTGCCCACGGAACTGATGACCGCCGTAGGGCCCAGATGATCGGTCCCGGACGCGGGGCTGGCGCCTTCTGCCAAAGGTGTATGTGCTCTCCGGCCATCCGGTGTGGCCATCGTGGCTGCGCCAAACGGCACGTTTGCTGAAATAGAAGAGGTTCCCGCGTAGTATGTTCCGCCAACAGGGCCGCGGCCAAAGCGCGTGTTGTGATAGCGCTTAAGTTCATCAATGTAGGTTTGATAGGCGCGGGCGAGCAGCATATCGACTTCGTCATCGTCGTTGCCGTATTTTGGCGCGCCGTTGATTAGTCGCTGGCGAAGCTGCTCGCCGCTCAGCCCGACAAAATCGTTGGCCAGGGCATCCGCCAGCTGTTGCTGCCCGATGATGCCCTGTTCAAAGACCAGTTTGTTTACGGCTGAAAGGCTATTCCCAAGATTGGCAATCCCGACCTGAAGTCCTGAAACCCAGTCGTATTTGGCGCCACCTTGCTTGATACTTTTGCCTCGTTCAATGCAATCATCCACCAGCGCCGAACAAAGAATATCGTGCGCGTTTTCTTCCAACACGGTATCTACCACGCATTCGATCTCGATCGATTTTTGCGTGTAATAACGAATTTGCTGGTCCCAGGCGTCGAGGACTTCGTCAAACGAAGTGAAATTGCCTTCAGACAGCGCCTTTTGCTGTGGGAGAAAAATGCTTCCGCTGGTGGCATCCCGGCCATGTTCAAGGCTTGCCAGCATCACGCGGGCAAAGTTGATGAAGCTCATGCCGGTGCAACGGTAGCCCCATTTTCCGCCGACGGCGGTTTCAATGCAGCCGATAGCCGCATAGTCATAAGCATCTTCCCGGCTGACGCCAAGCTTAATGAATGCCTCGATAACAATTTCATCATTGTTAAACGCCGGCATGCCGAATCCGCAGCGAATCACCTGCACACAGGCATCAAGGAAGTCGCTGCTCATCCCGGCGTGATAGCGAACGCTGAGGTTAGGCTGCGTTGAGCGCAGGCGGCCGCAGGACTCAAGAATGGCGTAGGAGAGCGGGTTAACGGCATCCACCGCGACGCCGTGCACCAGCGTTTGTCCTCCGATGGTGACGTTTTGGTAAAGCGGGCTGCCGGCGGAGGCTTTTGAATGCGAGCCGGAGCGAATTTTATTCACCTCAAGCAGCTTCAGCCAGCAGCTTTGCAGCAGTTCAATGGCCTGTTCCCGGCTGGTGGTTTGCTGTAATTCTACATCCCGGCGGTACCACGGATAAAGGTACTGATCGAGCCGACCAAAGGAGACGGAGTGCCCGTTGGATTCAATTTGCAGTACAAGCTGTACGAAATAGCTGAGCTGTAAAGCCTGCCAGAAAGTGACCGGCGGATTGCTGGCGATATGTTCGCAGTTTTCAGCGATCGCCAACAGTTCATCCCGGCGTGCCTCTCGTTTTTCGTCGGAGGCCATTTTCTTCGCCAATTCTGCGTAGCGTAATATATGGTCGCTCAGGGCAACAAAAGTCATATCAATGGCTTTCAGGAACTGCTCTTTGTGCAGGTCGTCCCAGTCGGTAAGTTGCAAACGCCCGCGTCGCTCGGCGACTTTGTCACGCAACCCACTAATACCCAGCTCAAGCAGCAGCGGGAAATTCACCGCCAGGTGAGCGTCGCCGGAAGTCATATTGCCTTCGGCTTTTATGATCCCGGTCGCCAGCAGTGCCTTTTGCTCGTCGGTAAACATGCCATAACAGCGATCCTGCACCGTCTGCCCGCGCCACCAGGGGCAAACTTCATGCATGACCGCTTTATCCGCGTCGGAAATTGAAAAGCCGGCACCCGGACGGTCGCCAAGCTCGTCGATTTCGCTCTCAATCCAACCCACGGTGTATTCCGGGAAGAACGGCGCCCCGCGCACATGGCTTGCTTGGTTGCCGACGATCAGCTCGTCATGTTTTATCCAGATGGTCCGCTCCGCCAGATGATGGGCTAGCGCCATCGCGCGGCGAACCGGCAGCGGTTTATCCTGATGCCGCTGGTAAACAGCAGTGTAGTGGCGGGCACGCTCGGTGCAGACCGGCGGCTTCACGATATGTATCAGCGCTTCTTTGTGCGCCTTTATACGTGGGCTGAGAAAATTCAGGTTCAGTTCGGTCATGATGATTATCCTCTAATCCAGGCTGTCATGCCTTTTTGGCTGGCGTACTGTTCGGCGAAGTGCAGAAGGTCTGGTGCATCAAGCGGCCTGCTGGCGGCCAGGTAGGGCTGCTCCAACAGGGTGTATTTGTTTATCCCTAAGGTGTGATAAGGCAGAAAATGGATAGATTTCGCGCCAATTTCGTCGGCGGCGAAATCGCTGATGGCGCGGATGGAACGTTCATCGGCGTTAAAATCGGGAATCAACGGCACGCGGATGGTCATCTCTACGCCGCGGGCGGCCAGCTTGCGAAAGTTATCCATCACGCGTTCGGCGTTGCCGTCGGTCCACTGCTGAAAGCGTGCTTTGTCTACGTGCTTAAGATCCGCCAGCAGCAAATCCAAAAAAGGTAATGAAGGCGCAATGTATTTCCAGGGCACGTGCAGGCAGGATTCCACGGCAGTATGCAGGTCGGCCTCTTTACCGCGCTGTAGCAGTTCCCGCGCCAGCTCCGGCTGCATAAAAGGCTCCCCGCCGGAAAGCGTAATCCCCCCTCCGCTGCGAGCATAAAAAGGTTTATCGCGCAGCACTGTGGTCATAATAGAATCCGCCGTTTTTACTTCACCGCAGACGGTCAACGCCTGGGTAGGGCAACACTCTCTCAGAGCATTGATAGCATTGGGGTTGAGTTTGCCACGGGCAATAACCAGTTCGCTGTCTACACGGGAAACCACGTCCGGTAAGGCCTGCTGGCAAAGTTCGCAGCCGGCGATGCACAAACGGCGGTCCAGCAAAACGTCGCATTCACGGCTACGGCTTTCGGGATTCTGGCACCAGCGGCAGCCCAGCGAGCATCCTTTCAGGAAGACCACCGTGCGGATCCCTGGGCCATCGTGCGTGGAGTAGCGCTGAATATTGAACAGCATGGCATTCTCTCTTGTTGTTTCTTTCGTAAATTAAATTACTTTCGAATGAAAGTTATATTGATATTGATCAGCTAAGCAATCGACAGTCGGGTTATGATGCGGTCAATGAGAGATGACTCTAATTCTGGAGAGCGTAATGGAACTGTATTTAGATACCGCAGATGTTGCCGCCGTTAAGCGTCTTGCCCGTGTTCTGCCGCTGCAGGGCGTAACCACCAACCCTTCCATCGTTGCCAAAGCGGGAATATCCCTGTGGGAAGTGCTGCCTGCACTGCAGGACGCGCTGGGGGGCGAGGGTCAGCTGTTTGCTCAGGTGATTGCGAACCAGGCTGATGAAATGGTGAAAGAGGCACAGCTGCTAACCACGCGGGTACCGGGGCTGGTTGTTAAGGTTCCCACTACGCCGGAAGGCCTGGCGGCACTTAAACAGCTTAAAGTCCTCGGGATCCCAAGGCTGGGTACGGCAGTTTATGGCGCGACGCAGGGGCTACTGGCCGCGCTGGCGGGCGCTGAATACGTTGCGCCTTATGTGAACCGACTGGATGCTCAGGGCGGGGACGGGATTCAGATGGTACAGGATCTCCAGCAGCTTCTGACGCTGCATGCCCCTGACGCGAAAGTGCTGGCGGCCAGCTTCCGCACGCCGCACCAGGCGATGTCATGCCTTCTGGCCGGCTGCGAAGCGATCACGCTGCCGATTGATGTGGTCGAACAGATGCTGGTCACGCCTGCGGTGACGGCGGCGATAGACGGGTTTGAAAAAGACTGGCAGGGGGCTTTCGGCTCGTTAACGCTCTAATCATTTATGGCCACCGTTCGCGGTGGCCTATATTTCCCAAAGAATTAAATTTCCCAGGGCGATTTTTTTTGCTCGCCGTCCTGCTTGTTTTCATCGTTATTTATGCTCAGCAATTCCGCTTTAAGGATCTCAAGGTTGTTTATCGCGGAGGCATAATCTTTGGCAACCAGAATATCCAGCACGGTATCAATACGTTTGGCAAGCTGCTGCGGATCCAGTGTTGGCATTGTTAATCCTGTCTGTGTTAGGGAATGAATCATTCGCCCATAATGCAAAAAATAGCCGATAAAGAGAAGGGCACTCGGCGAATTCTTAGCCTTATTCTTCAATAAATTATCGCACAACATATAAGCATTAATTATTAATCCTTACGCTGCATTCATCAAACTACAGCCGTGGATTAGTCTGATCCTGCGATGACCGCACTTTCATTTAATGAGGATCTGGCTATGACAGTTATCAACCAACCAACCTGCAAACTCTTTACTGACACTGCACGTTTTACTCAACTGTCTGGATATTACGAAGAAGAACGCCGTACAGTCTGGATGATGCTTCGTGCCCGCCCGCGTCCCTGCTTCAATCACGGACTTATCGAGGAAATAATGAATCTGGGATATATCGTCCAGAAGGCCGGATTTAAAGTCGATTTCTGGGTTACCGGCTCGCTGGTCCCCGGAATGTACAATACCGGCGGCGATTTAGGCTTTTTTGTGGAAACTATTCGTAATGGGCGTCGGGAAGCACTCCGCGCTTATGCCCGCGCCTGCGTGGACTGCGTGCACGCTGCGTCTCGCGGTTTTGATACGGGGGCGATCAGCCTGGCGATGGTCGAGGGCAGTGCGCTTGGCGGCGGATTTGAGGCGGCGCTCGCGCACCATTTCCTGCTGGCACAGCGCGATGCCAGGCTGGGATTCCCGGAAATTGCCTTCAACCTGTTTCCCGGGATGGGGGCGTACTCTTTGGTTGCTCGCCGTTCGGGCATGAAACTTGCTGAAGAGTTGATCTATAAGGGCGAGTCCCACACGGCGGAATGGTACCAGCAGTATGGGCTGGTGGATCAGCTGTTTGAGCCGGGACAGGGATACCTGGCCACGCGCACCTTCATCGATACCCTCCAGCCTAAACTTAACGGCGTGAAGGCCATGCTGCGCGCGCGACAGCGCGTGTTACAGCTGCCGCGCTCAGAGCTGATGGACATCACCGAAGACTGGGTGGATGCCGCATTCTGCCTGGAGGACAAGGACATTGCCTATATGGAACGGCTGGTCATGCTGCAAAATCGCCATACGTCGACGGCTCTGCGTAAAGCGGGCTAGCGCTTTGTTCTGGCCTGATAGCGCTTAAACCAACGCTCAAACACGGCAGCGGGCATTGGTTTGGCAAATAAGAACCCCTGCCGTTCGTTGACGCCGTTCTTGGTAAGAAAGGCGTCTTCTTTTTGGTTTTCCACGCCCTCGGCGATCACCTGTAAATTCAGCGCCTGTGCTACTGCCACGATGGCTCTCACCAGCGACTGAGACACGGAATGTTTATGCACGTCGCGCACAAAAGACTGATCGAGCTTAATAGCGTCGATAGGGAAGCGCGCCAGCTGCGATAAGGACGAGTACCCCGTGCCGAAGTCGTCCAGATGCACCTGCGCTCCCAGTTGACTGAATTGCTTGATAACCGACAGCGCCAGCTCTTCGTTCTCGATAAGACAGCTCTCGGTCAGCTCAACGTCAATCGGGCAATATTCAAAATTCAGATCCTTCAGCGCTTGCTTGAGATCGCTAAAAATAGTCTGATCGGCGAGCTGGCGGGCGGACACGTTGACCGCCACTCGGAGATTAATGCCTTTGTCCCGCCACTTCGCCACCTGCTGCACAACGCTAACCATCACCCAGCGCCCTAGCGGCACAATCAGGCCGGACTCTTCCGCATAGGAAATAAAGCCATGAGGAGGAATGAGGCCCCGCTCCGGCGACTGCCAGCGTACCAGCGCTTCCAGGCTACGGACTTCACCGCGCCAGGTCATCTTGGGCTGGTAATGGATCACCAGTTGATCGTTATCCAGCGCTTTACGCAGGTTGGTATCCAGCCACAAATACTCAAATACCCGCTGGTTCATCTCGGGAGAGAACACGCAAAACTTCCCGCGGCCGCTCTCTTTGGCGGTATACATGGCGGTGTCGGCGTTACGAATCAGATTCTCCCGTTCATCCCCGTGCTGCGGGGCGAGAGAGATACCCAGCGAACAGCCGCTGTAGACCTCAATCAGGCCAATCCTGAAGGGCTGCTTCAGGCGGGTCAGAATGCGGGAGGACATCGCTTCCAGCGAGCCCTGAGAGGTGTTTGTTGCCAGCACGATAAATTCATCTCCCCCGAGACGCGCCAGCACCTGGCCTTCCTCAAGGCAGCTTAAAATCGCCAGCGACACGGCCTGCAGCAGCTGATCGCCAAACATATGGCCGTAGGCATCGTTCACTTTTTTAAAGTTATCGAGATCCAGATAGACGATACCAACCTGCGTGTCGCCCCGTTTGGTAATGGCCTCGGTGATCAGATCGTAAATGGCGTTGCGGTTAGGCAGTCCGGTGATGGTATCGGTATTGGCCAGCACCCGCAGGCGTTCCTGCGCGCGGCGCTCTTCGGTAATGTCGGTGCCGGAACAAATCAGGTAGATTTCGTTTTTGCCGCTGCCGCTGTGGACAAACTTGTTGCGGAACAAAAACAGCCGCTGGCCTTTACGGGTTTTGACCCAACGTTCAACTTCATAGGAGCTGCCATTGCGAAAAAATCCGCTGATATTGCGCTTTGAGGCGGCGGCTTCGCTGCGGCTCATAAACAGCTTGAAGACATTCTGACCGATGACCTCATGCTCTTTCATCCCGGTGTATTCTTCACTTAACCGATTGAAGCGCTGGATATTTCCCTGTTTATCAAGAATGACAATGACTGAATTCGCTTCAGAGACAACCTGCTCGGCAAAAGAGAGGCCCTGGACCAGGTCGCGAGCCACCGAATGGGTGTCGTGCCAGGCCGAGGCGGTGCCCGCCCACTCGCGTTTAGACACTTTGCGGCCGACCATATGCACCGGGACTTCTATGCCGAACAGCGACAGCGTCATGGTCAGGCTGGAGGTAATCACCGTCATCTGACGAATTTCGTCGGCCTGTATCATGTCCAGCGCCACCACCTGGCCGGTGTCTGAATCTTCACTGGCCGCCAGCTGAAGGGCGTTGCTGTCCGCCGGTAGACGCCAGTAGGGGCTGGTCGTCCCCAGGTAACGATAAAGCAGGTTCTGCTCCAAATCGTCTTTCATTCGTGCTCCTGAGCCTCAGGGGAAAATATCACCTAAATCTATTATTTATAGTAGCAACAGACGGCCGATGTTAAAGCCCCGGTAAAGAGGAAAAGATCTTGTTTTTGCAGAGGATGTGCAATATATCGGCACATTGAGATGACAGAAATGAAAAAGCCGGGCAGAGCGCCCGGCTTTATAGGGTGAAAATCAGGATCAGGCCGCAGGGCGAGCGATAACGCTGCGCGTTTCCATGCGAACTTCCGCGATGGTCACGTCGATAACGTCGGTCACTTTATAAACGACTTCGCCCTTGATCTGCACGGTGCCGTTTTCCTGGCTGCAAACCAGCTCATCACGTACCGCGTGAATGAACGGTGCAGGGATAAACGCCACGGCCCCGTTGTCCACCAGGCGTACGCGCATCCCGCCGCGGCTAACATCGATAATTTCTGCTGCGAAGCGAGTATCGGTGCCGGCTTTCGGGCTCAGGAAGCGAGCGTACAGCCAGTCGCCCACGTCACGCTCGGCCATCCGGTTCAGACGGCGACGTTCCGCCATCTGGACGGTGGTTTCTTCCGCCGGACGCGTCGCCGCTTCGCCTTTAATAATCGCTTTCAGCAAACGGTGGTTAACCATATCGCCGAATTTACGGATTGGGGAAGTCCAGGTGGCATAGGCTTCGAGGCCAAGGCCGAAGTGCGGGCCAGGTTCGGTGCTGATCTCGGCGAACGACTGGTAACGGCGAATGCGGCTGTCCAGGAACCCGGTAGGCTGAGCGTCCAGTTCGCGGCGCAGTTTGCAGAAACCTTCCAGCGTAAGGACTTCCTGCGCGTCCACGGTGATGCCGTGGGTTTGCAGCATGGTTGCCAGCTGTTCAGTATTGGCCGGATCGAAACCGGTATGGACGTTATAAATCCCGAAGCCCAGTTTCTCGCGCAGCACGATGGCCGCACAAACGTTAGCCGCGATCATCGACTCTTCAACGATACGGTTTGCGATACGACGCGGCTCGGCCACGATATCCAACACTTCGCCTTTCTCGCCCAAGACAAAGCGGTAGTCAGGGCGATCTTTAAAGACCAGAGCGTGGGTCTGGCGCCATTCGCTGCGGGTCAGACAAACGCGATGCAGCAGGCGAATTTGCTGTGCAATGGCGTCGCTCTGCGGCTGCCAGCCACCTTTCTCTTCCAGCCAGTCAGAGACTTCGTCATAAACCAGCTTGGCTTTGGACTCGATATTGGCGGCGAAGAAATGAATGTCGCTGGCGATAGCGCCGTCCTGCTCAATGGTCATGCGGCAGGCGAGGACAGGGCGGACAACGTTGGCGCGCAGGGAGCAGAGATCGTCTGACAGCTCGCGCGGCAGCATTGGAATATTGAAGCCAGGCAGATAGTTGGTAAAGGCACGAATTTTGGCGATGCCGTCGAGTTTGCTGCCTTCTGCGATCCACGCCGTTGGGTCAGCGATGGCCACGGTCAGCTGCAGTTTGCCGTCGGCAAGTTCTTCAACGTACAGCGCATCGTCCATATCTTCGGTGCTGGCGCTGTCGATGGTGACAAAATCCAGCGACGTTAAGTCTTCGCGCACCAGGCCGTCGTCAAGCATCTCGGTGGCGACGCCGTCCGGCGCTTCGCGTTCAAGATTGTGACGTGACAGTGTCACCCACCACGGCGCAAGATGATCGTCGCCGAAGGTGATGAATTGCGTTAACTCGGCATAGAAGCCACGGTCGCCCTTTAGCGGGTGACGGCGCATTTCAGCTACCGCCCAGTCACCGTTCTGGAAGTCATGGGTCACGTCGCGAGCTGCGCGGCACTGAATGGCATCTCTCAGCAGCGGATGATCCGGCACAATTGACAGGCGGTCGTCTTTTTTCTGAACGCGGCCAACAAAACGCGTCAGGAAAGGTTCGATAAGCGTTTCCGGCTCGGCGGACTCACGGTCTTTATCGGTGTGGATGACGGCGCTGATACGGTCGCCGTGCATCACTTTTTTCATCTGCGGCGGCGGAATAAAGTAGCTTTTATTCGCATCGACTTCGAGGAAGCCGAACCCTTTTTCCGTGCCTTTCACCACGCCTTCAGCGCGTGGAGTCTGAGAATGCAGTTGCTGTTTTAGCTGCGCGAGCAGCGGGTTATCCTGAAGCATATCGTTTCGTTTTCGTGGCCAAAAGAGCGGCTGACAGTTTTACGCGAAACCGTACCTTGCGGCAAGCGCTGATTGCCGTGAAGGCTTATGGATTCAGCGCTTGAGCGGTATTTCCCAGGCCAATTTTCAGGCGGTTTATCCACCCGGCCAGCCCGGCACTAACCAGTAGTTTCAGCACCTGCTGCTCGCTAAAACCTTGCTCATACAAAGGTTGAATCTGCGCGGCGCTAAATCTGTCCGGGGCGCGGGTTAACAGCTGCACGGCATGAATAATCGCTTTTTCACGAGGGTGATTGTGACTCCAGGCGTTAAGCGCCCGTTCCCCGTTGCGCATCGCGTCCGGTAATCCAGCATCTCCCTGCCAGGCCGCCGCGGCATCGCTAAAGCAGGCGGCGCTGCCGTTAATCCGTGACGTCAGCATCACCACCAGCAGCGCATCGTCTGGTTGCTGCGCGGTGGTCTGCCAGAACAGGCGGGTAAGCTGGCTGAGGTAAGACAGTGCCCGCTCATCGTGAGCAAGCAGCCAGGCAATATCACGCAGGGTGCGCAGCGGCTGGCTGATGCTCAAGACTTCCAGCTGTTCCGCCCGGGCATAGCGCATTTCAACGGGCGCCAGCCCCGGAAGCCAGTTGACCGGGTACGGCGTAAACAACGCAGGTTCCGCGTCCTGTTGCCCGTCCAGCCCCGGCAGCCAGCGAACGGGCAGCCCCTGCAGCGCTTGCCAGACGGCAATAGCGCGCGCCTGGAAGCCCACGAAGCCGATAATCTGGGTAAAGGAGACAATATCGTCCACCGAGAGGCCGCATTCATCCAACTGCGCTAAGGCGCTATCGTCGATAAGCGTCGGCTGGCTGGCAAGCTGGCGGGCAAACTGGGTGATCTGAGTCAGGCGACGGTTGCTTTCGCGGGATGAGTCGGGGCCGGGCTGGGGAGCAAGGCGAGCGGCATAGTGGTTACACAGGCGTTGGACCCCGTAGACCTGCGCAACGGTCAGCGCCGTGCTCAGGCGATCGTAGCTACTCAGGGTGTGTAAACGCGTCACGTTAATCCTTTCCGGCAGCAGCACATCGGCTACCGCTCGGGCGGCATCAAGCCACGGGGCTTCAACAATCAATTGTGCTTCAGAAGGGGCTACATCAAGCAGAAAGCGGTCTTCAACCTGCGCTGCTTCGGGAACTAAAGGCAGTACATCCGCCGGGCACAGACTGGATTGGGTTTCATGATACCAGTGGCTTTTACCAGAAAAGCGGCGTTGTTCCATGGTCGTTCCTTGGTCAAAAAGTTTGCAGACCCGGATACAACGTGGAAGCCGGGCCTGGTTCGCTGTTTTATCCTGGCGCAAGCTCGGGAGGTGACAAAAGAATGATCGGTGATAATAAATATCGGAAAGGTATAACTAAATCGGATTCAGGGGAGGAAAGCAGGGGGAAATAGCGAAACGGGCCGCAGCCCGCTTCGCTCAGGAACAGAAATTAGTCTTTCAGTTCCAGCTCGTTCATGGCTGCGATGCTGAAGCCGCCGTCAACGTGAACCACTTCCCCGGAGATACCGGCAGACAGGTCAGAACACAGGAAGGCTGCGGAGTTACCCACGTCTTCAATGGTTACGGTGCGACGAATCGGGGTAACGGCTTCACAGTGGGCCAGCATTTTACGGAAGTCTTTGATGCCGGAAGCGGCCAGAGTACGGATTGGGCCAGCGGAGATGGCGTTCACGCGCACGCCTTCTGGACCCATGGCATTAGCCATGTAGCGAACGTTAGCTTCCAGAGACGCTTTGGCCAGGCCCATAACGTTGTAGTTAGGGATTGCACGCTCTGCGCCCAGGTAGGACAGGGTCAGCAGGGCGGAACCTGGGTTCAGCATTTCACGGCAAACTTTCGCCATGGCAACGAAGCTGTATGCGCTGATGTCGTGGGCAATTTTAAAGCCTTCACGGGTAACGGCGTTCACGTAGTCGCCATCCAGCTGATCGCCAGGGGCGAAGCCGATGGAGTGAACGAAACCGTCAAATTTCGGCCAGCTTTTCGCCAGTTCGGTAAACAGCGCTTCGATGCTCTCATCTTCAGCCACATCGCAAGGCAGCACGATGCTTGAACCCAGCTCGGCAGCAAAACCTTCCACACGGCCTTTCAGCTTCTCGTTCTGGTAGGTGAATGCCAGCTCGGCGCCTTCGCGGTGCATCGCCTGTGCAATACCGTAGGCAATGGAGAGTTTACTGGCGACGCCAGTGATCAGAATGCGTTTACCGGTAAGAAAACCCATAGCTTTAATCCTTAATAGTCATTGTTGTTGCGGCCAGCAGGTGAAAAAACAGGCAGGCCGACGTTAAGACCGGGCGATTCTAACATGACTCCCGCGTAAGCGTTAATCCGACCACTTTTCCACGTCATAATTTGAGCCGCAGGGATGTTGGCTGCACGCCCATTTCTCAGTCACTTACTTCAGTAAGCTCCTGAAAACTGCTCCCTTGCCGCCTACCCGCAACTCAAATTATCTAGTGGAAGTTGGGGGAGAATGATCGTGGCGAAGTAGTCTAAATTAACGATCCCTACGCCAGGCGTCAGCGGTTAAGGCCTCGCCGAAGTGGCTGTTAATCAGCCGTTTAGTCAATTCATGCAGCGGGGAGGCGAGCACGTCGGCCGTGCTGCCGCGCTCCACCACTTCGCCTTCGTGCATCACCATCACCTGGTCGCTGATGTGCTTCATCATGCCAATGTGCTGGGTCACGTAAATATAAGAAATTCCTTGTTTTTCCTGCAGTTCAAGCATCAGGTTAATCAGCTGCGAGCGCATGGACATATCCAGCGAGGCCAGCGCTTCATCGGCGATAATGACCTTGGGCCGGAGGATCAGCGCGCGGGCCAGGCCCAGACGCTGTTTTTGCCCCGGAGCCAGCATATGCGGGTAATAGCTGGCGTGGTCCGGCAGCAGACCAACCATGCGTAAGGTGTCCAGAATGCGTTTTTGCCGCAGCTCTGGCTCCAGCTCGGTATTCAACCGCAGCGGGAAGTCCAGAATCTGCGAGATGCGCTGGCGTGGGTTCAGGGAAGTACTCGGATCCTGGAATATCATGCGGATCCGCTGGCTGCGCCAGGAATAATCGCCGAAGTGGAGAGGGTGATCGTCAATCACTAACTCGCCGGTGGTCGGCTCAACCATCCCCGCCAGCATTTTTGCCAGCGTAGATTTACCCGAGCCATTCTCCCCGATAATCGCCAGCGTCTGCTTCTCGCGCAGCGTAAAGTTGAGCGGCTTCACCGCTTCGACGTGCTGGCGGTGAAACAAACCTGTACGGTAGCGAAACGTCTTACTTAAATTGCGGACTTCCAGCAGCGTTTCGACCATTACTGACTCTCCATATTCAGCGGGAAATGACAGGCGTAGAGGTGATTTTTCGCCCCTTCAAGCCTTGGCGCTTCAATGCATTTGCGTTGGGCATAAGGGCAGCGAGGCCCCAGACGGCAGCCCAGCGGCAATTGCTCCAGCAGCGGAATCGCGCCCGGCATGGTGTTTAACCGGCTCTTGTGCGGCATCGGGCTACCAAAGTCAGGGATCGCGCGGATCAGCGCCTGAGTATACGGGTGGTGTGGCGTGGCAACCAGCTCTTCGCTCGTCGCGCTTTCCACGGTTTGCCCGCAGTACATCACGTTAATTTTATCCGCCCACTGGCTCAGCATCTGCAGGTCGTGGCTAATCAGCAGAATGGTGGTGTTGTTGTTCTGATTGAGCCGCGTTAACAGACGGAAGATCTGCGACTGCGTGGTCGGCTCCATGGCGTTGGTGGGCTCATCCGCAATCAGCAGGCGAGGCTGGTTTGCCAGCGCGATGGCGATCATCACCTTCTGGCATTCGCCTTCCGTCAGCTCGTACGGATAGCTGCTCATGGCGTCTCTGTGATCTTTAATCCCCACGCGGTGCAGCAGTTCGATGGCGCGGCGCTTGCGCCAGCCAAAGCGTTGCCACCAGCGGCCTTTATAAGTCCAGCCGGGAATATTTTGGGTCAACTGACGGCCAATTCTTTCCGACGGATCCAGGCAGGACTGTGGCTCCTGGAAAATCATCGACACGTTGTGGCCCACCAGGCGGCGGCGCTCACGCGGCGAGAGCCGCAGCAGGTCGATATCGTCAAAGCGCATACGGTCAGCGGTAACCCGCCAGTTATCTTTGGTGACGCCACAGATAGCTTTCGCGATGAGACTTTTCCCTGAGCCGGATTCGCCGACCAGACCACGAATTTCCCCTTCGCCCAGCGTCATGCTCACGCGATCGACGGCTTTTACCCAACCTTCGGAGGTCATAAATTCGATGGTCAGATTGCGGATATCAAGTAGCGGCATTATTGCACCCCCGCGTTAATCGCGCGGCGCAGGCCGTCGCCAAGCAGGTTAACCAGCAGGACGCTTATCATGATGGCCGCCCCCGGCAGCATCACCGTCCAGGGCGCAACGTAAATCAGCTCCAGCGCATCACCGAGCATTGCACCCCATTCCGGGGAAGGGAGCTGCGCGCCAAGATCGAGAAAACCGAGTGCGGCAATGTCCAGAATCGCCATAGACAGCGCTCGTGTGATTTCTGTTACCAGCGTGGCGGTGATATTGGGCATGACGGCAAACCAGAGAATATTTAGCGTGGAAGCGCCATCCAGACGGGCGGCGACCACGTACTCTTTCTCCAGTTCATCGTGCACCGCGCTGTAGACCGAACGTACCATTCGCGGCAGCAGCGCCAGCCAGACGGCAAACATCGCATGGCTGAGATGGGGGCCAGCAAAGGCGACCACAATAATCGCCAGCAGCAGGGAAGGAATCGACAGCAGCGTATCGAGAATGTGGTTCAGCACCGCGGAGCGCAGACCGTGGGTCGACCCCGCTATCACGCCGAGCACGATGCCGCAGATTGTTGCCGCAAGCGTGACGACAAACGCGCCGCCCACAGTCGGAGCTGCGCCGCTCAGCAGGCGGCTTAGCACGTCACGGCCAAGATCGTCGGTACCGAGGAAGAACGAAACTTCCCCATAGCGGGACCATGACGGCGGCAAAAGCTGATAGCCCAGAAACTGTTGGTCAATTTGATACGGGGCAAAAAGACCGCCAAACAGGCACAGAATAGCCAGGCCGCCGCAGCCGTAGAGGCCAATCATCGCCGTGGTATCGCCATAGAATTTACGCCACGTCAGACGCAGCGTGCTTGGCGGTCGCTTTTCGCGGTAGACGCTATCGTAAGGCATACCATTCCTTATGCTTCAGTGGGTTGGCCATAGCGCCCAAAATATCGGAAATCACGTTAACAACAATCACCAGCGAGCCAATCACCATCACCCCGGCGGAAATCGCCATGTAATCCTGCTGGCGAATGGCGTTAATCAGCCAGCGGCCCAGGCCGGGCCAGCTAAAGACCACTTCGGTGATCATCGCCAGCGTCAGCATGGTTGAAAACTGCAGGCCCAGGCGAGGGATCACCGGCGGCAGCGCGTTGTGCAGCACGTGGCGATGCAAAATAGTGAAGCGGGAAAGCCCGCGCGTGGCGGCGGCTTTGACGTAGTTCTGATCGAACACCTCGATGGTACTGATGCGCATCAGGCGAATCACTTCGGTGGTCGGGGCGACGGCCAGGGCGGCGACCGGCAGCACCATGTGGCGCAGGGCGCTGACGATCATTTCGCTGCGATAAGGCGAGTCCGAGAGCCACGCATCCACCAGCGCAAAGCCGGTGACGGACTTAACCTCATAAAGCAGGTCAAAACGCCCTGAAACCGGGAACCAGCCCAGCGTCAGCGAGAAGAACAGCGTCAGCAGCAGCGCCAGCCAGAACACCGGAATCGAAAAACCGACCAGCGCCAGGGCGCTGATTAGCCTGTCCTGCCACTTATTGCGCATGATGCCCGCCAGCATCCCCACCGGAATACCAATCAGCAGCGCCAGGCCGAAGGCCAGAATGCACAGTTCCATGGTGGCCGGGAACACGTCGCGTAATTGCTCGTTAATCGACTGGCCGTTGATGCTGGAAACGCCAAAATCCCAGTGCAGCAGACTCTCAAACCAGAACACCCAGGCGTTCCACAGCGAAGCCCCCTGCAGCGGTGCGTGGGGCGTAAAATAGTTGAGGCTAAAGCCGACCACCGCCAGAAACAGCAGAGTGATCAGCAGCAGCAATAATCGCCTTAGCGTGAAAATGATCATTATTTTTTCGCCTCTTCATTTTCCCTGGACACGCCTGCAAACGAGGCGTTGCCGAACGGGCTGAGCACCAGGCCTTTCATGTCGTAGCGGTAGGCCTGCAGCCTTAACGAAGAGGCCAGCGGCAGCACAGGCAGCTCTGCGGAAAGAATATCCTGCGCTTCGTTGTAGGCTTCAATACGGGCGGAAAGCTGCTGGGAAGAGAGCGCTTTTTGCAGCACGCTGTCGAAATGCGGGTTACACCAGC
The DNA here is from genome assembly GCF_037152415.1 of Cedecea sp. AS113. NCBI lineage: Bacteria > Pseudomonadati > Pseudomonadota > Gammaproteobacteria > Enterobacterales > Enterobacteriaceae > Cedecea > Cedecea sp. AS113. The sequence continues at coordinate 277,225 of NZ_JBBCMI010000004.1, forward strand.
GGGCATAGTTAGTTTGCGAGCCGATGGCCGCGCAGCTCAGCATCGGGCGGAAGAAGCTGTCCGGGTCGTTACTGTCCGTTGCCCAGCCGGCAAGCGTCAGATCGTGGCTCATGTCCATCAGTCTGGCTTCCTGGAAGCGGCCCTCCATCGGCACGATAATCACCTTCACGCCAATCTGTGCCATATCCGCCTGAATCAGCTCGGCGGTTTTGAGTGGGCTTGGGTTCCAGGCCTGGGAGCTGGTCGGCACCCACAGGCGGAGTTCCAGTTTATCCACGCCCAGGGCCTGTAACTGCTCACGGGCTTTCGCCGGGTTGTATTCGGTAATTTTTGCGTCGTTATCGTAGGCCCAGGAGGCGCGAGGCAAAATGGATGCGGCCGTTTCTGCCGTGCCGTAATAAATAGACTGCATCAGGCGCTGATTATTAATGGCAAGGGACAGCGCGTGGCGAACGGCCGGGTTATTCAGCGGCGGTTTGTTGGTGTTAAACGCCAGGTACGCGATATTCATGCCCGGGCGCAGCGTCAGGCGCAGACGCGGATCGTCACGCAGAATAGTCAACTGACTTGCCGCAGGCCAGGCCAGCACGTCGCATTCGCCGGTGAGCAGTTTTGAAAGACGGCCGGTGCCGCCGGAACCCAGATCGACCACCACCTGCGGCATCAGCGGTACGCCGCGCCAGAAGTGCTGGTTGCGCGCCAGGCGAATGTACTGCCCGGCGCGGTATTCGCTGAGCAGGAAAGGTCCGGTGCCGACCGGCTGCCTGTCCATCAATTCCTGGTGGTCAGCTTTGGTCAACTGCGCGGCGTATTCGGCGGACATCACCGACGCGTAATGCGTAGCTAAATGCCAGAGGAAGGAGGCGTCCGGCTTATTGAGGCGGAATTCAACGGTATTGTCATCCAGCTTGCGAACGCTTTTCACCGTTTCCGGGAACTGGAGACTGTCGAAATAGGGGTAGCTGCCGCCGTTAACGTTATGCCACGGATGGTTGCGGTCGAAGATACGCTCAAAGGTAAACACCACATCATCGGCGTTTAGCGCGCGGGTGGGTTTAAACCAGGCGGTAGTCTGGAACTGGACATTGTGGCGCAGGTGGAAACGGTAAGTCGCGCCGTTATCCAGCACTTCCCAGCTTTCCGCCAGTTCAGGCACCAGGCGATAGGTATAAGGGTCAACGTCCAGCAGGCGGTCATAAAGCTGCGCCGCCAGCGTGTCGACGGTCAGGCCGCCGCTGGTCATTTGCGGGTTAAAGGTGTTGACCTGCCCGTTGACGCAATAAACAAAGCCACTGCGGCGAATATCTGCCGGTTTTTCAGCGGGCGCAGCGGCACGCGCCGCGCCGCTCAGGCAGCATAAACCCAGTAACAGGGAGGAGAGCATTCCGCGCATAAGTTTTTGAGTTATCTCAAGTGATGGGCAAAGTGTATCGCACTCTTGCCTTCTCCCCAAAATTACTGGTGACGATCGGCAATTTTCTGCGCAGGACGATGAAAAAAACGCCGCTCAGTCCGGCGTCAGGCTGCTTAATTGGTGTTTTTTCAGCATCGCTCGTAGCTGATGATAACTCACGCCCAGCAGTTCTGCAGCCCGGCGCTGGTTAAAAGTTGCCTGCTTCAGGCTTTGTTCCAGCAGATTTTTCTCCTGTTCGTTTTGCCAGCTTCGCAGATCGAGCGGCAGGCCGGGCAGGTGCGCCGGAGCCTCTTGTCTGGCCTGATGGAGCGGGGCAGGTTTATGAGTGAAAGGGTTAAGGATAATGTTGTCCAGCGCCTCATCGCTTGAGCCGTGGCGGTACACCGAGCGCTCAACCACGTTTTTCAGCTCGCGGATATTGCCCGGCCAGCCATAGTTAAGCAGCGTCTCGCAGGCCCTCCCGGTAAAACCAGGGAACAGCGGCAAATTAAGTTCCCGGCACATTTGAATCGCAAAGTGATCGGCCAGCAGCAGGATATCCGATCGCCGCTCGCGCAGCGGCGGGAGCATCACCACGTCAAACGCCAGCCTGTCGAGCAGGTCGGCGCGGAATTTCCCTTGTTCGGCCAGCTCCGGCAAATCGGCATTGGTGGCGCAGACCAGGCGAGTATTCACCTGTAGCGGCTGGCTGCCGCCCACGCGCTCAAGTTCGCCGTATTCCACCACCCGCAGCAGCTTCTCCTGCACCAGCATTGGGGCCGTGGCCAGCTCATCAAGAAACAGCGTGCCGCCTTCAGCTCGTTCAAAACGACCCTGATGGCGCTTCTGCGCGCCGGTAAACGCGCCGGCTTCGTGGCCAAACAGCTCGCTGTCGAGCAGGTTTTCGTTCAGTGCCGCACAGTTGAGGGAGATAAAAGGCCCTTGCCAGCGCTGGGAGAGGAAATGCAGGCGGTTGGCGATGAGTTCCTTCCCGGTGCCGCGTTCGCCGATGACCAGCACCGGTTTATTCAGCGGGGCCAGGCGGGAAACTTGTTCCATGACCTCCAGAAAGCTATTAGCTTCTCCAATGAGGCTGTCCTTGTTTTCAGGCATGGTTAAATTCCCTAATAGTTAGTTAATTTAACCACTATAGCGGCTTTCATGGGATCGTCAAATTTACATTAATTCTTATTAATCAATGAAGTAAAAAGTTGGCACGGATGCTGCAATATCCTGTCAGAGCAGAGTGCCTGGCACCTGAGATAATGACTAAGAGGATTGAATTATGGGTATTTTTTCTCGTTTTGCCGACATCGTGAATGCGAACATCAACTCCCTGCTGGAGAAAGCGGAAGATCCGCAGAAGCTGGTGCGCCTGATGATTCAGGAAATGGAAGACACGCTGGTAGAAGTGCGTTCCACTTCAGCCCGCGCGCTGGCCGAAAAGAAACAGCTGAGCCGCCGCGTGGAGCAAGCTACCGCGCAGCAGGCCGAATGGCAGGAAAAAGCCGAGCTGGCGCTGCGTAAAGAGAAAGAAGATCTGGCTCGTGCCGCGCTGATTGAAAAACAGAAGCTGACCGACCTGATCGTCACGCTGGAAAATGAAGTTGTGCACGTGGATGAAACTCTGGCGCGCATGAAGAAAGAAATCGGCGAGCTGGAAAATAAGCTGAGCGAAACTCGCGCTCGCCAGCAGGCGCTGACCCTGCGTCATCAGGCTGCCTCTTCTTCACGCGATGTTCGCCGCCAGTTGGATAGCGGTAAACTGGATGAAGCGATGGCCCGGTTCGAATCTTTCGAGCGCCGCATCGACCAGATGGAATCCGAGGCGGAAAGCCACGCCTTTGGCAAACAGAAGTCTCTGGACGCGCAGTTTGCCGAGCTAAAAGCCGATGATGAAATCAGCGCCCAGATAGCTGCGCTGAAAGCAAAAATGAACCAGGATCGTCAATAATAATCCAGGCCGCGATGCGCCCGGCGCATCGCGACTCAAGCCTGACCCGTAAGGAGTACACATGACTGCGCTTTTTCTTGCTATCCCGTTGACCATTTTTGTGCTGTTCGTGGCGCCGATTTGGCTGTGGCTTCACTACAGCAATCGTCCTGATGCTGGGCAGCTTTCACAGAGTGAGCAGCAGCGGCTTGCCCAGTTGACCGATGAGGCGCGACAGATGCGGGAGCGCATTCAGTCTCTGGAACAGATCCTTGATGCCGAACACCCGAACTGGAGAAACAACTAATGGTGAATTCATTTTCCGGTCGTAAGCTGTGGCGTATCCCTGAGAAGGGGATGGTAAAAGGAGTTTGCGCGGGTATTGCGCAATACCTTGATGTGCCGGTCAAACTGGTCCGCGCCATTGCAATTTTATCGATATTCTTTGGCCTGTCGTTCTTTGTGCTGGTGGCCTACATCGTGATGACATTTGTGCTGGACCCGATGCCCTACGGCGCAGATGAAAAAGATACGCAACCGACCAACCGCGATCTGCTGAACGCGGTGGATGCGGAACTGGCCGCCGGTGAGCAACGTTTACGCTCGATGGAGCGTTACATTACGTCTGACACTTTCACGCTGCGCAGCCGTTTTCGCCAGCTGTAAAACAACCCTCTCCCTGAGGGAGAGGGGATAAACAGGTTTTCTCCCTCTCCTGGGGGAGAAGGCCGGGGTGAGGGCGCCCAGGCTCAATACCAACCACCCACCGCAATTAACCGCTTTTGGAGAGACAATGACTACATTCCATTCCGTCAGCCAGAAAGCTAAACCAGGCCTGAAACTTGCCGGGAAGCTTGCTTTACTTGCCGCGCTGCGGTTCGGCCCGGCGGGTTTTGCGGCGTGGGCGATCAAATCGGTAGCCCGCCGCCCGCTGAAAATGATACTGGCCGTGGTGCTGGAGCCGTTACTGACCCGCATCCTGCGCAACGTCTCTGACCGTTACGACCGCCGCATGGCAAAATAACCCTCCTCGCGGCGGCGAAATCTTCCGCTTAACGTTTTGATTCTTGGTAATCAGCCCCATTTGATATTATCAATAAAGGTATTTTCTGCAGCGGAAGGCAATCAGGACGCTTATGAACCGACTCAAAAACGAATTTAACGCCCTGGTAAACCGGGGCGTTGATCGTCATTTACGCCTCGCGGTAACCGGGCTGAGCCGCAGCGGTAAAACCGCATTTATCACCGCGATGGTCAACCAGTTGCTGGGCATTCACACCGGCGCACGGCTGCCAATGCTTAGCGCCGCTCGTGAAGAGCGTTTGCTCGGCGTTAAGCGCGTGCCGCAGCGCGATCTGGGCATTCAGCGTTTCACCTATGATGAAGGCATGGCGCAGCTTTTCGGCACGCCACCGGCCTGGCCGACGCCGACTCGTGGCGTAAGCGAAATGCGCCTTGCGTTACGCTACCGCTCCAACGATTCGCTGCTGCGCCACTTCAAAGACACGTCCACGCTTTACCTGGAGATTGTTGATTATCCGGGGGAGTGGCTGCTTGACCTGCCCATGCTGGCGCAGGATTACCTGAGCTGGTCGCGCCAGATGACAGGCCTGCTGCAGGGCCAGCGTGCCGAGTGGTCGGCGGAATGGCGTCACCTTTGCGAGGGTTTAGATCCTCTCGCTCCCGCCGATGAAAACCGCCTGGCGGCGGTTGCCGAAGCGTGGACTGACTACCTGCTGCGCTGCAAGAAAGAAGGGCTGCATTTTATTCAGCCGGGGCGCTTTGTCCTGCCCGGAGATATGGCGGGCGCGCCCGCGCTGCAGTTTTTCCCATGGCCGGATGTGGATGCTTTTGGTGAGTCGAAGCTGGCCCAGGCGGATAAGGGCAGCAACATCGGCATGCTGCGCGCGCGTTTTGATTACTACTGTGAAAAGGTGGTGAAAGGGTTCTATAAGAATCACTTCCTGCGCTTCGACAGACAGATTGTGCTGGTGGATTGCCTGCAGCCGCTCAACAGCGGGCCCCAGGCGTTCAACGATATGCGCCTGGCGTTAACCCAGCTGATGCAAAGCTTCCACTACGGGCAGCGCACGCTGTTCCGTCGCCTGTTTTCCCCGGTGATCGATAAGCTGCTGTTTGCCGCCACCAAAGCCGACCATGTCACGGTAGACCAGCACGCTAACATGGTTTCTCTCCTGCAACAGCTGGTGCAGGACGCCTGGCAAAACGCGGCCTTCGAAGGCATCAGCATGGACTGCATGGGGCTGGCCTCCGTGCAGGCAACGCAAAGCGGCATTGTGGACGTGCAGGGGGAGCAAATCCCGGCGCTGCGCGGCAATCGCCTGAACGACGGTGCGCCGCTGACGGTGTATCCGGGGGAGGTGCCTTCGCGCCTGCCCGGCAATGCTTTCTGGCAAAATCAGGGCTTTCAGTTCGAACAGTTCCGGCCGCAGGTGATGGACGTTGACCGTCCGCTGCCGCACATCAGGCTGGACGCAGCGCTGGAATTCTTAATTGGAGATAAATTGCGATGAGCGATCCTATTAAACCGCGCATCGATTTTGCGCAGCCGCTGGAGGCGGGAAAAGAACAGGACTGGAAAGCGGCACACGCGTTCAGTGAACCGGAAGCGCAAAAGTTTACCCCGGTCACCACCAGCGTTGAAACGCTTGCCGACGAAGAAGGGCAGGCCGAGGCTGTTATTGAAGCTGCTTTAAGACCGAAACGCAGCCTGTGGCGCAAAATGGTGACAGCCGGACTGGCGCTGTTTGGCGTCAGCGTTGTGGCTCAGGGCGTACAGTGGACCCACAACGCTTTTGTGACTCAGGACTGGATCGCCCTTGGCGGCGGCGTTGCCGGGGGGCTTATCGTCGCGGCTGGCGTCGGCTCGATTGCCAGCGAATGGCGGAGGTTGTGGCGTTTGCGCCAGCGTGCCGAAGAGCGTGACGAGGCACGAGAACTGCTCGCCAGTCACAGCACGGGCAGAGGGCGGGCGTTCTGCGAAAAACTGGCCAGCCAGGCCGGGCTGGATAAAGGCCATCCGGCGCTGCAGCGCTGGTATGCCTCGATCCATGAAACCCACAACGACCGGGAAGTCGTGGCGCTTTATGCCCAGCTTGTTCAGCCGGTGCTGGACGCTCAGGCCCGGCGTGAAATTAGCCGTTCTGCTGCCGAATCCACGCTGATGATCGCCGTCAGCCCGCTGGCGCTGGTGGATATGGCTTTTATTGCCTGGCGTAACCTGCGCCTGATCAACCGCATCGCCACGCTGTACGGTATCGAACTGGGCTATTTCAGCCGTATTCGCCTGTTCCGCCTGGTGCTGCTGAATATTGCTTTCGCCGGGGCGAGCGAGCTGGTGCGTGAAGTCGGCATGGACTGGATGTCGCAGGACATTGCTGCCAGACTTTCGGCTCGCGCCGCGCAGGGGATTGGGGCCGGGCTGTTAACTGCCCGCCTGGGCATTAAGGCGATGGAGCTCTGCCGTCCGCTGCCGTGGCTGGAGGATGACAAGCCCCGGCTGGGGGATTTCCGCAAACAGCTTCTGGTTCAGCTGAAAGAGACGCTGGCCTCCGGGAAAAACAAACCTACCAACTGAATTTGTATCATTGACCTGGAGGGCGGCTTCGGCTGCCCTTTGTTGTTTACAGCACACGTATAAATTTCGTGCTTGTTGACCAGTGGTTTGTCTTTTAGTGTCAACATTTCATGACAGGCATCTTCTTGCCAACGGCTAACTGCGTTATTATCCCTGCAACTCTATGAGGTCCTTCAGCCCGGCTGAAGGTCGTATAGGCCGTTTTCCGTAACATAAGGTCACCTGCATGCGTCTGGAAGTCTTTTGTCAGGACCGCCTTGGTCTCACTCGTGAACTGCTCGATCTGTTAGTGCTGCGCGGTATTGATTTGCGCGGTATCGAAATTGACCCGATCGGGCGTATTTACCTTAATTTTTCCTCCCTTGATTTTGAATCTTTCAGCAGCCTGATGGCGGAAATTCGCCGCATCCCTGATGTTACCGACGTGCGTAAAGTACCGTGGATGCCTTCCGAGCGTGAACATCGCGCCCTGAGTGCGCTACTTGAGGCGCTGCCGGAGCCGGTGCTGTCGCTGGATATGCGCAGCAAAGTTGAACTGGCCAACCCGGCAAGCTGCGCGCTGTTCGGGCAGAGCGAAGATCGTCTGCGGAACCATAATGCGGGCACGTTGATCAGCGGGTTTAACTTCACCCGCTGGCTGGAGAGCGAACCGCACGACTCCCACACCGAACATGTTGTGATCCACGGGCAAAACTTCCTGCTGGAGATCACCCCGGTTCATCTGGATGGCGAAGATAATCAGCCGCTGCTGGTGGGCGCGGTGGTGATGCTGCGCTCTACCGTGCGCATGGGGCGCCAGCTGCAAAACCTCTCCAGCAGCGATTTCAGCGCCTTTGACCAGATTGTCGCCGTCAGCCAGAAAATGCGTCATGTGGTTGAGCAGGCGCGCAAACTGTCGCTGTTGAATGCCCCGTTGCTGATTGTGGGCGATACTGGCACGGGCAAAGATCTTCTGGCCAATGCCTGCCACCTGAGCAGCCCGCGAGCGCAAAAACCTTATCTGGCGCTGAACTGCGGCTCTATTCCTGACGACGTGATCGAAAGCGAACTGTTTGGTCACGCGGCCGGGGCTTATGCCAACGCCGTCGAAGGGAAAAAAGGCTTCTTTGAGCAGGCCAACGGTGGCTCTGTGCTGCTGGACGAAATCGGTGAAATGTCGCCGCGTATGCAGACCAAACTGCTGCGCTTCCTGAACGACGGCACGTTCCGTCGCGTCGGCGAAGAGCATGAGGTGCATGTTGATGTCCGCGTGATTTGCGCGACACAAAAAAATCTGGTGGAGCTGGTGCAGAAAGGCGAGTTCCGCGAGGATCTCTATTATCGCCTCAACGTCCTGACCCTGAACCTGCCGCCGCTGCGCGATCGCCCGCAGGACATCATGCCGCTGACGGAGCTGTTTGTGGCGCGCTTTGCCGACGAGCAGGGCGTACCGCGGCCTAAGCTGTCTCACGATTTAAGCAGCGTGCTGACCCGCTACGGCTGGCCGGGTAACGTGCGTCAGCTGAAAAACGCCATTTACCGCGCGCTAACTCAGTTGGAAGGCTACGAGCTGCGCCCTCAGGACATCCTGTTGCCGGACTTCGACTCGGCCAGCCTGGCCGTGGGGGAAGAGGCGATGGAAGGCTCGCTGGACGATATTACCAGCCGTTTTGAGCGTTCCGTGTTAACACAGCTGTACCGCAGTTATCCAAGTACGCGTAAGCTGGCAAAACGGCTGGGTGTTTCCCATACCGCGATCGCCAACAAGCTGCGTGAGTACGGACTGAGCCAGAAGAAGGGCGAAGAGTAAAAACAAAAAACCCCGGAAATCCGGGGTTTTCTTTTCATACAGGTCTGAGGCTTAAGCCTTCAGCACGTCTAGTGCCGCAGCGTAATCCGGCTCGGTGGTGATTTCATTCACCAGCTCGCTGAAGATCACTTCATCGTTTTCATTGATAACCACTACCGCACGTGCGGTCAGGCCTTTCAGCGCGCCTTCGGCAATGCTGACGCCGTAAGTCTGCTGGAACTCAGGGTTACGCAGGGTGGAAAGGGTGACAACGTTGTTCAGGCCTTCAGCGCCGCAGAAACGGGACTGAGCGAACGGCAGGTCGGCAGAAATACACAGCACAACGGTGTTATCCAGCTCGGTAGCCAACTGGTTGAATTTACGCACGGACGCGGCACACACGCCGGTGTCGATGCTTGGGAAAATATTCAGCACTTTACGTTTGCCGGCAAACTGGCTCAGCGCAACGTCAGAAAGATCTTTCGCAACCAGAGAGAAGGCGGCGGCTTTGCTGCCTTTCTGTGGGATCTGACCTGCAACCTTGACCGGGTTGCCCTGGAAATGAACGGTTTGTGACATGTTTAATCTTCCTTTTACATAAAATTAACGCCGGGAACAGTGTATTCCAGGAAATCCGTGATGAACATAAAAAACTGAAAGTACATGCAAAAGCGCGGGCTCGCTATACTCAGGCGATAACCCCAAGGGAGACTGATGATGAGAACAGTGAAAGTTTACCAGGAAGCCTGGCCGCTCCATACGCCATTTGTAATCTCGCGTGGAACCCGCAGCGAGGCGGTTGTTGTGGTGGTGGAAATCGAACAAGGCGGCATAAAAGGCGTCGGCGAATGCACGCCGTATCCACGCTATGGCGAAAGCGATGCTTCGGTGCTGGCCCAGGTCACCACGGTACTTTCACAGCTTGAGCGCGGCATGACGCGCGCTGAATTACAGCAGGCTCTTCCGCCAGGGGCGGCGCGGAACGCCATTGACAGCGCGCTTTGGGACCTGGAAGCCCGCCAGAAACACACCACGATATCGGCCCTGAACGCCGTCGAATTGCCGGAAATGGTGACCACGGCGCAAACCGTTACGATTGCCGCCCCGGAACAAATGGCTGCCTCAGCGGCTTTGCTTTGGCAGAAGGGCGCCCGACTGCTCAAGGTGAAACTGGACGATCGCCTCATCACCGAACGGATGGTGGCTATCAGGGCGGCGGTGCCGGAAGCCATTTTGATTGTGGATGCCAACGAGTCCTGGCGGAGTGATGGCCTGGCCGCCCGCTGCCAGCTGCTGGCCGATCTCAACGTGGCGATGCTGGAACAGCCGCTGCCGGCGGGGGATGATGATGCGCTGGCGAATTTTATTCACCCATTGCCGATTTGCGCCGACGAAAGCTGCCACACCCGCAGCAGCCTGCCAGCGCTTGCCGGGCGCTACGACATGGTGAACGTTAAGCTCGATAAAACCGGGGGCTTAACTGAGGCATTATTGCTGGCTCAGGCCGCGCGAGAACAGGGTTTTGATGTCATGCTCGGCTGTATGCTCTGCACATCTCGCGCCATTGCCGCCGCTTTACCGCTGGCGGCTAAGGTGCGCTTTGCCGATCTCGATGGCCCCACCTGGCTTGCCGTCGACGTGGAGCCCTCGCTGCATTTTGAAACGGGAAAACTTTATCCCTAATGCTTATCTGTGCCAGTGCAAAAGGTCAGTCATCGCCCGCAGGTAGCGCTCGCTGGCCTCATCGGCTGAAATAGGTGGGAATTCAGCCGTAATGCACGGCAGGCCTAAATCGGCACACCAGCTGCCGAACGACCCCGGCGTTTCGTAGCCAACGCTGGTCACCAGCGGGAGCGCAAAGGCTTCAGCCAGCCAGTGCCCCAACGCCGAGCTGTGCGGATCTTCAATACAGCCCAGCGGATCGTGAAAAGAGACTACCCAGGCGGGCTGCAGCTGATGAATAAGCTGGCACAACGCGGTGGTTTCTGGTTCGGAGCCCGGCGTTTGCCCGGTAGAAAGCACCACGTCACGCTTGTCCGCGCTACTGTTCCAACGGTAAACGGTATCGCCAGCTTTCCAGTTGGCCGCCGGGAAGTTGCGGTTCAAATCGACGCCGTGCGCGTTGGCGCGCAGGCCAAGCTGGCAGCCGTCCGGGTTAACCGCCAGCACCACGTGGTGCCGCCTGAACTGCGGCTCAAGCGTTCTTAAGGCGCAGGAAAGCGCCACCATCGCGGCGTTTTCATCCCCGTGAGTACCGGCAATGATAAGCCCGCTGCGTTCTTCCGGTTGAGTGGCGGGGAAATAGAGCAACGGCGCACCTAGTACCGATTTGCCGTAGCGTTCACAGCCCGGCGGCAGGTGGCCGCGCTGGGGGCGAGGGCGGGTCGTGGGCATGATATTCCTCTCACTGAATAAAGCGGCTATTAACGTCATTAATAGCAATGTTTTAGGGAAAACTCACCTTAATCCGCAGATGTGAGCTTTTTCCTGGAATCAAAAGAATAAATTACGCTACAGTAACTTACACCAATCTCCTGAATGCAAAAACACGGAAGGAAAGCGATGAAAAAAAGCCTCAGTTTTAGCTGTTGTGCGTTGGCCGTGGCCGCCATGCTGCAAAGCGCCTGGGCGGCGGATGTTCCTGCGGGAACGAAGCTGGCGAGCAGTCAGGAGTTAGTCAGACATATTAAAGATGAACCTGCGAGCCTGGACCCAATCAAAGCGGTTGGTCTGCCGGAAATTCAGGTTATTCGCGATTTATTTGAAGGCCTGGTTAACCAAAACGAAAAGGGTGAACTGGTGCCGGGTGTTGCCACCAAGTGGCAAAGCAACGACAACCGCATCTGGACGTTTACGCTTCGCGACAACGCCCGCTGGTCCGATGGAACGCCTGTCACCGCGCAGGATTTTGTTTACAGTTGGCAGCGGCTGGTTGACCCTAAAAATACCTCTTCGTTTGCCTGGTTTGCCGCGCTGGCGGGTATCACCAACGCCCAGGCCATTATCGACGGGAAAATGCCGGCTGATAAGCTCGGCGTTACCGCCGTAGATGCTAAAACGCTTCGCGTACAGCTTGATAAACCCGTACCGTTCTTCCCAAGCCTGGCGGCAAACTTTGCCTTCTATCCCACGCCTAAAGCGGTTGTTGAAAAAATGGGTAATGAATGGACGAAACCCGGCAATCTCGTGGGCAACGGCGCATTTACGCTGCAGGACCGCGTGGTGAACGAGAAGCTGGTTGTGGTGCCGAATAAAAATTACTGGGACAACGGGAAAACGGTGCTGACCAAAGTGACCTTTATTCCTATTAACCAGGAGTCGGCGGCCACCAAGCGTTACCTGGCCGGCGATATCGACATCACCGAATCTTTCCCGAAAAATCTCTATCAGAAACTGCTGAAGGACATTCCGGGGCAGGTTTACACGCCGCCGCAGCTTGGCACTTACTATTATGCGTTTAACACGCAAAAAGGACCGACGGCGGATGCTCGTGTTCGTCTCGCCCTGAGTATGACCATCGACCGCCGCCTGATGGCTGAAAAAGTGTTGGGCACGGGAGAGAAACCGGCCTGGCGCTTTACGCCTGACGTTACCGCGGGCTTTAAGCCAGACCGCTCTCCGTTCGAAGACATGAGCCAGCAGGAGCTGAACGCCCAGGCGAAAATGCTGCTGCGTGCCGCCGGCTATGGCGATGCCAAACCGCTTAAACTGACGCTGCTGTACAACACTTCTGAAAACCACCAGAAGATAGCGATTGCCGTTGCGTCGATGTGGAAGAAAAATCTGGGCGTTGACGTGAAGCTGCAAAATCAGGAGTGGAAAACCTACATCGATAGCCGCAACACCGGCAATTTCGACGTCATTCGTGCGTCATGGGTCGGGGATTACAATGAACCTTCTACTTTCCTGTCGCTGCTAACGTCCACCCACAGCGGGAATATTTCACGCTTCAATTCCCCGGAATACGACAAGCTGCTGTCCCAGGCCGCGCAGGAAACTACCGACAAAGCGCGGAATGCGGATTACAACGCCGCCGAAAAAGTCATTCAGGAAAAAGCGCCTATCGCGCCAATCTACCAGTACACCAACGGTCGCCTGATCAAACCGTGGCTGAAGGGCTACCCGATCAACAACCCGGAAGACGTGGCCTACAGCCGCACGATGTATATTATCAAACACTAAGTATGGCTAAAGTTTAGCCAGAAAAAGTGCTATGATCGTCACCTCAGGCATAGCGATTGCGGAGGTGACGAGATGGCATCAGGTTGGGCCAATGACGGCGCCGTTCAGGAGCAAATCGACAGTACCGTGGACGACGCCGTGGCCAGAGCGCGCAGCGAGCTACCGAAGGGCGAAAGCCTCGAATACTGCGAAGAATGCGGCGAATGCATTCCGGAAGCACGGCGCAAAGCGATTCAGGGCGTGCGGTTGTGTATTCGCTGCCAGCAGGCGGAAGATGCGCGCCGGGCCACATTCTCAGGCTATAACCGCCGTGGCTCGAAAGACAGCCAGTTACGCTAGTAAGAACCGGGCCATCGCCCGGTTTTTTTATGTCTCTGGTTAAGCTTTATTTACTCTTTTCTCTGCAAATTCAGCGCGTTTGATAACCTCAGGTGGTTGCCTTCGTTTCAGAGATGGCTAGACTGACAGAAAGAACTGATTCAGCTTGAGGATTGCGCAGTGGATGTAATTAAAGGCAGCGAGCTGCACGTGCCGGACGCGGTGTTTGCCTGGCAACTGGATGGCAGGGGCGGCGTCAGGCCTCTCGACAACAATGAAATTATCGACAGCGAGCATCCCTGCTGGCTACACCTGAATTACACCAACGCCGACAGCGCCGACTGGCTGGCCAACACGCCGCTGTTGCCGAACTATGTCAGGGAGGCGTTAGCCGGTGAAAGCATGCGTCCCCGCGTTTCTCGCGTGGGTGACGGCACGCTAATCACTCTGCGTTGCATCAACGGCAATACCGATGAACGCCCGGACCAGCTGGTAGCCGTGCGGCTCTACATTGACGAACGGCTGATTGTCTCAACCCGCAGGCGGCAGGTTCTTGCGCTGGATGATGTGGTGAACGACCTGAATGAAGGCACCGGCCCAACCGACTGCGGCAGCTGGCTGGTGGATGCCTGCGATGCGCTGACCGACCACGCCAGCGAATTTATCGAGCAAATGCACGATAAAATCATCGACCTTGAAGACAATTTGCTCGACCAGCAGGTGCCGCCTCGTGGGGCGCTGGCGTTGTTGCGTAAACAGCTGATTGTCATGCGGCGCTATATGTCTCCGCAGCGTGACGTCTATGCGCGCCTCGCCAGCGAGCGGCTAAGCTGGATGAACGACGACCAGCGCCGCCGCATGCAGGATATTGCCGACAGGCTGGGCAGGGGGCTGGATGAAATCGACGCCTGCATCGCCCGCACCGGCGTGATGACCGATGAAATCTCCCAGGTTATGCAGGAATCCTTAAACCGCAGAACCTACACCATGTCGCTGATGGCGATGGTATTTTTACCCAGCACGTTTTTAACCGGGCTGTTTGGCGTGAACCTCGGCGGTATTCCCGGCGGAGGCTGGGCCTTCGGCTTTGCGCTGTTCTGCATCATGTTGGTGGTTATGATTGGTGGTGTTGCCTGGTGGTTACATCGCAGTAAATGGCTGTAAAGTTGCGGGATTTGGAACGAGTTTGTGGGCGAAAACGGCGCTGTTATTGAGCAAAATCAAGAAACCGAAAGCCTTGCCGCGGCAAACTCTCTCTTGCAGGTGAATGCAACGTCAAGCGATGGGCGTTGCGCTCCATATTGTCTTACTTCCTTTTTTAGAATTACTGCATAGCACAATTGATTCATACCATGCCGACTTTCAAAGTCGGCTTTTTTTTGCCTGCAATTTGTGGACTATGCTTTAAAGGGCGATTCACCCACCCAGGAGATGACGATGCTGTATCGCAACAGCCTGATGATGAGCGACCCGGCTTTCCCCACCGAACCCGTGCCGGTACCCGACCCGCTTCCGCGGCCACAGCCCATACCCGATCCGCCGACCGACCCGGATCCAAGGCCGATAATCGACCCACCGACACACCATTGAAGTTTTCCCTCTCCGGGCGGAGAGGGAATGGGGATTATTTAATTTCCAGAATATCCAGGCGCTGCAGCGGGGCGTCAACGCTGTCTTCTTCCGGCTGCCAGCCGACGGGCTGCATAGGGATCTCTTCGCGATCGAACGCCAGGTCGCCCCCGTTCACCACTTCTGCACCGTGGGTAATGCCTGCAAAATCAAACAGCTCGGTATCGCAGAGATGTGATGGCACCACGTTCTGCATCGCGCTGAACATCGTCTCAATGCGGCCCGGATAGCGTTTATCCCAGTCGCGCAGCATGTCGGCAATCACCTGGCGCTGCAGGTTTGGCTGCGAGCCGCACAGGTTGCACGGAATAATTGGGTATTCGCGGGCGATGGCAAAACGCTCAATGTCTTTCTCGCGGCAGTAGGCCAGCGGGCGGATAACAATATGTTTTCCGTCGTCGCTCATCAGCTTCGGTGGCATGCCCTTCATCTTGCCGCCATAGAACATGTTCAGGAACAGCGTTTGCAGAATATCGTCGCGATGGTGGCCCAGGGCGATTTTGGTACAGCCCAGCTCGGTGGCGGTGCGGTAAAGAATGCCGCGACGCAGGCGCGAACACAGAGAACAGGTGGTTTTGCCTTCCGGGATCTTTTCTTTCACGATGCCGTAGGTGTTCTCTTCCACAATCTTGTATTCAACGCCGATGCTTTCCAGGTAGGCAGGCAGCACGTGCTCAGGGAACCCCGGCTGTTTCTGGTCGAGATTTACCGCCACGAGACTAAAGCTGATTGGCGCGCTTTGCTGCAGGTTACGCAGGATTTCCAGCATGGTGTAGCTGTCTTTGCCGCCGGAAAGGCAAACCATAATGCGGTCGCCGTCTTCAATCATGTTGTAATCGGCAATCGCTTCACCCACGTTACGGCGCAGGCGTTTTTGTAACTTGTTCAGGTTGTACTGTTCTTTTTTTGTAGCTTCTTGATTCAATTGCATTATTTACTGTCTCTGAAACCAAAAGGGGCATATAAGGGGCAAACTTTTTCAAAGCGCCAGCTTACTGTGAAGCCTATTCACCTGGTTGCCGCTCAGTTCTTCAATCCATGCAGCATAGACTTCATAAACCATCTGCGCGTTTTCATGCCCCATCTGATTTGCAATAAATGAGGGGTTCGCACCTGCAGATAACAGCCAGCATGCGTAAGTGTGGCGTGTATGGTACGGATTCCGGCGGCGAATTCCAGCACGTTTTACAGCTGCGCCCCGACGGTCACCAATGCTCGACACGTTGTCATACGGTTTTTGTTCGTCTTTATGTAAGTACACCCGTTTTAGTTCCACGCACTTTTTGAGATTTCCGGGTTTTTGACCCTGGCCCAAAATCAATGCAGTGCTAAATCAGGTTGTATTGTTCTTTTTGAGTGGCCATGAAAGTCTCTGGCTCTGAATCCAACACGCACGGCGTGTCATGCCGGCGCGTAGGGTACGGATTGCGGCGGCGAATGCCAGCAGGATTTACGGTCACGCCACGTCCATCGACTATGCTTTACCAGGTTACCGAACATTCATAGCAACAAGGAGTGAGGTTTATGACATTCGTAAAGACGAAAGATGGCGTCAATATCTTTTATAAAGACTGGGGGCCGAAAACGGCACAACCGATTGTTTTTCATCACGGCTGGCCGCTCAGCGCCGATGACTGGGATAACCAGATGCTGTTTTTCTTAGGCGAAGGCTTCCGGGTTATCGCGTTCGACAGACGCGGGCATGGCCGTTCTGACCAGGTCAGCGATGGGCACGATATGGATCATTATGCGGCAGATGCCTCGGCGGTGGTGGAACATCTGGATCTTAAAAATGCCGTGCACGTCGGCCACTCAACCGGCGGTGGGCAAGTGGCTCGCTATGTCGCCCAATACGGGCAGCCTCAGGGGCGCGTTGCGAAAGCCGTTTTAGTCAGTGCCGTGCCGCCGCTGATGGTGAAAACGGCGAGTAATCCGGGCGGAACGCCGCTCGAGGTGTTTGACGGCTTCCGTAAGGCGCTGGCGGCAAATCGTGCGCAGTTTTACCTTGATGTTGCCTCAGGCCCGTTCTACGGCTTTAACCGCCAGGGCGCCGATGTTTCTGAGGGGAGTGTTCGGAACTGGTGGCGGCAGGGCATGGCCGGCAGCGCGAAGGCCCACTATGAAGGGATCAAAGCGTTTTCAGAAACCGACCAGACCGACGATCTGAAAGCCATCACCGTGCCGGTTCTGGTTCTGCAGGGCGATGACGACCAGGTTGTGCCGTACAAAAATGCGGCTATTCTGCAGGATAAACTGCTCAGCAATAGCACGCTGCACATCTACCCCGGCTATCCTCACGGGATGCATACCACGCATGCCGATACCATCAATGCGGATATCCTGAAATTTATCCGCAGCTGATAGCGCTGTTATCAGGGGGAGGCCGAAAGCTTCCCCTTCTTATTTCCCCGCTTATGCCTCGGATGCCAAAGATGACAAGGCCGCCATCGCCGACTCGGTATCTTTATGGGCCACGAAAATATGGTCGTGATAATACCCAGCCACCACGTTACAGCTGATACCTTTTTTCGCCAGCGCGCGTGAAAATGCGGCGGTAAGGCCAACGGCGGCGAGGGATGAGTGAATCTTCAGGGTGATCCAACTGGCGACGTAGTCATAGCTTACGGCATGTTTATCCGCCAGATCCTGAGGCAGGACCAGCGTGAAGCCTTCAGCCTCGCGGACGGTCACAATGGCGGCATCTTTTAATTCCGCAGAAAATGAGGCTAAAGTGCAAAAAACATATTTACCCGGGTTAAGCTCCGGGGCAGCATTACTCAGTAGTATTGCCAGGTTATTCTCGCCAGCCATTTATCCGTCTCCTTTTCATTGAGTGAGGACGAATTAAATAGCGTTTGAGTGATAAATAAAAATTAAAAAATATGCTGTTGCATTAGGTGCGCTAATGATGAGGCGGCGCGCCTTTGACGCACCGCCCGCGCTTATTTCCCGGTCAGCATCTGCCAGAGAAACTCTTCGATCATGGCCTGGTGGGCCGCCGTCTGGCTATTTTCCGGCGCGCTGCCGTGGCCGGCATCCGTTTCCTCATACAGCCAGACGTTCTCGTGCCCTTGTTGCTGCATCCGCGCCACCATCCGACGCGCGTGGGCCGGGCTAACCCTGTCATCCTGGGTGCCGGTGGTGAACAGCGTGGGGGGATAATCCACATCGGCGGACACTTTGTCGAACGGAGAATAACGCTGCAGCCACTCTCGTTCTTCGGCAATGTCCGGGTCGCCATACTCGGCAATCCAGGAGGCTCCCGCGAGCCAGCGGGGATAATTCAGCATATCCAGCAGCGGGACTTCGCACACCAGCGCGCCAAATAATTCTGGGTAGTCGGTGAGCATATTACCGATCAACAGGCCGCCGTTGCTCCCACCCTGAGCGGCAAGCTTCGCGGCACAGGTCACTTTCCGCGCCGCCAGATCGCTTGCGACAGCGGTAAAATCTTCCCAGGCACGATGACGATGCTGTTTGAGCGCAGCCTGGTGCCATGCAGGGCCATATTCACCGCCGCCGCGAATATTAGCGACGACGTAAACTCCGCCTTTTTGCAGCCATGTCGCCCCTTTGGCACCGAGATAATGCGGCGTTAAAGAAACCTCAAATCCACCGTAACCGTACAGCAGCGTCGGATTATCACCGGACAGCGCCAGTGCTTTGGCGGCCACCTGGAAGTAGGGGACGCGGGTGCCATCCAGTGAAAGGGCAAAGTGCTGGGTCACGCTAAACTCTCCCGCGTCAAAGCAGGTTGGATCCTGTTTCACGAGGCTTAGCGTGTCGTCGTCCAGATCGCCATAGCTGAGACTGTGGGGCTGCAGGAAACCGTGGCTGACCAGCCGGTAGCGGTTACTTTCATCGTCGATGCCGCCGGCGGAAACGTTGGTGAAATCGGGCAGCTCAAGCGTTTTTATGCAGTGCCGCTGGCCGCCGTCGATTTTCACAACTTCGACCTTCTCAACGGCGTCCTGGCTCAGGTTCAGCAGAAGGTAATCGCGGGTTGAGCTGTAGCCTTGCAGCGTCGTGCGCGAATTTGGCGTGAAGAGCGAAATGAAATTGCGCTCACCTCGCTGAAAATCAGCTAAATCAATAGCCAGCAGAGCACCTGCAGGCCAGGTGGTCTCAGCGATTGTCCAGTCGGAATTAAGCGTCACCAGCAGCCAGTCTTTGAAAAATCCGCAGGAGGCATCTTCCGGAATGGCGATAAGCGTCAGGGTGTTGTGGCCGGTCAAAAGCCAGGTTTGCCCGTGGTAAAAGTCTTTGCTGCAGTGCACCACATCCCGCTCAAAACCGGGGGTATCATCATGCCAGGCGGAAACGGCCATATCCGTTGCTTCACCTGCGTAGATCAGCGGTGCATCCTGCGGTGATGTCCCTCGAGTCCAGCGATAGACACGGCGTGGATAGCCAGAGGTGGTGAGCGTATCATCCCCTGCATCGAGCGCCAGCAGCAGCGTGTTTTCATCCAGCCAACTGACCGAACTTTTGCTTTCCGGCAGGAAAAAGCCCTCGGGGATAAACGTTTTATTTACCAGATCAAATTCACGAATTTCACAGGCATCGCCGCCGCTGGATAAAAAGATCAGCGCCCGGGAATAGTCCGGGTGGAGGAGATCGGCGCCGTGATAGCTCCAGTTCGCGCCTTCCTCTTCGTTCAGGCGATCGACATCCAGCACCGTTTCCCATTCTGGTGCAGCGGTAAAGTAAGATCTTTCGGTGGTGCGGCGCCAGATGCCGCGAGGGTGTTCGTCATCCTGCCAGAAGTTATACACCTCGTTGCGGTAGTGGTTCCCCCAGGGAATGTTGGTTTTATCGTCCAGCGACAGCAGGATCGCGCCCCGCATCTGCTGGAAGCGCTCTCCCGTGGCAAACCTGTCCGTGGTGCGCTTATTTTGTTTTTCCACCCAGCTTAGCGCCGCGGCATCTTCCGGGGTTTCGAGCTGGCTAAGCAAATCCTGACTCACTGGCTGTGTCATCACGCGTCCTTTTGTTGGGTAACGGGCCTGCAATCGACCATATCATTATGCTTATGCCCATTACACCTGAAGGCTTTTGTGGTTTCTGCCAGCATGCTCGAATTTTTTCGTTTGCAAAACGAAGGGCTTAGCAAAAGTACGTGTTTTCTTACTTGAAGTGTCTTTTTTACCTGATACTGTATATTTAAACAGTATTTGTATTGGCGGTATCATGAATCTTCTCAAACCTGCGGCCTGTTGCCCGGACGCTTCCTTTCCTCTCTTTGCTGACCTGGTGCAATGCGGCTTTCCGTCACCGGCTCAGGACTATGTTGAGCAACGTATCGATCTTAATAAGCTGCTGGTGCGCAATCCCGGCGCGACCTATTTCGTAAAGGCGGCGGGGGATTCCATGGTAGAAGGGGGAATTGGCGAAGGGGACTTGCTGATTGTGGACAGCTCAAGAACCGCGTCACAGGGCGATATTGTGATTGCGGCGATTGACGGGGCGTTCACCGTGAAGCGCCTGCAGCTTCGCCCCACGGTGATGCTACTGCCGATGAACAGCGCCTGGGCACCGATTCCCGTCACCGATGAGGCCGAACTCGATATTTTTGGCATCGTCACTTTTATCATCAAAGCGGCGGGCTAAACATGTTTGCGCTGGTGGACGTCAACAGCTTCTACGCCTCCTGCGAAACGGCATTCCGCCCGGATTTAGCCGGAAAGCCGGTGGTGGTTTTATCCAATAATGACGGCTGCGTCATCGCCCGCTCTGCGGAAGCCCGGCCCTTTGTCAAAATGGGGGCGCCTTTTTTTAAACAGAAAGAGGCGCTCAGGCGGCATGGCGTGCTGACGTTTAGCAGCAACTACGAGCTGTATGCCGACATGAGCGAGCGGGTGATGGGCGTGCTTGAAGAGCTGCTGCCCAGGGTCGAGATTTACTCCATTGACGAGGCATTTTGTGACTTAACGGGCGTGAGCAATTGCTACAACCTGAAGGCCTTTGGCCAGACGATCCGCTCGACTATTCGCCAGCGCACCCGCCTGACGGTGGGCGTGGGCATCGCGCCGACAAAAACGCTGGCTAAACTGGCAAACCTGGCGGCAAAAACGTGGCAAGAACGAACCGGCGGAGTGGTTGATTTATCCCGCCCGAAGCACCAGCGCTGGCTTATGGCACAGCTGCCCGTGGGCGAAGTCTGGGGCGTGGGGCGGCGGCTGTCGAAAAAACTCGACGACATGGGCATCAGAACGGTTTTACAGCTTGCCGACGCGGATATTCGTTTTATTCGACGGCATTTCAGCGTGGTGCTGGAAAGAACCGTGCGCGAATTGCGCGGGGAATCATGCCTTGAAATGGATGAGTTCTCCGCCGCCAAACAGGAGATCATCTGCAGCCGCTCGTTCGGAGAACGCATTACCGAGTATGAGGCTATGCGCCAGGCGATCGGCAGCTACGCCAGCCGGGCGGCGGAAAAGCTGCGGGCTGAGCACCAATATTGCCGGGTGATCTCTGCCTTTGTGAAAAGCAGTCCGTTTGCCGTGAACGAACCCTATTACGGCAACTGCTCGTCCGTCTCGCTGCTCATCCCCACACAGGACAGCCGGGATATTATCCAGGCCGCGTTGCAGAGCCTGGACGCTATCTGGCAGGCGGGGCATCGCTACCAGAAAGCCGGCGTGATGCTGGGGGATTTTTTTAGTCAGGGCGTGGCGCAATTCGATTTATTCGACAACCATGTTCCACGCCCTAACGGCGAAAAACTGATGACCGTGCTGGACTTCCTGAATAAAAAGCAGGGCAAAGGCACGCTCTATTTTGCCGGGCAGGGCATACAGCAGCCGTGGGCGATGAAGCGCGACATGCTGTCGCCGCGCTATACCACTCGCTATGCCGATCTACCGCAGGCGTGGGTGTGCTGAATGTGCTGCCGTTACACATTCACATTTTCGGGAAGCGGAACAGCGATCGGTTCCCCGCACACCGTGACGCGTGGGCCGCCAAGTTCGTTCCAGCGGAATAAATTCAGGTGCCAGCCATCGGGAATACTTCGGGAACGGTCGATAATGCCATCGGCATTGGAGAAGCGAGCCCGGTCAGCATTTTGCCAGGAAGGCGGGTCGATATTTTGCTGCAGGGCGCTGAGCCAGCAGTGATTAGACAGATCGCGGTTGATGCCTAAAGCCAGGCATGAATATTCATCTCGCTGGTCCAGCACCCGCGCGTCTTCGACATACAGTGGGACGAGAAGCCGCGGCTTGCCGTCTTTTTGCATATGGGCGGCAACCGCCAGCCTTGCCCACTCAGGTACCGGGCTCATATAAAGAATTGTTTGCCCTGGCCGATGGTAACGCCCTGGGGAATCGGGCCGGGTGCGCGACAGCACGCTACTGAGGAACTCCGCCGGAACGGCGCGAAAAAAGAAACCGCTGACGTTTTTGAAATGAAGGTGGTTATCGGACACAATGGCACCTGGTTTGCTCAGAAAATTAGCAACCCTAGTTTAACCAGAACGTTGTGACAGAATTGCCATCGCAAAGACCGAAGCGTCTGTGATGATCGTGCTATGGCCAGAATAGTTTCGCCGCTGAACTTTTTTTCAACCGGCCTGTCAATATCACAGCAAGCATCATGGGAGAGCGTTTCGAAGTGAAAGGATTGTTGACAGCATTAATACTCATTGCCAGTTTTCTGATTGGCTGTGCGATGTATTACAAAGTGGGCTGCTGGTTTGAAGATGACATCATCAATTTTTACGCCGGAGACGAAGGGTAAGAGGTGGGTAACTGCGCGAGGCATCATACCCGGAATGTTTAACCTTTAAAGACGGAAAACTTTTTGGTCAGCGGTTTGAGTTTTTCCGTTTCGCCGTACAGCGCGATGCCAACAAAATCGAGCTCAGCGAAAGGCGTGTCGCGCGTATCTTTGATCTGCTGCTCAGAAGAGTGCGACAGCATGGTGGTGGTAAAGAAGTTATACAGCACGCCTTCTTCCCTGCATTTCTCCAGCGTCGTCCCCAACTGGCTGCTGTTTTTAGACTGAAGTACAACCACCGGATAATGGTTCATCTAGGCGCTTAAGCCGCTATCCTGGTTGGGATAGTCATGAAATACAGGCTCCTCGACTTTAAGCATAATACCGCCGCAGAGGTGGCCCACGGCATTCATTTGCACGCTGACGTCGGCAGTGCGGTTCACGATGACATACAGCTTATAGTCATTATCTTCGAACATTCTGGCTCCTTGTCTGTTTAAGCTTCTGCTTTGGCTGCTGATTTAGCTTAGGGCGAAAAGCTCAAGCATAGTAATCGTTTTTTTATCCGTCTTCCTGCTTGCGATCAATCTTCCCACCACATGAAAGTCATTCAAATATCAATCGTTATATATTATTTTATATAGCGATTAATAAGGAGAACAAATGGAACTTTACGTCTTTTATGTGGGCGGCAATGCCGGAAAATCCAATATCGAAGTGCATGACGTCCAGTTTGTGGCTGCAGAGAAGCCAGAGGACGCGTGGCCCGCTCTGCGGGCGGCCTGGTTTGGTGACAAAGATAAAATCCATATCGACGGGTACGGCAAGCTGCGTTGGGCCGACGGCTACCGCATTAGTCTTTCCGATAAACCCGTAGAGCAAACGCCAAAGCTCTTTTTTGTGAACGTCGGCGGCTACAGCCCGAAAACGCTGGCGGAGCTGCATGACTTTGATTTCTTCGTGGCTGAAAATCCGGCCCAGGCAAAAGAGAAGGCGATTGCGAACCTGCTGGTCGAAAGCTACCAGCAGCACAAAGACAACCTGAAAGATGTCGATGACTGCCTGCTGTTAGAAAGCGTGGGGGATTATTTTATCCATCTGGAAAAAGCGGAGCAGGGCGAACGCTTCAGGCCAGAATGGCAGGGCTATTTGCCGATTAGCGAATAGCGCTATTATTCCCAATGGAAAACGGTGCCTTAGCGAAAGGCACCGTTTTTACTGTTTCACTCGCTAACGCAGCAAAATTGATAAACTCACGCCTGAACCACGCGAATCTGCTAGCATACGCGCCTGCCCGTTATTATTAAGAGATGACCATTGTGACCGCTTTTTCCGTACTGAACGCTTTACCTGAAGCACAACTCGCCAACCTTAGCGAACTGGGGTATCACGAAATGACGCCCGTTCAGGAAGCGGCCTTGCCCGCCATTCTGGCCGGAAAAGACGTCCGTGCTCAGGCCAAAACCGGCAGCGGCAAAACCGCAGCTTTTGGCCTTGGCCTGCTGCAGCACATTGATGCCAGCCAGTTTTTAACCCAGTCGCTGGTGCTGTGCCCAACCCGCGAACTGGCCGACCAGGTCGCTAAAGAGCTGCGTCGCCTGGCGCGCTACATGCCAAATATTAAAATTTTAACCCTGTGTGGTGGCCAGCCGTTTGGCGTACAGCGAGACTCGTTACAGCATGCGCCGCACATTATCGTGGCCACGCCGGGCCGCCTGTTAGATCACCTGAAAAAAGAAACGGTGAAGCTGGAGGCTCTGCAAACGCTGGTGCTGGACGAAGCCGACCGTATGCTGGACATGGGCTTCGCCGACGCCATCGATGAAGTTATTGCCCATGCGCCGGCCAAACGCCAGACGCTGCTTTTCTCCGCCACCTGGCCTGCCGCCATTGCCGCTATCAGCGGGCGAATTCAGCGCGACCCGCAGACTATCGAAATTGATACCGTTGATGAGCTGCCGTCCGTTGAACAGCAGTTCTATGAAATCTCCCGCGGGGGCAAAATCGGCCTGCTGCTGGCGCTGCTCAGCAAGCATCAGCCGGCGTCCTGCGTGGTGTTCTGCAACACCAAAAAAGATTGCCAGGCCGTGTGCGATGCGCTGAACGAGCGACATCAAAGTGCGTTAGCGCTGCACGGCGACATGGAACAGCGCGACCGCGACCAGACGCTGGTGCGTTTTGCCAACGGCAGTAGCCGCGTGCTGGTGGCAACAGACGTTGCGGCGCGTGGGCTGGATATCAAAGCGCTGGAAATGGTCATTAACTACGAGCTGTCGTGGGACCCGGAAGTGCACGTTCACCGCATTGGCCGTACCGCGCGAGCCGGGCAAAGCGGGCTGGCTATCAGCTTCTGCGCCCCGGAAGAAGCGCAGCGCGCGAGCGTGCTGGCTGAAATGCTGAATCTTTCGCTGAAATGGCAGCAGGTGCCGTCCGGCGTTTCCGTGAAGCCGCTGGAAGCGGAAATGGCGACGCTGTGCATTGACGGCGGCAAGAAAGCCAAAATGCGTCCGGGAGATATTTTGGGGGCGTTAACCGGCGATATGGGGCTGGAAGGTGCGGACATCGGCAAAATCGACGTCCACCCAATCCATGTTTACGTTGCGGTGCGCCAGTCCGTGGCGCGTCACGCGTGGAAACAGCTGCAGCAGGGCAAAATCAAAGGTAAATCAGTGAAGGTTCGCCTGCTGAAGTAAACGCGTTTTCTCCTCCGCCTGACCTTCTCCCCCCAGGGGCGAAGGTATCTGAAACGGGGGGGGCGTGTTTTCCCCTCACCCTAACCCTCTCCCCATGGGGGAGAGGGGATAAAAGAACGCCAATCTACGTTTTCCCATTCTCTCTTCCAGAGCGACGGGATTAAAAAGAACGCCAATCTATGTTTTCCCCCTCTCCCTTCCAGGGAGAGGGCCGGGGTGAGGGGCATTCCCCCGATTACTCGCTAACCTTCTCCGCTTTACCCGCCAGCTGCGCCAGGAAGTCGTATCGCTTCTGCAAATCGGCGGCGGCATCTTTCCACAGCTGCTCGGCGACTTCCGGCTGCTGGGCGTTCAGGCGGCGGAAACGCTGCTCCTTCATTAACGTATCGGCCAGCGCATCGGACGGTGGACGGGAATCCAGCGCCAGCGGCACCTTGCCTTCATCAGCCCTACGCGGGTCGAAGCGATAAAGCGGCCAGAAGCCGGTGGCGGTCAGCTGGCGCATCTGATCGTGGCTCAGTGCCAGATCGTAGCCGTGCTCTTCGCAAGGGCTGTAGGCGATGATCAGCGATGGACCAGGATAAGCCTCCGCCTCCTGAATGGCCTTCATCGTCTGGTTCAGCTGTGCCCCCAGCGAAATCTGCGCGACGTACACATGGCCGTACATCATCATGCTGACGCCCAGATCTTTACGTGCTTTACGCTTGCCGTGCTCGCCAAACTTGGTGACGGCGCCCAGCGGCGTGGCTTTAGACGCCTGGCCGCCGGTGTTGGAGTAACACTGCGTATCCAGCACCAGAATGTTGACGTTTTCGGTCAGGCTCAGCACGTGGTCGAGGCCACCGAAACCGATGTCATAGGCCCAGCCGTCACCGCCAATCAGCCAGATAGATTTCTCCACCAGCGCGTCGGCATCGGTGACCAGCTGACGGGCATCAGCATCGTCAATGTTCGCCAAATGTTTACGCAGCTCGGCGACCTGTTCACGGCGGACTTCCGGTGTCGCTTCCGCGTGAAGCTGCTCATTAAGCTCGGCCGGAAGTTTATCGGCAAACTGTCCCAGTAAACGCATGACGCGGGCGCGGTGCTGATCCACCGTCAGGCGGAAGCCCAGCCCAAATTCGGCGTTATCCTCAAACAGCGAGTTAGCCCAGGCTGGCCCGCGGCCGTTTGCGTCGGTGGTGTACGGCGTGGATGGCAGGTTGCCGCCGTAAATAGACGAACAGCCGGTGGCGTTAGCGATCAGCATACGGTCGCCGAACAGCTGGGTCAGAATTTTAATGTACGGCGTTTCGCCGCAGCCTGAGCAGGCCCCGGAGTATTCAAACAGCGGCGTTAGCAGCTGCGAGGTACGGATATCGATACGCTCCAGGCTGGTGCGATCGATTTCCGGCAGCGCGAGGAAGAAGTCATAGTTCTCTTTCTCTTCTTCAACGTGTTCAAGGCGAGACAGCATATTAATCGCCTTGATTTCCGGGTTCTGGCGATCTTTGGCCGGGCAAACTTCTACGCAAAGGTTACAGCCGGTGCAATCTTCCGGCGCTACCTGCAGCACGTATTTCTGGCCGCGCATATCCCGGGACTTCACGTCCAGCGACTGCAGGGCTTCCGGGGCGCCTTCCATTGCCTCAGGCTGAACCACTTTGGCACGAATAGCCGAATGCGGGCAGGCGGCGACGCAGTGGTTGCACTGGGTACAAATATCCGGCTTCCAGATAGGAATCTCTTCGGCGATGTTGCGTTTTTCCCAGCGGGTCGTGCCCATCGGCCAGGTCCCGTCCGGCGGCAGGGCGGAAACCGGCAGGGCATCGCCGAGACCGGCGAGCATCGCGGCGGTAACGGTTTTCACAAAATCAGGTGCGGCGTCGGAGACGACCGGCGGACGCATCGCGCTTGCCGGGTTAACGTCCTGCAGAGGCACTTCGGCGAGGGAGTCACGAGCCAGCGCCAGCGCCTGCCAGTTACGCTCGACGATTTCCGTCCCTTTACTGCTGTAGCTTTTGGCAATCGCGCCCTGCAGCTCTGCCAGCGCGGTGTCGCCAGGCAGGATCTGCGTCAGGTGGAAGAATGCCATCTGCATTACGGTGTTGATACGGGCACCAAGATGACACTCGCGGGCGATCTTCGCCGCGTTAATGACGTACAGGCGAGCCTGCTTCTGATTGAGCACCGCCTGAACTTCCTGCGGCAGGCGACTCCACACCTCGTCGGCGGCGTAAGGCGTGTTCAGCAGGAAAATACCGCCGGGCTTCAGGCGCTCGGCCATCTGGTACTTGTCGATAAACTGCAGCTGGTGGCAGCCAACGAAATCGGCTTTCTCAATCAGGTAGGTGGAGTTGATCGGCTGCTCGCTCACGCGCAGATGAGAAACCGTCAGCCCTCCGGCCTTTTTGGAGTCATAAACGAAATAACCCTGGGTAAACCACGGCGTGGAGTTACCGATAATTTTGATATTGTTTTTGGTGGCAGACACGCTGCCGTCGCTGCCCAGGCCATAAAACAGCGCTTCGAGTTTAGCGCGGTTCGGCAGGGTATTTTCCGGCAACGGCAGCGACAGGTTGGTCACATCGTCGTAAATGCCCACGGTAAAGCGCGGGCGCGGTTTGGCTTCGCGAAGTTCATTGAAAATAGCCAGGACGCATTCCGGACCGAACTCTTTGGATGACAGCCCGTAGCGGCCCCCAATCACGCGAGGCAGCGTTTCGCGCTCGCCACGGCTTACCGCCTCGGCAAGCGCGGTCATCACGTCGAGATACAGCGGCTCAGCAAGGGCCCCCGGCTCTTTAGTACGGTCAAGCACCGCCACCTGACGCGCGGTTTGCGGCAGAACTTCCAGCAAATGTTCGGCGGAGAAGGGGCGGTACAGGCGCACTTTCAGCACGCCGACTTTTTCGCCCCTGGTCAGCAATTCATCGACAACTTCTTCACAGGTGCCGACGGCGGAGCCCATCACGATAATCACGCGCTCCGCTTCCGGGTGGCCGTAATACTCAAACGGACGATAGCTACGGCCGGTGGTGGCGGCAAAGTCGTTCATCGCCTGTTCAACGTGCGCGTAAACCGCGTTGTACCACGGGTTGGTCGCTTCGCGGGACTGGAAGTACGTATCCGGGTTGGCCGACGTCCCGCGAATCACCGGATGCTCCGGGTTCAGGGCGCGGGCGCGATGTTCATCGATCTCTTTTTGCGGCAGCAGGCCGCGAAGGGTATCGTCCGCCAGCGGCACAATTTTGTTGATTTCGTGCGAGGTGCGGAAGCCGTCGAAGAAGTGAATAAACGGCACGCGGCTTTTCAGGGTCGCAATATGGGAAATCAGTGCGAAGTCCTGTGCTTCCTGGACGCTGCTGGCGCACAGCATGGCGCAGCCGGTCTGGCGCACGGCCATCACGTCAGAATGATCGCCAAAAATGGAAAGCGCGTGGGTGGCCACGGTGCGCGCGGCAACGTGGAGAACAAATGGCGTCAGCTGGCCCGCAAGCTTGTACAGCGTCGGGATCATCAGCAGTAAGCCTTGCGATGACGTAAACGAAGTGGAAAGCGCCCCGGTTTGCAGCGCCCCGTGCACCGCGCCAATTGCGCCTGCTTCAGACTGCATCTCGACTACGCGAGGGACATCGCCCCATACGTTCTTCCTGCCGTCACCCGACCAGGCATCCGCCTGTTCCGCCATTGTCGAGCTGGGAGTAATCGGGTAGATGGCAATTACTTCGCTGGCACGAAACGCCACGGAGGCGACTGCGCCGTTGCCGTCGATAGTGATCATAAGACACCCTTACATTGCGCAAAATAAAGGGACTCGCCTGAAAGCCTGGAGCCCCGTTGTAATTCCTCAATTATAGTGTGTCCACCCTGGCCATTAGAAGTTATGGGCCTGCCGAGTGCACAAATTGATCCACGATTAACAGTGAAATAACCTGGGGACGTACTGCGCTGAATCATAAAAGGAATGAAGGATGCTCAGAAAACTCTGATGTTTTGGCTTGAAAGGTGATCTGTGCCACAAAAATCAACACATTTTATTGCCTTATGCTCTCGACGCAGCGGGAACCATGCGCCATTATGCAAAGGTTTTGCATATTCAGACGGGAGAGAGAAGCCATGCGCGCTGCGTTTTTAGCCGGTTGTGCCGCACTGTTATTATCGGCATGCAGTAATGAACCCCCTCAACAGGCCACTGCGGCCCACGTTCCTCCTGGCCTCAGGGCGGCAATGTCCAGCCAGGGCGAAGCGAACTGTGCGATGATTGGCGGTACGATGAGCGTTGCGCGTCAGCTGGACGGCAGCGCGATTGGCATGTGTGCCATGCCGAACGGCAAGCGCTGTAACGAAAACTCGCTTGCCGCTGGCACCTGTGGAAGCTACTGATTAATTAACGAGATCGGCCAGTTTGTACGTCAGCGTATGCTGGCCGCTCTTCAGCACCAACTGCTGGTTAGCCAGAGAAACTTTGGCCCCGCTGGTCAGCATGTCATTGATACGGTGATCCAGGTCGTTCAACAGCGGGTCGCTGCAAAGCATCATCGTCATGCCCACGCCTTTCGCCTTCAGCGTGTTGTGTTCCAGGGTTGCCTGGCCCATAAAGCGGTTACACATCTGACCATAAATCTGCATGTTTTCACCGAAGCTAAGCTCAGGCGCGCGTTTGCTGTTTTTCACGTCCAGAGGCTTACCGTCTACGCTCTCCAGCACAAAGCGATGGTGCTGCAAATCTTGTGCGGTCACGGCACCTTTATCGGAATCTGACGGCTGGGCGCAACCTGCCAGCACTACGCTTGCCAGCATCAGTGAAGCGAACTTTTTCATTTCTTCTCCCTAAGTTTTATCAGTCATCAATGAAAGCGCGCCACTTTCGCAGGATGTGGCGCATGAATCAGTAAGGATACTCTTAAAATTAACCGCCTCCTGCGAGAGGCGGGCGGAAAATCAATTCAACTGGTTCGGGCAAGGCTCGCCTTTTTCCAGCTGACGCAGGTTTTCAAGCGTCGTTTCGGAAATGCTGGTCAGCGCCTCCGCCGTCAAAAATGCCTGGTGGCCGGTAAACAACACGTTGTGGCAGGCGGAAAGGCGGCGGAACACGTCGTCCTGAATCACGTCGTTAGACTTATCTTCAAAGAACAGATCGCGTTCGTTCTCGTACACATCCATGCCCAGCGCGCCGATTTTCTGGTGCTTGAGCGCGTCGATGGCGGCCTGGGAATCAATCAGCCCGCCGCGGCTGGTGTTTATCACCATCACGCCGTCTTTCATTTGATCAAAGGCGGAGTGGTTGAGCAGGTGATAGTTTTCCGGCGTCAACGGGCAGTGCAGGGAAATAATGTCGGACTGCGCAAACAGCGTTTCGAGATCGACATATTCTACGCCTAAATCCAGCGCCGCTGCGCTCGGATAAGGATCAAACGCCAGCAGGCGCAGGCCAAACCCTTTCAGGATCCGCAGCGCGGCAACGCCGATTTTCCCGGTGCCGATCACGCCTGCCGTTTTGCCGTGCATGGTAAAACCGGTTAAGCCTTCGAGCGAAAAGTTGGCGTCACGTGTGCGCTGGTAGGCGCGATGAATGCGACGATTAAGGCACATCATCATCCCGATAGCGTGTTCAGCCACGGCTTCCGGCGAGTAGGCAGGGACGCGAACCACGGGCATACCAAGCTCTTTCGCCGCGTCTAAATCGACGTTGTTAAAGCCGGCACAGCGCAGCGCGATGAACTTAACGCCGTGTTTTTTTAGCTCTTCCAGCACCGGGCGACTACCATCATCATTAACGAAAATACACACGCCGTCGCAGCCGTTGGCCGTTTTGGCGGTTTTTTCGCTCAACAGGTCGGGTAAGGACATGGTGTTACCACCACATCCTCCCCTAAGAACCGTGCATGCGAGTTTCCCCGCACACGGCTCAAGCCTTTCTGGATCCACTTTCGCGAACCGGCTTC